>JBFWTJ010000206.1:0-7357 GCA_050247895.1 Acidimicrobiia bacterium
CCCACCGCGTCACACGACTACCGGAGCCACTCCGTCACACGGGTACCGGGCCATGACACCGAACGACCCACGACGGCAGGCGACAGCCCGAAGCGGCACGCGAGCGAACGCACCGGCAGCCAGCCGGCTCGCGCCGGCCGGAGGATCACCTGCGGCGCGTGACGGTGCGCTTCGCCTTGCCGCTCGGCTGCCAGCGCTCGCCGGCCGGCGCCGGCTTGGTGCGCCGGTAGCCGCCGCTGGCCAGGCTCGTCTTGGGCTCCCGGACCGACTCCAGCGCGTCGGACAGCCGCTTGACCGTCGACCAGCGAGCGTCGAGGTGGCCGTTCTCGATCTTGCTGATGTCGCCCTGCGCGATCCCGGCCAGCCTGCTCAGCTCCGCCTGGGTCAGACCGAGTTCGATACGGCGCTCGCGGATGAGGTCACCCGGGCTCGGCGGCAGAGACGCCAGGAGAGAAGAGCTCGGAGCGGTCGCCATGCCCACGACCATATAGGGAATGCCCTATTCCCGTCAGGGGTGCCAGGCTTCAGATGACGGCCAGGTGGGCCGTGGTGGCTCCAGGGACCGCTGACAGCGACACGCCCGTGTCGAAGGTGGCGAACCGGCCGCCGCCGGCCACTGCGGTGGCGAGGAGGTAGACGTCGGTCACCTGCTTGGGGCCGAGGACCGCGCCGGGTCGACCGCGGTGGGGTCGAGGACGCTGACGGCGCACGGCCAGAACTCGTGGTGCTCCGTAGCACAGGCACGCGACAACCGTTCGATGGCCCCAGCGACCGGGACTGGGCTCGGGTAGGCGGGCTGGCTGATGATCCGCACGAAACCGTTCTGCGTGATCGGACAGGACGCCCAGCCGTGGGCAACCTCCGAGCCCAGCCAGGTGCGGGCTCGATCGTGGTCGTCGTGCTCCTCGTCCAGGAGCGCGAGCAGCACGTTGACGTCGAGCAGCGCCCTCACGCAAGCAGCTCGTCGCGGAGCCGGTCGATGATCTCGTTGGTGACCCGAGAGCCGCGCTTGGGGAACGGGACGAACCCGAAGAACCCTTCGGCGTCATCGAGCTCGGCATCGGCCGGGCCAGCTTCGGCAGGCAGCCTGTCGGCCAGCTCGGCCATCAGCTCCGCGGCCAGCGTGTCGACCGTGACCCCGCGCCTGGCCGCTTCCGCCTCAAGGCGACGGAGCACATCAGCCGGGAGATCGACGGTCAGGACCACGCTGGCAAGTCTACGTCCCGACCGCCGTCGACATGCTCCGGCGTTCAGGACCGGGGCAGGTCAAGCGCTCAGCCGTCGGGCGACGCGCAGCGCGGGTTCGCCGGGCCGCTTCGCCGTGGCGCCGGATGTCGACGAACCCTGCCGAGCGAGGCTGTCGAGCTGGGACAGGACGGCGGTCTCGTGGCCCTCGAACAGGTGCCCGTAGCGGTCGAGCACGACCGAGACCGAGGTGTGCCCGGCCCACGCCGCGATCTGCTTGGGGTTGGCTCCGGCCGCGATCCAGAGCGCGACCGCTGTGTGCCGGAGATCGTGGATGCGCAGCCCGGCGTAGCCCACGATGGCGCCCTCGTCCTCGCCCGGCCCCGGCTCGGCCCGCTTCCAGTCGCCGAGCCCGGTTGCGACCGCCGCCGGTTGCCAGAAGCGACGGCGGAACTGGCTCGCCCGCATCGGGCCACCGTTCGGCGCCGCGAAGACGAACGCATCGGGTTCGAGGTCGGCCACGTGCGCCTTGAGCGCCTGGACCACGAGTCGAGGCAGGGGCACCGACCGTCGCCCGGCCCTCGTCTTGGGCGGACCGAACTGGTGATGGCCGCGAACCTCCACGACGACCTCCGCGACCTCCACCCGCCCGACGGCGAGATCGACGCGAGAGCGGCGCAGCCCGGCCAGCTCGCCGAGCCGGAGGCCCCCGTAGCCGCCGAGCAGGACCATCGCCCGGTACCGCTTGTCGATGCCGGCCGCCAGCGCCGCGATCTGCTCGGGGTCGAGGAAGCGCATCTCCTCCCGCTCGATGCGCGGGAGGTCCACGCCACGGCACGGCGATTGTGCGAGGAGCCCGGCGTCGACCGCGCCCCGGAGGATCTTGCTGAGCGTCTGGTACGCCTTCTGCACCGTCGCCGGCGCCAAGCCGCTGCCGCTGAGGTCGGCGACCCACTCGCGCACGTCGACCACCGCGATCGCATCGAGGCGCATGGGACCGAACCGCGGCAGGACGTGGTTGCGAAGGTAGGACGCGTCCCGAGCCCGCGACGAGGCCCGGAGATGGACGCTCGTGCCCTCCCACTGGCGCACCCACTCAGCCAGCAGCGTGCGGCCCGCTCGGGGGTCGTGCCACGTCCCGACTCGACGGTCGACGCCGACCTGATCGAGGTGAGCCCTGGCATCACGTCGGGTCGCGAACCGCTTCGAGCGCTCCTTCCCGTCAGGAGCGCGATAGCGCGTCTCGAACCGACCGTTGGGGAGCTTGCGGATGTGACCCATGTCGTTCCCCTTCTACGTCGGGTCGATGTCGAGCTCCGCGGCTGCGGCGCGGCGGGCTCGGGCTTCGAGGTCTTCGAGCTGGTTGGCGAGGCCGCGCAGCATCGTCTGCCAGTGCTCCAGGTCATCGAGGGCCGAGGTGGCGAGGGCGGCGGTCTTGGCGCGCACGAGGGCTTGGATGCGCTCTTGGTGCTCGGCGAGGGGGAGGTCGCCGTTCTGCTCCAGGAACGCTTCCAGGCGGGCGGCGAGCAGGCCTTGGTGCTCGGGGGTGCCGAACACGAGGTCGATGAGGATGCCGAGGGTGTGGCCGAACTCGCCGGCGTCGGGAGTGTCGAGCTTGACCGGCACGCCGGGCTGCGCCCAGGGCGGGGGTGGAAGCAGGAACCAGCCGATGGGCAGGTCGAAGGCGCGGGCGAAGGCGACCAGCTCGTCGATGTCGAACTGGCGGATGTGACGGCCGGCGACCGAGCGCTCGGCTTGGGACACGCTGGCCTTGGACCACCGCTTGCCAAGGAACGGTTCGAGGGCTTCGGCGGCCTGGTCCTGGGTCCAGCCCCGCCACTCGCGGGCGCGGGCGAGGTTGAAGGCGACGACCTGGTTGGGGGTGAGACCGAGGTGCCGGGCGGATCGAGGCCTACCGCGAACGCTGGGGGCTCGACCCCGACCAGCTCCGGCACCGGCCCGTCGACCACCTCCAGCAACGAGAATGGGCCACCACCATCGAACCCCTCATGCTGATCGAACGCCTCGAAGCCGTCCAGCACCGCCAACCCGACCACGACCTCGGACTCGGGATCGGCCTGTAGCGACATACCCCCTCCGCCCCACGGGCAACCAACGCCCCAGCGGCTGACCAGCCCGGTGACCCACCGGGTCGACGAAGTTGACAGCCCTGTCGAACAAGAATAAGACTCAGACCCAGTAGGGCGAGAGCGAGTCGCGTGGACTCGGCGTCCATCAACCCACGGCTGCGCGAGCGCGTGGCATGAGCGGTAGGCCGAGACCCGATGATGCGTGACCTGGCAGGTTCCCCCTTTCGATTCCTGGCTGCGGGAAGTGGGCCGCGGCGGTGGTTCGCGCTGGTCGTGGTCGCGGCGCTGGCTGCCGGGGTGCTGCTGCCCGACCTGCTCGGCGGCAGCGTCGCCCACGCGGCTGAGGGCCCCGCCCCGGCACCGCACGAGTACCGGGTGCTGGGGACCGAGCACTCCGACACGATCGCCACGTTCTGGGACGACGGAGACTTCACCCTCGGCGCGAAGGCCGACGTCGACGGGAACCTCGGGGTACGGTTCCCCGCCGACGGCATCCTCGTCCACGTCAACGACCTCGCCCGCTACGACTCCTGGCCCGGCGCCGAGTTCGTCGCCCCGACCGGCTCGACCGTCTGGCTCGCACCCCAGACCCGCAAGGACGGCGTGGTCTGGCCCGGGTTCTCCACCGAGTACGTCCCCGGCGGAGTCCTGGACGGGCAGATCACCCTCACCCTGGACAGCGTGACCGGCCCCGGCGATGTCGAGGTATGGACCACCGACTCCTTCGGCGGCATCCAGGAGCGCCTGTGGTCCTCGGACGAGGACCACAAGTCCTTCTCCCGCCCCATCGGCACCCACATGCACGCCAACTGGGCCTTCACCCAGCCTGGCACCTACCAGCTCACCGTCACCGCAACCGCGACCACAGTGGGCGGCGGGACGGTCACCGACACCCAGACCTACACCTTCGTCGCCGGCCCGCTCGCGGAGCAGGTCACCACCAACACCGCCCTGCACGTCGAGGGCGAGTCGACGGTGGTCGAGGGCACCCCGATCGAGCTCCACGCCACCGTGAGCCCGGCCAGCGTCGAAGGCTATGTCGAGTTCCGCAACGGCGCCACCGTCCTCGGCCACAGCGAGGTCACCGACGGCGATGCCGAACTGGAGACCACGGTCCTGGGCATCGGCACCCACAGCATCACGGCGCACTTCGTGCCGAAGGTCGCCAACTACGCGACCGCGTCGGCTTCGGAGGCCGTGACGGTGACGGTCACCGATGAAGGCGGCGTGCCGTTCAGCATCACCGGCGTGCAGGCGTCCTACGAGGTCGGCGACACCCTGACCGCGACCGTCGTTGGTTACCCGCTGGGGGACGGGCAGCAATATCGCTGGTACTGGCGGCCGGTCGGTTCCTCGATTACCGGGATGACGTTGCAGACCTCGACGGCGCTTGGCTACTCCCGCGTGATCGCCGCGGCGGACCACGGTTTCGAGCTGAGCGTGGCCGTGCTCGAATCCGGGATTGTGGTCGCGCAGAGCGACTGGACTCCGGTATCGGTCGGTGTCAACAACCCGGAGCTGTCGATGTTGGGCGATGAGTTCGTGTTCATCGCGGGCGATACCTTCCGGCTGGAAGCATCGAACCTCCAGCTCGCCGAGGGCGAGACCTTCCAGTTCGTGCGGAAGGCCGCCACCTCGGGCACCACTTGGAGCGTCACCGGCGCCCAGTACCAGTACCGGTTCTGGTTCGCCTATCCAGAGGAACACGTCCTCGAAGTGACGCGGCAGTCACGCACTTACGACGGCACCTTCGCCTTCGCGGTGCGCGTGCTCAAGGACGGCCAGGTGGTCCGCCAGTCGGCGCCGGTCACTGTCACGAGCATCCAGGATCCTGAGATCCAGATCTCCGGACTGCATGAGCTGTATTTCGAGGGCGAGACCGCGGAGCTCGAGGCGACGGTGTACCCGGATCGCTCCGGCGCGGGTCTGGAGGCCAGGTGGCAGTTCAAGAAGGGTTCGGACTTCACTGGCCCTGTCGACTCCGGGACCACGTGGGGAGTGGACGACAGCATTCCCGCTTCGGTCGTGGAGGAGCTGAACGCCGCGGATCACGACGGGGGCTATCTCCGGGTCGTCCTCACCAAGCCCGGTTGGGTCGATCAGAGCCCGAACTCCGCCGCTGGTGGCGGTAGCAGCATCGTGGGCATCTCCGATTCCTATCGAGTGTTCGTCACCGACGATCCCGACGCGCAGCTGTTCTTCCTGGCGGCGCTCGCCGGTCACTATCACCAGGGCGACAACGTCAATCTGAACCTCACTGTCTTCCCGGTTCCCGGCGAGGGCGACGAGCTGCAGTGGCAGTGGAGGTGGCCCGGCGCCGACTGGGCCCCGTTCCCCGGTGCGACCGGCACCAGCCACACGCTGACCGCTGAGCAGGCGATCGACGGCGTCGAGGTCCGGGTGCTGCTCGACTACGCCGAGGAGGGCAAGGAGTCCAAGGCCACTGCACCGGTGACCATCCTTGAGGACGACCACGGCGCCGCCGCACGCCAGCAGCCGACCATCACCGGCACCACCTCGGTGACCGAGGGCGACGCCGTGATCCTCACTCGCACCCTGCCGCTGAACGGCCCCACCGTGCTCACCACACACCGCTGGGAGCGCCAGGCCGCCGGTGCCGAGGAGTGGACGGTGGTCGAGGGTGAGACCGCTGCGGAGCTGTCCTTCGCTGCTGCGGCGGCCGATGACGGTGCGCAGTACCGGGTCTCGCTGATCAAGCCCAACGGGCAGCTCGGCTATGGGCCGTCGCCGGCGGTGACGCTGGAGGTCGGGGCCGGCGGTGGCCCGGTGGCGACCGCGCCGGAAGCGCCCGCGCAGCCGGGCGCGACGGTGGATGGTTCCTCGGTGACGGTGTCGTGGGCGGCTCCCGCTGACGGTGGCTCGCCGCTCACCGGGTACACCGTGACGCTGACCCCGGCCGAGGGTGACCCGCTCACCCAGGATGCGGCAGCCGACGCCACGTCGGTGACCTTCACCGAGGTTCCGGCCGGGACCTGGACCGCGAGTGTGGTTGCGACGAACGAGGTCGGTTCGTCGGCGGCGTCGGCGGCGTCCGATCCGGTCGCGGTCACCGACCCCGGCCCGGGTGGGTTGTCACAGACGATCGTGGCCACGTTGGACGAGTCCCAGGGGGCGCTGGTGGTGAGTGTCGACCCCGATGACCGGGTGGTCACGATGGGCCCGTTCGCGCTGGCGGTCGGTGGGGATCGGTGGGAGTCGACCGGGACCCTGCGGCCGGTCACGGTGACCGATACCCGCAGCGGGGCGCCGGGGTGGGTGGTGTCGGCCCAGACCAGTGACTTCACCACCGGTGGCGGGAGCCTCGCGGCTCGCTACCTGGGCTGGCTGCCTCGGGTCCTGGCCCAGAGCGCGGAGCAGGGGGTGGTGCCGGGTGGTCTGGTGGTTCCGGGCTTCGAGGCCGGTGACGGCCTCGGCGTCTCGGCGGCGCTGGGGTCGGCCCCGGCCGGAGCCGGGCGGGGCTCGGCTCGGCTGGATGCGGATCTGCACTTGGTGGCCCCGACGGCGACCCCGCCGGGCACCTACCAGGCCACCTTGACCCTGACAGTGGTCTGACCCACCGGGACGCACGGCGCGACCGTGCGTCCCGCCCGGTTCGGGGCCGGAGCTGACCCCCGAACCGGGCGGCATTCGGCGATGGTCCCGATCAAGGGGGACGATGGGGACGGGGCTGACGCGCCCCGCGAAAAACCCGCGGGCGCCTCGAAACAGGCCGGTACGGAGGGGTACTGAGCATCACCCGGCAGCACGCCTGACCAGGGGAAACGCGATCAGGTGACATGCGACCAGGGCGCCGGACCGCCTTCACACGGCAGAGGTCAGGGGTTCGAGTCCCTTTGCGCCCACCATCAACGTCTGTTTCAAACCCCCGACGATCGCCAGATCGTCGGGGGTTTGTTCGTTGCCGGGCACCGTGAGGCCTCGTACGGCCGCACGGAGGCGCTCGGCGACTTCCTCGGCGGTCCACTGGACCGACAGGTGCGTCCAGGCGGCGTCGATGGCCTGAGACTGCTCGGGCGGGAGGGCGACGTTCTGAACGGCCTGGCGTGGGCCCACCTGTGCGC
>JBFWTJ010000207.1:0-7348 GCA_050247895.1 Acidimicrobiia bacterium
CGACCTGGGCGAGATCGTCGTCGACGAAGCCGCCCTGGCCGCCCGGATCGCCGAGCTGGGCGCGGCCATCACCGCCGACTACACGGGCCGCGAGCCGCTGCTCATCGGCGTCCTCAAGGGCGCCATGATGTTCATGACCGACCTGGCCCGCCGGATCGCCCTGCCCCTCGAGATCGACTTCATGGCCGTCTCCTCCTACGGGAACGCCACCCGCACCTCGGGCGTGGTGCGGATCGTCAAGGACCTCGACATCGACCTGACCGGCCGCGACGTGCTGATCGTCGAGGACATCGTCGACTCGGGCCTGACCCTCTCCTACCTGCGCAAGGCGCTCCAGGCCCGGGGGCCGGCCAGCCTGGAGGTCTGCGCCCTGCTGGTGCGCGAGGGCCTCCAGAAGACCGACGACGACCTGCGCTACGTCGGGTTCCGGATCCCGCCCAAGTTCGTCATCGGCTACGGCCTGGACATCGCCGAGCGCTACCGCAACCTGCCCTACGTCTGCGTGTACGAGGGGCCGGCCTGACCGTGGGGCTGGTGGCGGGCGCCGGATGGTCCGTGGGGTCGACCCGGTAGCCTTTCGCGCATCGTGCGACGTCCCTCCCGTGCCACGGTCATCTACGCGCTGCTGGGCGCCGTGGCGCTCCTGTTCGCCCTCCAGTGGTTGCGCCAGGGCGACCCGCCGGACCGCCTGTCGCTCACCGAGCTGCGCTCGGCCATCGCCGAGGGCGAGGTCGAGTCGGCCACCATCAAGGACCGTTCGAACGAGATCGTCGGCGAGCTGCGCGACGGGCGGGAGTTCAAGGTCAGCTACCCGGCCGAGTTCGCCGACGAGCTGGCCACCGAGCTGGGCGACGCCGACCCGCCGATCGAGGTCGAGGTCGACCAGCAGCAGCAGCCGTTCTGGACGTCGCTCCTGCTCAGCATCCTGCCGCTGCTGCTGCTCTTCGGCGCCTTCTTCTTCCTCATCAACTCGATGCAGGGCGGCGGCAGCCGGGTCATGCAGTTCGGCAAGTCGAAGGCCCGGCAGGTCTCCAAGGACGAGCCCCGGGTGACCTTCGCCGACGTGGCCGGTGCCGACGAGGCCGTCGAGGAGCTCCAGGAGATCAAGGACTTCCTCCAGAACCCGGCCCGCTTCCAGGCCATTGGGGCCAAGATCCCCAAGGGCGTGCTCCTCTACGGGCCCCCCGGCACGGGCAAGACCCTGCTGGCCCGGGCGGTGGCCGGCGAGGCCGGCGTGCCGTTCTTCAGCATCTCGGGGTCCGACTTCGTCGAGATGTTCGTGGGCGTGGGGGCCAGCCGGGTCCGCGACCTGTTCGAGCAGGCCAAGGCCGCCGCGCCGGCCATCGTGTTCGTGGACGAGATCGACGCCGTGGGCCGGCACCGCGGTGCGGGCATGGGCGGCGGCCACGACGAGCGGGAGCAGACGCTCAACCAGATGCTCGTCGAGATGGACGGGTTCGACGCCCGCACCGGCGTGATCATGATCGCGGCCACCAACCGGCCCGACATCCTGGATCCGGCCCTGCTGCGGCCGGGCCGCTTCGACCGCCAGATCGTGGTCGACCAGCCCGACCTGGAGGGTCGTAAGGCCATCCTGGCCGTGCACGCCAAGGGCAAGCCGCTGGAGCCGACCGTCCGCCTCGACGTGGTCGCCCGCCGCACGCCGGGCTTCACCGGGGCCGACCTGGCCAACCTGATGAACGAGGCCGCGCTGCTCGCGGCCCGCCGCAGCCTCACGCTGATCGGCAACGACGAGCTGGAGGCGGCGATCGACCGCGTCCTGGCCGGGCCGGAGCGCAAGAACCGGGTCATGTCCGAGGAGGAGAAGCGGGTCATCGCCACCCACGAGGGCGGTCACGCCCTGGTCGGCCACGTCCTGCGGGGCACCGACCCGATCCACAAGGTGTCGATCGTGAGCCGGGGCCGCGCCCTGGGCTGGACGCTGGCCCTGCCCACCGAGGACAAGTACCTGCGGACCCGGGCCGAGCTCGAGGACATGATGGCGATGCTGCTGGGCGGGCGCACCGCCGAGGAGATCGTCTTCGGCGAGATCACCACCGGGGCCAGCGACGACATCGAGCGCTGCACCGACATCGCCCGGGCCATGGTCACCCAGTACGGGATGAGCGACCTGCTCGGCCCCCAGCGGCTGGGCAAGGACCGGGGCGAGGTCTTCCTGGGCCGGGACTTCGGCCACGAGGCGACCTACTCGCCCTCGGTGGGCGGCACGATCGACGCCGAGGTGCGCCGGCTGATCGACACCGCCCACGAACGGGCCCGTGCGATCCTGACCACCCACCGGGCCGCCCTGGACCTGCTGGCCGACCGGCTGGTCGAGCACGAGACGCTCGACGACGTCGAGCTGGCCGCGGTCTTCGGCGAGATCGACAAGGGCAGCGGCATCGAGATGCCCCCCGGTGCCGATCCCGACCCCGACCCGCTCCCGACGGTGCCCGAGCTGGTCGGCGCGGGCGCGTCGGCCAACGCGGTCGAGACGGCGCCCGCCCCGGCCCCGGCGCCGGCCCCCGAGGGCGTCGTGCGCCGCCGCTTCCGCTGGCGCAACCTCCGCCAGGCCCGCCCCAGCGGCACCTGACGCCACCCCGCCATGACCCAGACGACCGACGCCCGTGCCGTGACGCCCGTCGACCTGCCCCGCATCGAGCGGGCGGTCCGGGAGATCCTCGAGGCGATCGGCGAGGACCCGACCCGCGACGGCCTGCGCGACACCCCCTCCCGGGTGGCCCGCATGTACGCGGAGATCTGCGAGGGCATCCACCTCGACCCGGCCGAGCACCTGACGGTGACCTTCGACGCCCACCACGACGAGATGGTCATGGTGCGCGACATCCCGCTCTACTCGCTGTGCGAGCACCACATGGTCCCCTTCAGCGGTCGGGCCCACGTGGCCTACATCCCGGGCAAGGACGGGCGGATCACCGGGCTGTCCAAGATCGCCCGGCTGGTCGAGGGGTACAGCCGGCGGCTCCAGGTCCAGGAGAAGCTGACCGTCCAGATCGCCGACGCGGTCGAGTCGACCCTCGAGCCACGGGGCGTGATGGTGGTCATCGAGGCCGAGCACCTGTGCATGTCGATGCGGGGCGTGCAGAAGGCCGGGTCGACCACGGTGACCTCGGCGGTGCGCGGCCTGTTCCGGCAGAACGTCGCCACCCGCGAGGAGGCGATGCGGTTCATCCAGGGGCATCGCGGCACGTAGCGCACCGAATTGCACCGTCGTGCACGGGAGGCCGTGAGAAGCGGTCGGTACACTGGTGCGATGGGTGTGATGGTCATGGGCGTCGTCAACGTCACGCCCGACTCGTTCAGCGACGGGGGCCGGTACCTCGACCCGGACGCGGCGGTCACCCACGGTCGTGCCCTGGCCACCGAGGGTGCCGACTGGATCGACGTGGGCGGCGAGTCGACCCGGCCGGGCGCGGCGCCGGTCGACCCGGCCGAGGAGCTGCGCCGGGTGGTGCCGGTGGTCGAGGCCCTGGCCGCCGACGGGCTGGCCGTCTCGGTGGACACCCGCCACGCGGCGGTGGCCCGGGCCGCGGTGCGCGCCGGGGCGACCCTGCTCAACGACGTCGGCGCGGCGCTGGGCGACCTGGCCGCCGAGCTGGGCGTCGGGTGGATCGCCATGCACATGCAGGGAGATCCGGCCACGATGCAGGACGCGCCCCGCTACCACGACGTTGTGTCCGAGGTGCGCGACCTCCTGGTGGCCCGGGCCGAGCGGGCCCGGGCGGCCGGCGTGGCCGAGGTCTGGATCGACCCGGGGATCGGCTTCGGCAAGACCGCTGCCCACAACTGGGCGCTGCTGGCCCGGATCGAGGTCCTGGTCGCGACCGGGTGGCCGGTCGTGGTGGGCACCAGCCGCAAGGGCTTCCTGGGCCAGGTCCTGGGCCGCTCGGACGGGCTGGACGGCCCGGCGCCGGCCGGCGACCGCAGGGAGGGCTCGCTGGCCACCGCGACCTGGGCCATGGCCCGGGGCGCGGGGATGGTGCGGGTCCACGACGTGGCGCCCACCCTGGAGGCGCGCCGGGTGCTGGCGGAGTCGATCGAGCGGCGGGACGCCGCGTGAGCAGGAGCGAGGCACCGTGGCGATGAAGGGCAAGTGGGCCCAGGGGATCCGACCCCGGAACTTCTCCTGGGTCCTCAAGGATCGCCTGGCCGTGTGCGAGCGCCCCGGCGGCTACGGCGCCAACCACCGGCGGGTCCGCCGGCAGGAGGAGATCATCTGGATCCGCGAACAGGGGTTCACCTGCGTGATCTCGCTGATCCCGTCGCCCCACAACCTCCACAACTACGACGAGCTGGAGGTCCCGTACCGCCACCTGCCCTTCGGCGTGCACGACGTGGCCACCGCGGTGCTGACCGAGCTCTACGGCGAGATCTCGGGCCAGCTGTCCCAGGGCGGCAAGCTCCTGGTCCACCAGGACCAGCTCGGCGAGCGCCTGGCCGGGGCGATGGCCGGCTACCTGGTGTGGTCGGGCCTGGTGCCGTTGGGGCCCCAGGCGGTCTCGCTGGCCGAGCGGCTCTTCCAGCGCCAGATGGGGCCGATCGGCCGCGACCTGGTGGCGGTGGCCGCGAGCCTGCCCTCCCCGCGGACCTGATGGCCGACCGCGACCGGATCGAGCTGCGGGGCCTGCGGCTCCTGGGCACGATCGGGGTCCTCGAGCACGAGCAGCGGGGCCTCCAGCCCCTCGAGATCGACGTCGTCGTGATCTGCGACCTGGCCCCGGCCGGTCGGTCCGACGACCTGTCCGAGACGGTCGACTACGGCGCGCTCTGCGGCACGATCGAAGCGGTGGTGGCCGGTCGGTCCTTCGCCCTGCTCGAGGCGCTGGCCGAGGCCCTGGCCGACGCGGTGCTGGCCGAGCCGCGGGCCGAGGCGGTGGTGGTCGGGGTGCGCAAGCTGCGCCCGCCGGTGCCCCAGCAGCTCGACACGTCGGGCGTGCGGATCACGCGCTCGAGGTGAGCCGCGCCTTCCTCGGGCTCGGCTCCAACGTCGGCGACCGGGTCGCGCACCTGCGCCGGGCGGTGGAGGGGATCGGCCGGGCCGAGCGGGTGGCGGCGGTCTCGCCGGTCTACGAGACGGCGCCGGTCGGCGGGCCGGACCAGGGCCCGTTCCTGAACCTGGTCGTCGAGCTGGACACGCCCTCGACGGCGCGCCGCCTGCTGGCCCTGTGCGGCCGGCTCGAACGCGACGCGGACCGGGTGCGGACCGTGCGCTGGGGCCCCCGGACGCTCGACGTGGACGTCCTGTGGGTCGACGGGGTGGAGGTGGACGAGCCGGACCTGGTCGTGCCCCACCCGCGGATGTGGGCCCGTCGCTTCGTGCTCGCCCCCCTGGCCGACCTGGCCCCCGACCTGGTCTCTGCGACGGCGCTGGCCGCGGCCGACGGCGAGGTGGCCCTGGTCGGCCGGCTCGACGACCTCTGACACCGGGGCCGGCGGTCCTGGCCCTGGGGTCGACGGGCGCTGGGGGTGACGTCTGGCACGGGGGCGCGGCGGTGAAGGCGCGGGCAGCGGGCCGGTAGGCTGCGCGGCGCGACCGGCACCCGGACGGGGCTGGATCGGGAGGGGAGAGCGGATGCACCGAACGCGCATCGTCGGCCCGGGCCGGGTCGGCACGGCACTGGCCACCGCGCTGGGACGGGCCGGGTGGGCCGTCGAGCCGCTGCTCGGCCGGGGCGACGACCTGCGGGGGGCCGCCGCCGGGGTCGACCTGCTGGTCCTGGCCGTGCCCGACGCCGCCGTGGCCGAGGTGGCCGGCGCGGTCGAGCCCGAGGCGGCCACGGTGGTGGTCCACCTGGCCGGCTCGCTGACCCTCGCCGTCCTCGAGCCCCACCCCCGGCGGGCCTCGGTCCACCCCCTGGTCGCCGTGCCCGCCGGTCCCACCGGTGCGGACCGGCTGGTCGGCGCGTCGTACGCGGTGGCCGGCGACCCGCAGGCCCGGGACCTGGTCGCGGCGCTGGGCGGCACGCCCTTCGCGGTGGCCGACGCCGACCGGGTCGCCTACCACGCGGCCGCGGTGATCGCCTCGAACCACCTGGTCGGCCTGCTCGGCCAGGTCGAGCGGGTGGCCCGGACCGCCGGCGTCCCCCTGGACGCCTACCTGGACCTGGCCCGCGGCTCGATCGACAACGTCGCCGCGCTGGGTCCCGCGGCGGCGCTGACCGGCCCGGTGGCTCGGGGCGACCGGGCCACCGTCGAGGCCCACCTGGCCGCCCTGGACCCCGCCGAGCGGCCCGGCTACGAGGCCGGCGTCGCCCTGTGCGAGGCCCTGCTCCCCGCCGGCCGGGCCGGGGTGGCCCGGTGACCGTCGAGGTGGTGGGCACGATCGCCGAGCTGCGGGCCCGGCTGGACCGGGACCGGGCCGCAGGGCGCCGCGTGGGCTTCGTGCCCACGATGGGCTACCTGCACGAGGGCCACGGCTCGCTGATGCGGGCGGCCCGGGCGGTGGACGACGTCGTGGTCGTGTCGATCTTCGTCAACCCGTTGCAGTTCGCCCCGACCGAGGACCTGGCCGCCTACCCCCGGGACCTCGACCGGGACCTGGCCCTGGCCGGGCGGGAGGGCGTCGACGTCGTCTTCGCCCCCGCGGTCGGCGAGATGTACCCGCGGCCGATGGCCACCGCCGTCTCGGTCGGTGGCGTGTCCGAGCCGCTGGAGGGCCGGACCCGGCCCGGCCACTTCGACGGGGTCGCCACGGTGGTGGCCAAGCTCTTCGCCATCGTCGGAGCCTGCCGGGCGTACTTCGGCGAGAAGGACTTCCAGCAGCTCGCCGTGGTGCGGCGGATGGTCGAGGACCTGTCCCTGCCGGTCGAGGTCGTCCCGTGCCCCACCGTGCGCGAGGCCGACGGGCTGGCCATGTCGTCGCGCAACAGCTACCTCACTCCCGACGAGCGGGCCGCGGCGCCGGTGGTGCACCGGGCGCTGCGGGCCGGCGTGGCCGCCCTCGAGCGGGGCGAGCGGGACCCGGCCCGGGTCCGGGCGGCCATGGCCGAGGTCGTGGGCGCCGAGCCGCTGGCCGAACTGGACTACGCCGAGGTGGTCGACGCAGACTCGTTCGCCGTCCCGGACCCTCTCGGGGGGAATCTCCGCCTCCTGGCGGCGGTTCGAATCGGTAGGGCCCGGCTGATCGACAACGTCGGGGCCGACATCGGCCCCGCAGATGCAACAGGGCAGGGGGCGACCGCCACGGCGGCGTCCACCGAAGGGAGCCACCGATGCGACGTCGAATGATGAAGTCGAAGTTCCACCGTGCCGTGGTGACCGACGCCAACGGCCACAACGACGGCACGATCACCAACGACCGGGACCTCATGTACGCGGCCGACCTGCG
>JBFWTJ010000208.1:0-7348 GCA_050247895.1 Acidimicrobiia bacterium
AAGGTGTCGGGCTGGAGGCCGAGCTGCTCCTTCTCCATGCCCCGTGACACGTCGCTCCAGTCGACCTCGCCCCGGTCGTCGCCCGCGGTGGACCGCACGCCGCGCTGGATGGCCTCGTAGGCCTCCATGTCGTCCGGGCTGGAGAAGCCGCCCGGCCCGATGAAGGTGAGCAGGTGGTCCAGGCGCAGCGCCCGGGCTTCCTCGGGCTCGCCCACCGGCGCCAGCTGCCAGACGTTCACGTCGGTGTAGTCGGGCGCGGTCGGCTCCAGCTGGCGGACCGAGATGCCCAGGATGTCGAAGAGCAGCAGGTTCGGGAACACGTAGAGGATCCGGCTGGTGTCGGCCACCGCGGCGGCCCGCTCCTCGCCCAGCCGGGCGACGAGCTCGGCCCGGTTGGCCTCGATCCGGGTCCGTTCGGCCTCGCCCCACGAGGGCTCCCAGTCCAGCCCGGCCCGGCCGTAGCGACCCTGGGCGATGTGCACGAAGTGGCCGTTGCCCAGCGTCTTGGGGATCCCCGGGGTGCTCGAGGTGATGTACCCGGTGGTCTTGCGGTAGTCGATGAAGGTGATGTGCGTCGGGCCGAAGTGGTAGGCGTCGAGCGCGTTCTCCACGGCCAGCTTCCAGTTGGCCCGCACGCCGTAGAGGTGGGTGCCG
Organism: Acidimicrobiia bacterium; assembly: GCA_050247895.1. GTDB lineage: Bacteria > Actinomycetota > Acidimicrobiia > Acidimicrobiales > VFJN01 > CAVPEW01. The sequence continues at coordinate 655 of JBFWTJ010000208.1, forward strand.
GGCACGGCCTCGAGGCCCAGGTCGCACTGGTCGGCCACCAGGTCGAGGTAGTCGGCCGCCGCGCCGAGGTGCTCGGCGAGCGAGGGGACCTCGGTGGTGAACGACACGAAGACGAAGCCCCGGTGGACGCCCAGGCGGGCCACCGGGCGCAGGTGCATCCGCTCCCGCAGCTCGGCGCGCGACCCGTAGGCGTCCTCGCCCGGGAGGCTCACCAGGGTGCCCTCGTTGTCGAAGGTCCACGCGTGGTAGAAGCACCGGAAGAAGCGGGACGAGCCGGAGGACTCGCGGCACAGCACCGTGCCCTTGTGCGGGCAGGAGTTGTGGTACACGGCGATCTCGCCCGCCGACGTGCGGCAGAAGATCAGCGGCCGCCCGGCCAGGGTCCGGGTCTTGAAGTCGCCCGGCGAGGGCAGCTCGCTGGCGTGGCCCAGGTAGAGCCAGCTCCGCTCCCACAGGGCCCGCCGCTCGGCCTCGAACACCTCCGGGGAGCGCAGCACGTCGCGGTGCACGAGGAAGACCTGGCGGTCGGGGTCCTCGTGGACGAAGGCGCCGGTGCGCGTCACCGGTGCCGGGGCGGGGTCAACCTGTGTCATGGGGCGCTCCCTGGCTCTGGTCGTTCGGGTCCGTCCCCCCGTCGTGGCCGGCGTCGTCCGGCGCGGGCGGGAGGTGCTCGACCCGCACCGGGGTGGGGTCGAAGCCGTTGGCCGGGTTGAACCGCTGGGCGCAGTTCGACATGACCACGATCACGTCCTGGTCGGCCCGCAGGGTCACCTGCTCGCCTGCCACGCCCGGGGCGGGGGACACGGCCAGGGTGCCGTCGGGCTCGACCGGCACGTACATGAACAGGTTGACGTTGGCCACCACGTCGCGCCGGTCCAGCCCGAACCGGGCCAGCTCGTGCACGAAGGTGTCGCGGCAGTTGGCGCTGCCGGGCTCGCCGTAGCGCAGGACGTTGATGGCCGCGCTGCAGCACCCGCCGATGGTGTCGTGGAAGCCGTAGCTGTCCTCCACGATCGTCATCAGGGGGGTGGCCTGGTCGGAGTAGAGGACCGTCCCGAGGCGCAGGAACAGCGAGCCGCCCAGCTTCATGGTGTCGCTGGCGCAGTAGCGCACGGCCGGGTCCTCGGCCGAGTAGCAGAGGAGGTCGACGGCCTGGTTGCCGTGGAGGTCGGTCACCCGGACGCGCTCGCCGGCCCGCACCAACCGGCTCCAGCCCGTCCCCGGCTCGACGACGACGTCGCGCTCGGCCTGGGCGGGCTCGCCGGCGGGGGGTTCGGTGGCGGGGGCCACGCCTCAGTCCACCACGGCCCAGAAGCCGGCCGCCTCGATGCCCGCCACCGCGGCCCGCTCGTCGTTGTCCGACGTGTCGCCGGTGACCCCGACGGCGCCGACGACCTCGCCGCCCTCGCCGGTGGTGACCAGGACGCCGCCCGGGACGGGGATCAGCGCCCCTCCGAAGGCGGCGGTGACGGCGTTGACGAAGGTCGGCTGGGCCTCGGCCCGGGCCATGAGCGCCCGCGAGCCCATGCCCATGCCGAGGGCGCCGAAGGCCTTGCCGTGGGCGACGGCGAACCGCTGGTTGGAGGCGCCGTCGCTGCGCTCGAAGGCGGTGACGTTGCCCCCGGCGTCGAGCACCACGACCGAGAGGGGCTTCATGCCGGCCGCCTCGCCCTCGGCCAGGGCGGTGGCGATGATCGTGCGGGCCGCGGCGAGCGGGAGTGCGGTCACGGGTTGCCTCCGGGGGTCGGGTCCGAGGCGGCGTCGAGCCGCTTCCGCTCGGCGCGGTGGGCGTGCAGGATCGGTTCGGTGTAGCCGGAGGGCTGGGTGGTGCCCTCCAGGGCCAGGGCGCAGGCGGCCCGGAAGGCGGGCCCGTCGAAGGCCGGGGCCATGGGCCGGTAGCCCTCGACGTCGGCGCTCTGGCCGTCGACGACCACGGCCATGCGCTCCATGGTCGTGCGGACCTGGTCGGCGTCGACCACGCCGTGGAGCAGCCAGTTGGCGATGAGCTGGGAGGAGATGCGGCAGGTGGCCCGGTCCTCCATCAGCCCGATGCCGTGGATGTCGGGCACCTTGGAGCAGCCGATGCCCAGGTCCACCCAGCGCACGACGTAGCCGAGGATGCCCTGGGCGTCGTTGTCGAGCTCGGCCTGGACCTCCTCGGCGGTCCAGGGCGTGCCCTCGGCGACGGGCAGGGTGAGCAGGTCGTCGAGGGTCCACGCGGTCGGCGTGGCGGCCAGGGCCCGCTGGCGGGACCAGACGTCGACGCGGTGGTAGTGGGTGGCGTGCAGCGTGGCCGCGGTGGGCGAGGGCACCCAGGCGCAGCTGGCCCCGGCCTCGAGGTGGCCGACCTTCTCGGCCAGCATGGCGGCCATCAGGTCGGGCGCGGCCCACATGCCCTTGCCGACCTGGGCCCGGCCGGGCAGCCCGCAGGCCAGGGCCACCGCCACGTTGCGCTCCTCGTAGGCGCGGATCCAGGGCTGGGCCTTCATGTCGGCCTTGCGGACCATCGGCCCGGCCCGCATGGAGGTGTGGACCTCGTCGCCGGTGCGGTCGAGGAACCCGGTGTTGACGAAGGCCAGCCGGCGCCGGGCCGGGCGGATGCACTCCAGGAGGTTGGCCGAGGTGCGGCGCTCCTCGTCCATCAGCCCGATCTTGACGGTGTCGGGCGGCAGGCCGAGGAACTGCTCGACGTGGGCCATGACCTCCACGGTGAAGGCGACCTCGGCCGGGCCGTGGAGCTTGGGCTTGACCACGTACACCGAGCCCTCGGGGGAGTTGGCCCGGGGCCCGCGCACGTCGTGCAGTGCGCACAGCACGGTGACGGCGGCGTCGACGAGCCCCTCGAAGGCCTCCTCGCCGTCGCGGTCGGCCACCGCGGGGGTGGTCATGAGGTGGCCGACGTTGCGGACCAGGAGCAGCGCCCGGCCGCGGCGGCTCACCGGGCTGCCGTCGGGGGCGAGGTGGTGGCGGTCGTCGGCCAGGACGCGGGTGAAGGTGCGCCCGTCCTTGGTGACCTGCTCGGTGAGGTCGCCGCGCATGAGGCCGAGCCAGTTGCGGTAGGCGGCGACCTTGTCGTCGGCGTCGACGGCGGTGATCGAGTCCTCGCAGTCGACGATGGTGGTGACGGCGGCCTCGAGCAGGACGTCGGCGATGCCCGCGGCGTCGTCGGCGCCGACGGGGTGGGCCCGGTCGACGACCAGCTCGACGGCCAGCCCGTTCTGCTCCAGCAGGACGGCGGTGGGCGCGTCGGGGTTGCCGCGGTAGCCGGCGAACCGGTCGGTGTGGCGGAGCAGGCTGGTCGAGCCGTCCCGCAGGGCGACCATCAGCTCGCCGGAGGCGACGGTGTAGGCGACGGCGTCGGCGTGGCTGCCGGTGGTGAGGGGCACGACCTCGTCGAGGAAGGCCCGGGTCCACTCGATGACCCGCCGGCCCCGGGCCGGGTCGTAGGGACCGGGCGGGGCCGTGTCGCCCAGGGCGTCGGTGGCGTAGAGGGCGTCGTAGAGCGAGCCCCACCGGGCGTTGACCGCGTTGAGCGTGTAGCGGGCGTTGGAGAGGGGGACGACGAGCTGGGGCCCGGCGACGTGCGCGATCTCGTGGTCGACCCCGGGGGTCTCGACGGTGAAGGGCTCGCCCTCGGGCACGAGGTAGCCGATCTCCTCCAGGAAGGTCCGGTAGGCCGCGGCGTCGTGGGGCCGGCCGGCGTGGGCCAGGTGCCAGTCGTCGATCTGGGACTGGAGGCGGTCGCGGGTGGCGAGCAGGGCCCGGTTGCGCTCGCGGAAGCCGTTGACGAGGTCCGACAGCCCGTTCCAGAAGGCCGTCGGCTCGACGCCGGTGCCGGGCAGGGCCTCGTCGTTGACGAAGGACCAGAGGGGCTCGGCCACCGTGAGGTCGCCGACGGCGATGCCGGCGCGCGGCTTTGCGTCGTGTTCAGAGATGGTCAAGCTGTCTCTCTTTATGCAACGTCGTATTGAATAACGAGAAGAATGACCGAGCCGCGGGGATCGCGCAACACCCCGCGCCGTACTCTTGGAGGCTGCATGGGCGACGTCGCGACAGGTGCCGGAAAGGTCCGGGCGACCGGGCGACCCGAGGGCGCCACCGCGCGGGTCGAGCTCGCCGCCGCGGCCGCGGGAGGAGTCGCCGCGGGCCTCGCGGTGGGTGCGGCGTCGGAAGGTTGGGCCGGCGAGGCCGAGTACTTCGAGTACACGCGGGCGGCCAACCCGATCGGGTCGGGCCACACGCCCCGCGTGCCCCTGGCCCGGTTCCCCGCCGCCCTCCACCGCGGCGCGCCGACCGGCCTGGTGCCGTTGGACGTGTCGGCCGACCTGGGGATCGACCGGGGCCCGGCGACCAGCCCGGGCTTGCTGGCGTCCTTCGTGCGGATCCGGGCCGGGGAGGAGGTGGCCACCGACGGGGTGGCGACCTCGGAGATGTGGTTCGTGCTGGAGGGCTCGGGGCGCACGGCCGGCGAGGGGGGTGCGGTGGCCTGGGGGGCCGGGGACGTGCTGGTGCGACCCGGTGGTACGCCCGCGGTCCACGCCGCGGACGAGGACGCCACCCTCTACCACGTCACCGACGAGCCCCTCCTGCGCTACCTGGGCGTGGCGCCGGTGGAGGCCCGGTTCGCCCCGACCCGCTTCCCGGCCGAGCGGATCCGGGCCGAGCTCGACGCCATCGCGGCGGGTCCCCGGGCCACCGACCGCAACCGGCTCAGCGTCCTGCTCGCCGGCGCGACGCAGCCCCAGACGCTGACCGCGACCCACGTCCTGTGGGTCATGTTCGGCCTGCTCCCCGAGGGCGCGGTGCAGCGGCCGCACCGGCACCAGTCGGTGGCCCTGGACCTGATCGTCGACTGCGAGCCGGGGTGCTTCACGCTGGTCGGCGCCCGGCTGGACGAGCGGGGCGAGATCGTCGACCCGACCCGGGTCGACTGGGAGCCCGGTGGCGCGTTCATCACCCCGCCCGGCCTGTGGCACGCCCACGTGAACCGCTCCGGCGCGCCGGCGCACCTCCTCCCGGTCCAGGACGCCGGCTTGCAGACCTACCTGCGGTCGCTCGACATCCGCTTCGCCCCCGCCCTCCGCGCCACCTGACCGGGACGTGGTGCCGCCGGGCCTCGTCGCCGGGCGCGACCCGGGCCGATCCCGCGGTCGTCGTCCCGCCCGGCTGCGCCCGTGCGCCCCAGCCGACGGGTGGTAGGGCCGGGTCGGCACCGACGGGGCGCGCCTCGCCTCTCGCGGCTCGGCCCGGCCTGGTCCGGCGCCCGGGGCGACGAGGTCCTCCAGCTCGGCGGCCAGCGGCCGTCTGGCCCGTGCCGGCCGTGCGCTACTCATCGACGTACGGGTTGAGGATCTGGCGGCGCCACAGGTAGGCGCGGTCGGTCGCCGTGAGCCGGGCCAGGTCGGCGGCGTCGTCCCACTACGTCGCCATGAGCCGAGCCCGAGACCACATCACGATCCACGCCACCGCAGACGACCACGCCCAAGCCAGAGTGATACCTGTGTCACCACGTGGTTGCTGATATTGCAGTTGGTGGTATGGTCGCAGACGTGACCTCCCACTCCTTCGCCACGACGCTCGACCCGGTCGACCCGAAGGTGCGCCGTGCCGCCAAGCGCCTCGCCGCCCACCTCGATGACGACTCGGAGGTCGGGCGGGTGGTCCGGTCGCTACTCGATGACGTGGCCGGTGGTGAACGGGTGGTGGTGCTGCGTGCCGAGCAGGAGGTCACCCCGGCCCAGGCGGCCGAGATGCTGGGAGTCAGCCGCCAGTTCGTCGACCGGCTCTGCGAGGACGAGGTCCTGCCGTTCCGGCGTCTGCCAGGCAGCCGACACCGGCGTATCCGGGTACAGGACGTGATCGAGGTCGCCGCGGAGCGTGAGCGACGCCGGGCCGGTCACGACGCGTTCCGTGCTGCGGTCGAGGACGCCGGCCTGCTCGACGCCTGATCGGTGGCTCGCCTCGACCGGGTGTACATCGACACCAGCGAGCTCTATCCGTTCACGATCATGGACGTGCTGCTCACCATGTCCGAGGAGTTGCTCTTCACCTGGGTGTGGACCGACGAACTGCTCGACGAGTGGGAGCGGGTGATCGTCGAAGGTGGCGTGCGGACGAGGCACTCGGCCCGATCGGTCACCGATGCCGCCCGAGCCGGCTTCGCCTCCTCGCGCATCGATCCAGCCCTCTACCGCGAGAAGATCACCGAGGATCTGTCGCCCGACCCCGACGACCGGGTCCACGTCGCGGCCTGCATCGAAGGCGGGGCGACCGTGCTCCTCACCCGCAACACGAAGGACTTCCCTGAGGACTCTCTGGCCAGGGCCGGCGTGCGGGTCCTCACCGCGGACGCCTACCTGGTCGAACTCCTCCGCCGTCGACCGAGAGCCTGCCACGACGCCTTCGTCGCGACCGCGGCTGCACGCGGCCGCCCGCCGGTCACGCCATGCGAACTCGCCGACCGCATCGACCGGGCAGGCGCCCCGAAGTTCGCCGCCCGGATGCACCGACGACTGATCTGCCCATGATCCACGTTCGGATCGCTTTCCGCCCAACCTCCGCCCAAAATGTCAAGCCCCGGTACCCGTGTGACGTTCTGGCTCCGGTAGTCGTGTGACGCGGTTGGTCAGGCGGCGTTGGTTCGGTTCGGTCTGCCGCCGGGGTTGGCGAGGGCGCCGTGTTCGCGGGTGCGGTC
>JBFWTJ010000209.1:0-7337 GCA_050247895.1 Acidimicrobiia bacterium
GGCGAGGTGCGCGACGGCGTCCGGGTCGTCACCGACGCCCTCGGCGAGGTCGAGGTCCCCCTGCGCCCCGAGCGGATCGTCGTGCTCGACACCGGCGAGCTCGACGCCGCGGCCGCGGTGGGCGTGAAGCCCGTCGGGGTGGTCGAGGTCGGCAACCACCTCGTCGTCCCGCCCCACCTCACCGCCACGGCCGAGGGCGCGGCCGACGTCGGCACCATCGCCACCCCCAACCTCGAGGCCATCCGCCGCCTCGACCCCGACCTGATCCTGGGCAACCTCGAGCGCGACGACGAGATCCGCGACGAGCTGGCCACCATCGCCCCCACCGTCATGGGCGCCGACATCGGCCCCCGCTGGCGGCGCAACGCCGAGCTGTACACCGCGGCCATGGGGCGCTGCACCGAGGCCGCCGCGGCCTTCGCCGCCTACGACAGGGCCGTGGCCGACCTGCGGGCCGACCTGGGCGACGACGCCGCCGACATCGAGGTGTCGGTGGTGCGCGCCGTGTTCGACCGGGTCCGCATCTACGGGCGGGCCTCCTACATCGGCTCGATCCTCGACGAGGTCGGCCTGTCCCGGCCCCCGGCCCAGTCCCGCGACGTCCTCATGGAGGAGGTCGGCATCGAGCGGATCGCCGACATGGACGGCGACGTGATGTTCGTGACCCAGTGGGGACCCATCCAGCCGGCCTTCGACCAGATCAAGGCCAACCCCATCTGGTCCTCGCTGGAGGTCGTCCGGGCCGATCGCATCCACCCCGTCGAGGACTCGACCTGGATGCTGGCCCTCGGCGTGTACGGCGCCACGTCGGTCATCGACGACCTGCGCGCCGCCCTGGTCACGTCGTGACCGCCGTCGGCGCACCGCCGCGGCCGACCAGGGCCGTGGGAGCCACGGGGACCGGCGGTCCCCGGCTGGCGCTGGCCCTGGCCGCCCTGGGCGTGGCCGCGGTGGCCAGCCTGTGCGTGGGCGAACGCATCCTCGGCCCCGGCCAGGCCCTCCAGGCGCTGCTCGACGGCGGCGACGACCCCGTCGCGGTCGTCGTCCGCCAGGCCCGCTGGCCCCGCACCGTCATCGGCGCCGCGGTGGGCGCCGCGCTGGGCGTGGCCGGGGTGCTCAGCCAGGCCGTCACGCGCAACCCGCTCGCCTCCCCCAGCGTCCTGGGCCTGGTCCACGGGGCCGGCCTGGCCGTGGTCGCCCTGGCCTGGGCCGGGAACCCCACCCCCGGCCAGATGGCCGCCGCCGCGGTCGCCGGCACCGTCGTGGCCGGCGCGGTCGTGCTGGGTGCCGCCGCCGGGCGCGGCGCACCCGCTCCGGCCCGGCTGGTCCTGGCCGGCATCGGGGTCACCGGCCTGTGCCTCGCCGCGGCCCAGATGTTCCTGGTCCTGGACGAGTCCACCTTCGAGCAGGTCCGCCGGTGGATCACGGGCTCGCTCACCGACCGGCCGATGGACACGCTGGCCCCGCTGTGGCCGCTCATGGTCGGCGGCGCCGTGGTGGCCCTGGCCCTCGGCCCCGCCCTCGACGTGCTGGCCACCGGCGACGACCTCGCCACCGGCCTGGGCCAGCGCGTCCGGCTCACCCGGTGGGGCGCGGCGGGCGCGGTCTGCGCCCTGACCGGGGCCGCGGTGGCCGCGGCCGGGCCCCTGGTCTTCGTCGGCCTCGTCGTGCCCCACGCGGCGCGGGCCCTGGGCACCACCGACCACCGGGCCGTCATCGTCCGGGCCGCGGTCCTGGGCGCCGCCCTCGTGGTGGCGGCCGACACCCTGGCCCGCCGGGTCGTCCCCCACCACGACCTGCCCGTCGGGGTGCTCACCGCCGTCATCGGCGGACCGGCCTTCGTCGTGCTCGCCCGCCGGATGCGGCGATGAGGAGGGCAGGGCGGTGACCGCGGGCGCACCGCCGATCACCCGACCCCCGTTGCGCCGGCGCACCGTCGCGCTCCGCCTGCCCTCGACGACCCTGCGCCTGCGGCCGATCGTGCCCGTCGCCCTGGCCGGCCTGGTGCTGACCCTCCTCGCGCTCACCGTCGCCCACCTGGTCGTGGGCGAGGCCGGGCTCCCCGTCGCCACGGTGCTCGACGTCCTGCGCGGCGGCGGCCACCCCGACGACCGCTTCGTGGTGACCGAGCTGCGCCTGCCCCGCCCGCTGGTGGCCATGGCCGCCGGCGCCGCGTTCGGCATGAGCGGCACCCTGCTCCAACGCCTGAGCGGCAACGACCTGGCCTCGCCCGACCTGGTCGGCGTGGTCGGCGGGGCCAACCTGGGCGTGGCCGTCCTCTACTTCGGGTTCCCCGACCAGGCCGCCGCCTGGCGCCTCCCCGCGGCCGCGCTGGGCGGCCTGTCCGTCGGCCTCCTGGTCCTCGCCGCGGCCGGGTTCGGCCGGGCCGCGGGGACCCGGGTCCTGCTCGTCGGGGCCGGCGTCGGCGTCGTGGCCCAGGCCGTGGTGTCCGCCATCGTGGCCGCCGGGTCGCTCGTCTTCGCCTCGCGCATCGTGCTGTGGACCGTCGGCGGCCTGTACGGGCGTTCGTGGACCGAGCTCAACATGGTCCTCAACGCCGGCTGGATCCTGGTCCCCGCCGCCGTTCTGGTGGCCCGCAACCTGGACCACCTCGATGTCGGCGACGACCTGGCCACCGGGCTCGGCGTGGACGTCGGGCGGACCCGGGCCGTCGCCGCCCTGGTCGCCACCGGCCTGGCCGTGGTGGCGGTCACCGCGGTCGGCCCGATCGCCTTCGTCGGCCTGGTCGCCCCCCACCTCGGCCGCCGCCTGGTCGGCCCGGCCACCGCGGCCCTGCTCGCGGTCTCGGCCGCCACCGGCGCGGTGGTCGTGGTGCTGGCCGACCTGGTCGGCCGGACCCTCATGGCCCCGACCGAGATCCCGACCGGGGCGCTCGTGCCCTTCGTCGGCGTACCCGTCCTGCTCGGCCTGCTGCACCGCCGGGCGGTGGCCACGTGACCGGTCCGACGGGCCCCGCCGGCCGGCCCGCTGGCGCCCCGCCCACCTCGCTCGTCGACCGGCTGGCCGCGGGCGACGAACGGGCCGCGCTGACCTTCGCCGGCCAGGGCGTCGCCTGGCTCGGCGAGCTGAGCGCCCTGGTGGCCGACCGGCCCGAGCTGCGCCCCCTGCTCGACGAGGCCACCGCGACCCTGGTCGACGAGGCCGGGTCTCCCGAGGGCCTGGCCAGCGGGCGGTACCGCCACGGCTTCGACGTCGCTGCGTGGGTCACCGACCGCGGCAACGTGCCCGACGACGCCTACCTGCGCTCGGCCGCCGTGTCCTACCCGGGGATCCTGCTGGCCCAGCTCCTGCTGTGGCAGGTCGTGCGGACCGACGGCCTGGAGCGCGCCGGACACGGCATCGTCGCCGCCGCCGGCCACTCCCAGGGCCTGCTCGCCGCGCTGGCGGTGGCCGAGGCGCCCTTCGGTCGGGTCGACGACGGCCGGATCGACCGCCACCTGCGCTTCGCGGCCCGCCTCGGACGGGCCCTCGCCGCGACCGCGCCCGGACCGGCGACAGGTCCCGACGGCGAGCCGGTCAGCCCGATGGCCGCCGTGCGCGGCGTGCGCGAGGACCGGCTGGCGGCCCTGGTGGCCGAGGTCAACGACTCGTCGCCCGAACGGCTCGCGGTGTCGATCGCGCTGCGCAACGCCGGCGACCGGTTCGTCCTGAGCGGCCCCCCGGAGGGGCTGCTGCTGGTCCGGGCGGCCCTGGACCGGACCGCGGCGGCCGAGGAGGACCAGCGGCGCCGGGGCCGCCGGGGCGGTTCGCCGCTGCGGTTCGGCTGGTCGGCCCTCGACGTCGAGGTGCCCTTCCACCTGGCCGGCGCCAGCGCAGAGGCCGCGGCCGACGCCGCGGCGGGCGAGCTGGCCGCCGCCGGGCTGCTGCCCTCGGGCGCCGACCTCGCCGTGGCCGTGGTCGACCCGGCCGGCGAGCGCGACCTGCGCCACGAGCCCGACCTGGCCGGCACCGTCGTGCGGAGCCAGTTCTGCAACCCCGTGCGCTGGGACGCCACGGTGCGCCGGCTGGTCGAGGCCGGGGCCGGCTGGGTGCTCGACCTGGGACCGGGCACCGACGTCGCCCACCTCTCGACCGCGGCGGTGCGGGGTTCCGGGGCCCGGGTCCTGGCCCTGGCCTCCCCCGAGGGCCGGCGGGTGCTGGCCACGCCCGGCGTCGCGGCCCGCGAGCCCGACCTGCGCTACGCCGACCTGGCCCCCGGCGTCGTCGAGCTCCCCGACGGCACCCGGCACCTCGACAACCGCCACACCCGGGTGGCGGGCCGGCCGCCGATCCTGCTCGCCGGCATGACCCCGACCACCGCGGATGCCGGCATCGTCGCCGCCGCGGCCAACGCCGGGTGGCACGCCGAGCTGGCCGGCGGGGGCCAGCCCACCACCGAGGCGCTGGCCACCCGCCTGGAGGAGCTCGACGAGCAGCTCGCGCCGGGCGCCGAGGTGGTCTTCAACACCCTCTACCTCGACCGCCACCTGTGGGACCTGCACTGGGAGCGGGACGGGTTGATCCTCGACGCCCGTCGGCAGGGCTCGGCCCTGCGGGGCCTGACCGTGTCGGCCGGCATCCCCGACGTCGACGAGGCCGTGGCCATCGCCCGGCGGCTGCTCGACGCCGGCATGCCCTACGTGGCCTTCAAGCCCGGCACGGTCGACCAGATCCGCCAGGTCGGGGCCATCGCCGACGCGCTGGCGCCGCACCCCGTCTTCGCCCAGGTCGAGGGGGGCAAGGCCGGCGGCCACCACTCGTGGGAGGACCTCGACGACCTGCTGCTGGCCACGTACCACGACCTGCGCCGCCGCCCCAACGTCGTGCTGTGCGTGGGTGGCGGGGTGGCCGCGCCGGACCGTGCCGCCGACCTGCTCACCGGGACCTGGGCCCTGGCCCACGGAGAGCCGCCCATGCCCGTCGACGGCGTGCTGCTGGGCACGGTGGCCATGGCCTGCGCCGAGGCCACGGCGTCGCCCCAGGTCAAGGCGGCCCTGGTGGCCGCGGCGGGCACGGCCGACTGGGTGCCGCGGCGGGGCTCGGGCGGTGGGGTCACCTCGGGCCGGTCCAACCTCAACGCCGACGTCCACTGCCTCGACAACCACGCGGCGCAGGTCGCGCACCTGCTCGAGGAGGTGGCGGGCGACCCGGCCGCGGTGGCGGCCCGGGCCGACGAGCTGGTCGCCGCCCTGGCCCGGACGGCCAAGCCCTACTTCGGGGACCTGCGGGCCATGACCTACCTGGAGGTCCTCGAGCGCCTGGTCGAGCTGATGGCCACCGGTCGGCACCGGCGCCTCGACGACGGGGCCTGGGGCGACCCGACCTGGCGGCGCCGGGCGCTCGAGGTCTTCCGGCGCTTCGCCGCCCGCCTGTCGCCGGTCGACGAGGGGCCGGTCGAGGTCCCCGTGGCCACACCGGGCGACCTGGACGACCCGGCCGCGGCGCTGGCCGCCTTCACCCGGGCCCACCCCCGGGCCGCGACCACCCTGCTGCACCCCGCCGACGTCGACGCGGTGCTCGCGTCGTGCGACGGCCCGGGGAAGCCCGTCCCCTTCGTGCCGGTGCTCGACGGCGAGATCCGCCGCTGGTACATGGCCGACGCCCTGTGGCAGGCCCAGGACGACCGGCTCGACGCGGACGCCGTGCTGGTCATCCCCGGCCCCGAGGCGGTGGCGGGGATCGAGCGGGCCGACGAGCCGGTGGCCGACCTGCTGGCCCGCTTCGAGGCTGCGGTGCTCGAGCGGCTGGAACGGGCCGGCACGCCCGTCGTGCCGCGGGATCGCCTGGCCACGACGGGCCTGGCCCCCCGCCACCTGGCCCGGGCCGTCCAGGGGGCCGACGGTCCGGTGGCAGGGCTGCTGGTGGCCTCGTCGGTCGCCGACGAGGAGGGTCGGTCGCGGCCCAACCCGCTGTGGCGCTGGATCGACGCCGGCGACCGGATCGAGTCCGAGGTCGACGAGGCCGGCCGGCTGGTGGCGCTCACGGCACGGCCCTGGGACCGGCCCGCCGAGTCGGTGCGGGTCGCGGCTGACCCCGACGACGAGGCCGTGGTGGTGGTCGCCTCCGACGCGGGCGACGGCGACCCGCCCCTGCGGGTGCGCTACCGGGCCACCGCCGGGCCCGGCGGATCCGGGCCGACCTTCTCGGAGCTCGACGGCCCGCAGGCCCGGCGAGACCACACCCGGGCCGTGCTGCTGGGCGACGACGCCGCCTCGGTGGGCGGGACGAGCCTGCGGGCACGGTCCTGGACCTGCCCGCCGGGCTGGGCCGGGGCCTACGCCGCGACGGTGGGCGCACCGGCCGACACCCCGTTGCTGGGCCTGGCCTTCAGCCTGGCCTGGCCGTCGCTGGCCGACCTGCTGCTGGCCTCGCCGGTGGCCGACGCGTTCGAGCGCGTCGTGCACCACGAGCTCGACGTCACCCCGGGCCCGGCCTGGCCGCCGCAGCCGGGCGAGGACGGCGAGGTGGTGGCCACGGTGGTGGCGGCCCGGGACGAGGGGTCGACCCAGGCCGTGCGCTGCCGGGCCGAGCTGCGCTCGGCTCGGGGCCGGCTGGCGGTGGTCGAGGCCACGCTGCGGGTGCTGGCGCCGGCCGGACGGCTCCCCTGGGTCGAGGAGCGGCGCGATCGCCTCCGGCTCGCGCTCGACGCCGGCGACCGCGCCGCGCTGGACCTGCTGGCCGACCAGCCCTGGTGGCACCCCGTCCCGGGGGCCGCGACCCACGACGGGTCGGGCACCGCCACGGCCCACGGCGACGACGCCGGCGCCGGCGCCGACCGCGGTGCCCACGGGTCGGAGGGCGCGCCGTCCCGTGAGGGCGACGCACCGGACACCACCTCCGACGGTGGGGCGACGGCCGACCGCGGTGCCGTCGGGACGGTCGAGGTCGACGTCTCGATCGGCCTGACCCGGGCCGTGCCCGGCGGACCGGCCCGGGTCACCGCCACCGGCCTGGCCCGTGTCGCCGGGCAGGTGGTGGCCGAGATCCGGCTCGACGAGGTGGCCGAGGTCCGGGACCACCCGGTGCAGGCCGCGCTCGACCTCGTCGGCCGGCCGGCCCCCGAGCGCCGGCCCCGACCCCGGCGCCGGACGGCCGGGGCGACCGACGTGGCCCCGGTGTCGCTGGACGGCTTCGCCGCGGTGAGCGGCGACCGCAACCCCCTGCACCGCTCGGTCCTGGCCGCCCGCCGGGCCGGCCGGCGGGGGCCGGTGGTGCACGGCATGTGGACCGCGTCGCGGGCCGAGGCGCTCGTGGTCGACGCGCTCTGCGACGGGGACCCGTCCCGCCTGGCCCGCTGGGCGGTGACCTGCACCGCGCCGGTGGAACCGGGCGACGAG
>JBFWTJ010000210.1:0-7076 GCA_050247895.1 Acidimicrobiia bacterium
ACCGACCCCGCGGCCGGCGCGTCGACGGGCGTCGTGAGCCCGGGCGCGACGGCGACCGACCCCGCCACCGCGGCCGTGCCTTCGACCGCGGTGGGCGGCTTCACCGTGCGGGAGGCGGGCCCCGGCGGGCCCGTCCCGGCTGGCGCGGCGCCGGTCGCCGCCGCGGCAGTCGCCGCGCCGACCCGGCCGACGGTGGACGTGACGTGCCCGGGGTGCGGGACGGTGAGCCGGTTCGACCGCATGGGGCGCACGGCCGAGGCGTTCTGCCGCCACTGCGACTACCCGCTCTTCTGGGCCCGGTCGGCCGCCGCGGCCTTCGACTCGGAGCCGGCCGGCCAGGGCCTGCGCCGCCTGCCGGGGACGGCGGGCCGCCAGGCCGAGCTGGCCGTGGAGTGCCGGGTCTGCCGGGAGCCCAACCGGGCCTCGGCGGTGGTGTGCATCCGCTGCGGGGCGGAGATGAACCCGGCCCCGGCCCCGGCGCCCGAGCCGGTCGTGGTGGCGCCGCCGCCCCCCGCTCCCGTGCCGGTGCCCGAGCCGGAACCCGAGCCCACCCGCTGGTGGCCCTGGGTGGTGGCCCTGGCCGTGCTGGCCCTGGTCGTCCTCCTGGCCCTCCTGCTGACGGGCTGAGCCGCCGGGACCGGCGGACGAGGCGCCCGATCCTGGATCCCCTTGTCGGCTAACGCTGTTAGCTGTAGGGTGGCTAACAGCGTTAGCCGAAGGAGGACCCATGACCACGACGACGCACTACGCCCGGCCGGGCTGGCTGACCCGGCGGGTGGTCAACCCGGCGATGATCGGCCTGGCCCGCCTGGGCCTCGGCGTGTGGGGCAGCCGGATCCTGGAGGTTCCCGGCCGCACCTCGGGCCGACCCCGGCAGGTCCCGGTCAACCTGCTCACCCACGACGGCCGGCGCTACCTGGTCGCCGCCCGCGGCACCACCGAGTGGGTCCGCAACGTGCGGGCCAACGGCGGGCGCCTCGAGCTGCTCCTCGGCCGCCGGCGCCAGGCCCACACCGCCACCGAGCTGGCCGACGCCGACAAGGTCGAGGTCCTGCGGGCCTACCTGCGCCGCTGGAAGGCCGAGGTCGGTGCCTTCTTCGACGGCGTGGACCACCGCTCGACCGACGACGAGATCCTCGTCGTCGCCCGCCGCCACCCGGTGTTCGTCCTCACGCCGTGACCCCGGCCCGCACCCCGCGCTCGGCCCGGGCGGCCCAGGTGCTGGCCCGGGCCATGGCCCTGCTCGAGTCCGAGGGGCCCGAGGCGCTCACCATGCGCCGCCTGGCCGACGAGCTGGGCATGCGGGCGCCGTCGCTCTACAAGCACTTCCGGGACAAGGCCGCCCTCGAGGCGGCGCTGGTCGAGGAGGCCCTGGCCGAGGTGGGCGCCGCCCTGCACCGGGCCGTGGCCCGACCCGGCCGGCGCACCCCCGTCGCCGCCCTGCTCACCACCTATCGCCGCGAGTGCACCGCCCGGCCCCACGCCTACCGCCTGGCCACCGCCGGCCCGCTCGACCGCGCCGGCCTGCCGGCCGGGTTGGAGGACTGGGCCGGCGAGCCGTTCTTCCTGGCCACCGGCGACCCGCACCGGGCCCAGGCCCTGTGGGCGCTGGCCCACGGCATGGTCGTGCTGGAGATCGACCACCGCTTCCTGCCCGGCTCGGACCTGGCCCGCACCTGGGCTGCCGCCGCGGCAGCCTTCGGCGGCTGACGGTCGGGCCGGCTCCGGGTGTCAGAGCTCGGGCGTCAGGGCTCGGGGGGCGGCGGGACCAGGACCAGGTCGACGGTCGCCTCGGCGCCCGCGGTGACCACCACCGTGTCGGAGTCGGTGTCACCCAGGCCCGTGGCGGTGACCGTGTAGCTGCCCGGCGGGATGTCGGCGAAGGCGTAGGTCCCGCCGGCGCCCGAGGTCAGGGTGGCCACGATGGTGACGCCCGAGGAGACGGTCACCGTCGCCGTGGCGACGGGGTCGCCCTCGTCGTCCTCCACCGACGCGGTGATCGAACCCGGCTCGGCCAGCGCCGCGTCCAGGCCGTCGATCTCCCCCACGGCCAGCGTCACGTCGCCGACCGCCTCGGCCCCGCCCTGGGCGATCCGCAGGGTGTAGGTCCCCGCGGCCACGTAGGCCGAGTACGAGCCGGACGTCACGGTCAGGGTCCGCAGCACCGGCGCGGTGGCCGGGTCGGCACCCGGCCCGGCGAAGACCTGCACCACGGCGCCGTCGCTGGGCTGGGGCCCGCCGCTTGTCCCGTCGTCGTAGGTGACGGTGCCGGCGAGGCGTGCCTCGGCCACCTCCACCGCGGCCGTCACGGTCGCGCCCGACGACGAGATCGGCACGGTGAGCGAGGTGGACCCGGACAGGTGGCCGCCGCCCGCCGCGACCTGGACCGTGTAGGCGCCCGGCAGCACGTCGGAGAACGAGGCCACGCCGGTGCCGCTCGTGTTCGAGGGCCCGACGTTGGCGCCGGTGTCGGTCGGCCCGGTCGCCGCGACCAGCGTGACCGCCACGCCCGAGATCGGCGCGTCGCCCACCGCGGAGGTGACGGTGACCGCGACCGAGCGGCGCAGGGCGGGCAGCACCCCGTCGGCCCGGCGGGTCACGCCGCCGCTGAGGTCGACGGTCGCGGTGGCGGTGGTGAACCCGTCCTTGGTGATCGAGATCGAGTAGCTGCCGTCGAGGAGCCCGTCGATGCGGTACTTGCCGTCCGCGCCGGTCGGGACCGCGGGTGCGGCGGTCCCCGACGCGATGTCGGTGGCCACCACGCTGGCGCCCTCCAGGGCCAGGTCCTTGGTCCCGAAGCGGGCCACCACGTCGCCCACGACGCTGTTGCGGAGCCGGGCCAGGTCCTCGTCGAGGGTGAAGTTCCGGTTGCTGACCAGGTCGACCGCGGTGCGGACCGAGGCGTAGCCGGTGGCGGTGATCTCGACCTGCCAGATGGCGGGCACGACGCCGGTGAAGGAGTAGTCGCCGTCGCCGTCGGTGGTGGTCGTGGCCTCGACGCGGGACCCCGACACGTCCCGGTAGATGCGCACGGTGGCCCCCGAGATGCCGTCGCCGGTGGCGTCGTCGACGATCGTGCCGCTCAGGCTGGCCAGGGTGGCGTTCACCGTGACGTCGCCCAGGGCGGCGTCGTCGGCGTTGGCCACCACGACGCCGGTGCGGGACAGGTCCTGCCAGCCGGTGACCCCGGTCGTGGACAGGTCGTAGGAGCCGTTGAGGAGGCCCTCGATGGCGAACGAGCCGTCGGGGCCGGTCACGTCGGAGAAGCGGGTCGTCGCCGCGTCGGGGCCCTCGGCGGTGACCGTGACCCCCACCAGCGGGCTGCTGCCGTCCCCGGTCACGCCGACGAGGCGGCCGCTGATCGAGCCGTACCGGCGCAGGACGATGGTGTCGGACCGGTCCTGGCCGATGCCGACGGTGATGGCGAGGGGGGTGACGGGCGGGTCGAAGCCGGCCCGGCTGCCGGTGAGCGTGTAGCTGCCCGCGGTGACCCCGGTGAAGGTCACGTGGTCCTCGCCGGCCGGGGCGGTCAGCTGGCGGGCCGGGCCGCTCGACGGCGTGAGGGTGAAGGTGACCCCACCGACCGGACGCTGGACGTTGGACGCGCCGGCCGGCTGGGCCGGGTTGGGCCGGCTCACCGCCGTGACGGTGACCGAGCCCTGGCGGTCCAGGGTCGCCGACGCGTCGGCGGTCCCGCCCGGGGCCACGTCGACGGTGACGGTCTCGGTGTCGTAGCCGGCCTTCGAGAAGGCGATCACGTAGCGGCCCGCGGTGACGGTGGGCGTCCCGTTCTCGGTGGCGCTGATCGTCCCGGTGGACCCGACGGTCACCGCCACGGTGCCCGAACCGGTCGGCTTGGTCGTCACGGTGCCGGTGATCCCGGTCGGCGTCCCCGGCGAGGCGACGCCGTCGGCGAGGGTCACGGTGCCGCCGATCGTGCCGGGGTTGGCCCGCAGCTCGACGACCGAGCCGTCGAGCGGGTTGCGGTAGGTCGGGTCGTTGGTGGCGAAGCCGGGTGCCGACGCCTGGAAGCGGCCGTCGCCGAAGATCGGGTAGCCGAAGTCGAACACCAGCCCGGCCACGGGCGCGCACTGGCCGGCCGGCGCGGGGAAGTCGAAGGTGAAGTTGCCCGTGGCGTCGCCGGTGGTGGTGCAGGTCGTCTCGACGTAGGAGAACGTGTCGAACGAGAAGGCGGTCCGCGTCGCGAGGGTCACCGTCGCCCCGGGCACGCCGGTGCTCACGCCGTCCTTGAGCCACACGACCCGGCCCGAGACGCTCCCGGGGGACTGGGTCAGGACCACGATCAGCGACGCGGTCCGGTTGAGCTCGACGGTGACGGGCCCGGCCGATCCGGGCAGGGTCCCGGCCACCGCGCCGGCGTCGGCCCGGTAGTCGCCCGGGGCCAGGCCGGCGACCTCGACGACCTCGCCCTGGGTCGCCACCGGGCAGGGCCCGGCGGTGGCGCCGGACACGATCTGGTTGCAGACCGCGGTGCCGTCGGTCCGGGCGATGGTGAGCTGCGAACCGGTCACGATCTGCAGGCCGGCCGCCGTCGGGCGCACGACCTGCACCTGGAGGTGGCCGAGCCGGTCGACGTTGAGGTCGACGGCAGCCGCGCTCGGGGCGCTCACCTCGAAGGTCGTGGGCACCGAGGGCCGGTGGTCGGCCAGCGACACCACCGAGATCTGGTAGGTCCCCGACTCGAGCGACTGGGCACCGGAGAACACGAAGCCGACGGCGCCGCCGGGCTGGGCCGCGGTGGTGGCGTCGAAGGGCCCGAAGGACGGGTCGGACGGCTTGGTGATGCGGACCACCGCGCCGGCCTTGGCCGCGCCGTCGTAGTTGGAGATGACCCGCCCGGTGACCGTGGCGTTGGGCACCAGGGAGAAGTCGGCCGTCACGGCCCCGCCCACGGCGAGGCGGACGCTGCGGCTGGACGGGGCGTGGCCCGCGGCCGAGGCGGTCACGGTGTGGATGCCCGGTGGCAGGTTCTCGACCACGTAGTTGCCGGCCCCGTCGGCGGTGGCGGTGACGACCAGGTCGCTGCCGTCCGCGGTCGACACCCGCACGCTGATGCCGGCCCCGGCCAGCGGGCCCCCGGTGGTGGCCGTGACCACGCCGTTGACCGTGGAGGTGTCGGGCAGGCTCTCGGGCGGGACGGCCACCATGGTCACGTCGGCGATCCGCCGGTCGCCCGCGGCCAGGTCGACCAGGATCTGCTCGGTCCGGTAGCCGTAGCGCTCGAGGGTCACCACGTAGCTGCCCGGGGGGATCCCCCGCAGCTCGTAGCGCCCGTCGCCGCCCTCGCCGGCCGAGCCGGACTTGAAGGTCCGGCCCTCCGACACCAGAGTGATCCCGACCCCGCCGATGCCCACCACCGAGCCGTCGGGCAGCTGCTCGACGATCCGGCCGACGAGCTGGGCCGTGCTGCGACGGACCTCGAGGGATAGGTCGACGTCGGCGGAGAGCTCGACCTGGCGGGTCAGGGTCTGCCATCCCTCGCCGGCCACGGTGAGCGTGTAGGTGCCGGGGACGGGCAGGGCGGGGATGAGGAACCCGCCGGTCGGGCCCTCGGTGAGGGTGGTGGCCGTGCGGGTGGTCTCGCCGTCGGTGACGGTGACGTCGAGGCCGCCGACGGCCCCCTCGGCCGAGGTGACGGTCCCGCCGATGGCGGCCACGCCGTCGGACACCTCGATGACCACGCCGCTGGCCGAGTCGCTGCCGGCCAGGTCGACCCGGGCCGCCTCGGCGCCGTAGCCGGGCCGGGAGGTGGTCAGGACCCAGGTGGCCGGCGTGGCCAGGCCCTCGAGGGCGAAGGCACCGACCTGGCCGGTGGAGGCCGACGTGGTGGTCAGCACGAGGGTCCCGTCGGTGGCGGTGACCGTCACGCCCCCGGCACCCGCGCCGCCGCCGGTGACGATGCGCCCGCTGATCGAGCCGGGCCCGGCCACGAGGTCGACCTCGAGCGCCGGGGGCTCCTGGCCCTCGGCGGTCTCGACGATGAAGCGGCGGGTCTGGTAGCCGGGCTTGGAGAAGGTGACCAGGTAGAGGCCGGGGGCCCGGACCCCGCCGAAGGCCCAGGCGCCGTCGACGTCGGTCGAGGTCGACCGGCGCTCGTCGACGGTCTGGCCCACGACCCCGACCGAGCGGCCGTAGCGCTTGGGCGGCCCGTCGGCCATGCGGAAGGTGCGCAGCGGTTGGGCGAACTCGGCCTGGTCGGCCTCGGGGTCGGACAGGTTGACCGGCCGGATGGCGACGTCGACGCCCTCGGGGTCGGCGGCCGACACGGTGCCGCCGACGCGCACGCCGGCCGGCGCGGCCTGCTCGGCGCCACCCTCCTCAGCGCCCGCGCCCCCGCCGCCGGGGCCCCCGCCCGCGCCGCCACCCGAGCCCGCCCCGCCGGTGCCGTCGGCCTCCTCCTCGGCCGCCGCAGCCGCGGCCGCCGCCGCGGCACGCCGGTCGGCGTCGGAGTCCCCGGAGCGGATCCGGTCGAGGCCGACGACCAGGGCGCTGGCCCACAGGCCGAGCAGGACGAGCAGGGCCAGCAACCCGGTCACCCCGCGGGAGAACAGGGGGGCCTGGGTGAACCCGCCGGGGAGGCGCAGGTCGCGCTGGCGGGTGGCGACGACCACGCCGAAGGGGCTGCGCCGGGCGGTGCCGAACAGGGGCCGGCGGCGGGTCACGGTCCCGGTCACGGTGCGCCGGGACCCGGGCGGCACGACCAGCGAGCGGGGCTGGAAGGACACCTCGACCTGGCCGGACCGGTCGTCGGCCATGTGCACCTCGACCTGGCCGGCGCCCCGGTTCTCCAGCTCCAGGGCGACGCCGGCGCGCCGGGCGCCCCGGACCTCGGCCGGGGCGAGCCGGGCCCGCAGGTCGGCGCCCTCGTCGAGCACGAGGACCACCGGAGCCAGCACGCGGGCCAGGACGTCGTCCGCTCCGGCCGGCGCGGGCCGGGCCGACCCGTCCGACCCGGTCCACCCCGTGGCGCCGCCGGCGCCCCCGCCCGGGCCGGGCCACCCTTCGCAGGCGGCGCCGGCACCGCCGCTCGAGCCGGCCCGGACCACGGTGTCCTC
>JBFWTJ010000211.1:0-6881 GCA_050247895.1 Acidimicrobiia bacterium
GCACGCGGTTGCGCCACCAGCCGGCCTCGAAGCTCCACCGGCGGGCCCGGGCCGTGTAGGCCAGGAGCTGGTGGGCGACGACCAGGGTGAGCAGCACCTGGGTGCGCACGACGTCGGGCTCCCAGCCCCACGCGTGCTCGCCGAGCAGGCCGGTGGCCACGGCGACCACGGCGATGGCCACCGAGCGGCCGGCCAGGCCGGCCATCCGCCGCACCGGCAGGAGGCGCTCGTCGCGGCCCCGGGGTGTGGCCCGCAACGGGTCGGTGGCCGGGTGGTCGACCCCCAACGCCAGGGCCGGGAGCCCGTCGGTGACCAGGTTGACCCACAGGAGCTGCACTGGAAGGAGGGGCACGGCCAGGCCGGGTAGCAGGGCCAGGGCCAGCGCCACGGTGAGGATCTCGCTCAGGTTGCCGGTGACCAGGTAGGAGACGACCGCCCGGAGGTTCCCGTAGATCCGCCGGCCCTCGCGCACCGCGGTGACCAGCGTGGCCAGGTCGCCGTCGGTCAGCACCACCTCGGCCGCGGCGCGGGCCACGTCGGTGCCCCCGACGTCGGCCAGCGCCACGCCGACGTCGGCCCGGCGCAGGGCCGGGGCGTCGTTCACCCCGTCGCCGGTCATGGCCACGACCCGGCCCGCGGCCTGGTGGGCCTCCACCAGGGCCACCTTGGTCGCCGGCTCGACCCGGGCCACCACCGCGGCGGCTCGCAGCAGGTCGTCCCGGTCGGCCTCGGGGTGCGCGGCCAGGCCCGCGCCGGTCACGGTGGGGCCGTCCTCGATCCCCGCCGCGGTGGCGATGGCCCGCGCCGTGGCGGCATGGTCGCCGGTGACGAGCACCACCCGCACGCCCGCGGCCCGGCACGCGGCGATGGCCTCCACGGCCGACGGGCGCAGCGGATCGTGGAAGGCGACCAGGCCCCGGGCGTCCAGGTCGGTGGCGTCGAGGTCGGCCGTCTCGCCGCTGGCCACGGCCAGGACCCGCAGGCCCGCCCCGGACAACCGGTCGACGGCGGCCTCCAGCCCGGCCCGGTCGGGTCCGGCGGCGCAGCGGGGCAGGACGACCTCGGGCGCGCCCTTGACGGACAGGACGGGCATCCCGTGGACCTCGTGGACCGTGGTCATCGAGCGGGTCGTGGCGTCGAAGGGACGGCCCGCGACCCGGGTCCCCGGCGGCTCGTCGAACCCGGCGGCGCGGGCCGCCACCCCCAGGGCGGCGTCGACCGGGTCGGCGTCCCCGTCGCGGCACCGCCAGCACGCCTCCCAGAAGGCCCGGTCGCCCCCGCCGGGGATCGCCACGTCGGCCACGGTGATCCGGCCGGTGGTGATCGTGCCCGTCTTGTCGGTGCAGATCACGTCCGCGCCGCCCAGGGCCTCGATCGCCGGGAGCCGGCGGACGATGGCCCCGTGGCCGGCCATGCGCCGGGCCCCGAGGGCCAGCGACGAGGTGACGATGGTGGCCAGGCCCTCGGGGATGGCCGCCACGGCCAGGGCCACCCCGGCCAGGACCGCCGTGGCCACGGGGTCCGGCCCGTCGCCCGAGCGGACCAGCACCACCGGGATCAGGACGGCGCCGAGGAGCACGGCGAGCACGCTCATGCGGGCCGCGACGCGCCGCAGCTCGCCCACCAGCGGCGGCGACGCCCCCTCGCCCAACCCGGTGGCGATGGCGCCGACCTCGGTGCGGGCGCCGGTCCGCACGACCCGGCCGACGGCTCGGCCGCGCACGGCCAGGGTGCCGGCGAAGGCCTCCCCGGGCCGGTCCACGGGCGGCGTGCCCGGTTGGGCCGGTCCGGCGGCCCGCTTCTCGGCCGGCTCGGACTCGCCGGTCAGCACGGCCTCGTCGACGGCCAGCCCGGCCGCCTCGACCAGCTCCACGTCGGCGGGCACCCGGTCGCCGGCGTCGATCTCGACCAGGTCGCCGACCACGACGTCGTGGGCCGGGACGACGGTCGTGCGGCCCGACCGCCGCACCCGGGCGGTGGGCGCGGTGAGGCGTTCGAGGGCGGCGCCGGCGTCGGCGGCGCGCTGCTCCTGCGCCGTGCCGATGGCCACGTTGAGGACCACGATGGCGGCGATGGCCAGGCCCTCGGCGGTCTGGCCGAGGATCACGACGCTGGCCAGCGCGGCGGCGAGCAGCACGAGGCAGAGCGGGTCGGCCAGCTGGCGGGCGGCCCGCCGGCCGACCGAGGGCGACGGCGGCCGGGGCAGCTCGTTGGGCCCGTCGGCGGTCAGCCGGGCCGCGGCCTCCTCCTCGGCCAGCCCGCCGAGGGCCGGGCCGTCGCCCGACGGGTCCGGGGTGTCGAGCCGTTCGGTGGCCATGTGCCGATGTTCGCGTCCACCGGCCGGGCCCGCGCCGCCGAACGCCTCGGGACGCCCGGTCCGGGCCGGGACGGCCGGTCGGGCCGTCGACCCCGCGAGGAGGGGACCTTCGGCCCTTGGCGGCGGATCCGCGGTCGCGCACGCTCGCACGGACGTCCCCGTTCCGCCCAGGAGGCGGCCGCCATGGCCACCGGCTCCCGATCACGAACACGACCCGAGGTGCGGCACGGCCCGTCCGCGCCCGCCGTCGACCCGTCCCGCCCAACCCGCCACGGACCCGCGACCCCACATCGGCGCGCCGCTCGACCGCGACCGCGATCCGAGGTGCGGCACATCCCTTCGTCGCCCGGCGTCGGTGCGTCCCGCCCCACCGGCCACCGGTCCGTGGTCCCGGCTCCGCGGGCCGCCCGGCGACGCCGACCCGGGAGGACCCGATGAGGTGGCGCCGGCGCAGCACCGACCAGTCCGAGCGCCTGGTCGCCGAGTGCGAGGCGTTCCTGGAGGGCCGCTACCTGGAGCACCTGGTCGAGGCCGGCTGCCTCGCCGTGCCGACCTGGGCCTGGACCAACGCGCTGGCCCACGGCGACGCGGCGCGGCTGCGGACCCTCGAGGCCTCGCTGGGGCGCAAGGTGGGGCTGGCGCCGTGGTGCGAGGCCCGGCTGTACGTGGCCGGCGAGGTGCGGGACACGGCCCGCCGGATCGGCTCGCTGCCCTGGGTCCAGGAGCTGGCCCTGGTCCCCCTCGAGCTGGAGCTGGCCCGCCGCCGGGACGTGCGGTGGTGGGGTCCGGGCCAGTGGGCGGCCGCGGTCCTCGACGCGCTCGGCGTCCTGACGCTCCAGCGCTGACGACCCTCGCCGCCCGCGGTCGGGACCTTCGCCTCTGGGTGCCGGTGGTCGCGGGGCGCACGCTGGTTGTGGCCTCCGGGCATCCCGGGCGCCGCGTTGGCGAGGAGGTTCGAGATGGGCATCGAGCGCATCGACGTGAGGATCGATCACGAGTCCGACGAGTGGGCCCTGGCCCGCAAGCAGGTCACCGCCCGGCGCGACTTCGGGTCGCACGTGGTGGCCTACGTGGTGGTCAACGCCTTCATGGTCCTGGTGTGGGCCCTGACCGGTGCCGGCTACTTCTGGCCGGCCTGGATCCTGGGCGGCTGGGGGATCGGCCTGGTCCTGCACGCCTGGGAGACCTTCGTCCGCCGCCCGGTCACCGACGCCGACGTCGAGGCCGAGCTGCGCCGGGCCCGCCGCTGACCGTCCGGGGTCAGGGTGGCTCGAACCCGGGCGGCGCGGGCGCGACCCGGATCCGGGCGTCGACCGCGACCGCCCCGGCGGGCGAGGCGACGAGCGGGTTGACCTCGAGCTCGGCCAGCTCGCCCACCAGCGAGGCCACCCGGGCCACGCGCTGCAGGACGTCCTCCACCGCGCCCACCGCCACCCGGGGCGAGCCCCGGTAGCCGAAGAGCAGGGGCGACGAGCGCAGGGAGCGGACCAGCTCGGCCGCGTCCAGGTCGGTCACGGGGAGGATCCGGAAGGCCCGGTCGCCGAGCAGCTCGGTGAGCGTGCCGCCCGTCCCGAACATCACCAGGGGGCCGAAGAGGGGGTCCTGGACCACGCCCACGATGGCCTCGACGCCCGGTGCGGCCATCTCCTGGACGAGGCCGCCGGTCATGGCGTCGCCGATCGAGGCCGCCATGGCCTCGTAGGCCTCGGCCACCTCCCCGGCCGTGTCGAGGCCGAGCCGGACGCCGCCCACGTCGGACTTGTGGACGATGGTCGGCCCGACGGCCTTGAGCACCACCGGGTAGCCGAGGTCGTCGGCGGCCGCGGCCGCGTCGGCGGCGCCCCGGACCTGCCGGCTGCGCAGGCCGGGGATGCCGGCGGCGGCCAGCACGGCGTCGACCTCGCCGGGCGGGAGCCAACCGCCGGCGGGGTCCCGGTCGAGGGCGGCCCGGGCGACGGCTCGCACCGCGTCGGCGTCCAGTCCGGGCAGGTCGGGCAGGTCGCCGGCCGGGCGGCGCCGCCAGGCCGCGTACCGGGCGGCGTGGCCCAGGGCCCGTGCCGCCGGCTCGGGCGACGAGAAGGCCGGCACCCGCACGAGCCGGTCGCCCGTACCGGCCGTGACCAGGGCGGGCACCTCTGGCGCGGCGACGAAGCAACCGACGACCGTCTTGGTCGTGCGCGCCGCCACGCCGGCGAGGACCTCGGCCACCGCGGCGGGCGGCGCGGCGAACGTCGGGGTCGACACCGCGATCACCGCGTCGACCCCGTCGTCGGCCAGCACGAGGTCCAGCGCCCGCTCGTAGGCGTCCGGCGTGGCCGACGCGACCAGGTCGACCGGGTTGGCCACGGCGGCGTGGGGGTCCACCGTGGCCCGCAGCGCGGCCTGCGTCGCCGTCGACAGCTCGACGACCTCCAGGCCCGCGGCGTTGCAGGCGTCGGCGGCCAGGATCCCCGGTCCTCCCGAGTTGCCCACGATGGCCACCCGTGGTCCCGCCGGGAGGGGCTGGGCGCTGAGCACCAGCGCCATGTCGAACAGCTCGTCGAGCGTGTCGACCCGGATCACGCCGGCCTGGCGGAACAGCGCGTCGACGGCCACGTCGGAGCTGGCCATCGCCGCGGTGTGCGACGACGCGGCGCGCATCCCGGCGGCCGACCGGCCGCTCTTGACCGCCACGATCGGCTTGACCGCGGACACCCGGCGGGCGATGCGGGCGAACCGGCGGGGGTTGCCGAACGACTCCAGGTAGAGCAGGACCACGTCGGTCGCCGGGTCGTGCTCCCAGTGCTCGAGCAGGTCGTTGCCGCTCACGTCGGCCTTGTTGCCCACCGACACGAACGTCGACACGCCAAGGCCCATCCGGGCCGACCGCTCGAGCAGGGCGATGCCCAGCGCCCCGGACTGGGACAGCATGGCGATCCGGCCCGGGGCGGGCAGGTGGGGCGAGAACGTGGCGTCGAGGCCGACCGCGGTGTTGACGATCCCGATGCAGTTCGGGCCGACCAGGCGCATCCCGTGGGACCGGACCAGGGCCCGCAGCTCGGCTTCGGCTCGGGCCGCGCCGGTCTCGCCGAAGCCGGCCGAGAGCACGACGACCCCGGCCACGCCGGCACGGGCGCACTGGCCCAACACCTCGGGGACCGCCGCGGCCGGCACGGCGACCACGGCCAGGTCGACCGGTCCCGGCACGTCGAGGACCGTGGGGTAGGCGACCACGCTGGCCACGTGGGCGGCCGAGGGGTTCACCGGGTAGACGGGACCGGCGAAGCCCCCGGCCAGCAGGTTGCGCAGCACCTGGTGGCCGACCGTGCCCGGCGAGCGGCTCGCCCCCACCACCGCGACCGAGCGGGGGGCCAGGAGCCGGGCGATCGACGCCACGCCGGTCGGCGGCCCGCTGCGCTCGGTCGTCCCGGGCCCCGGGGTCGCCTCGGCCATGGCGACGAGTGTGCCACCGGGGGGTGGCCCGGGGGACGGGCCGCTCGGCGGCGGGGTTCGGGCCCTTCGGCCCTTGGGCCGGTCCGGCCGGGGGGCGTTGGCTGGAAGCCGAGCCGCGGGCCTCCGGCCTGCGGACGTCGAGGAGGTGCGGCCATGCGCACAGGAAAGGTCGTTCTCGTCGTGCTCGGTGCCCTGGCCACGCTGGTCGGCTTCGGGCTGGTGCTGGGAGGGGTGGCCCTGACCTGGGCCCACGCCACCCAGCGGGACGACGACGGCTTCTACCGGACCGGCGACCACCCCTTCACGACCTCGGGCCACGCCCTGACCTCGGAGCGGGTCGACCTGCACAGCGACGTCCGCCCGGGAGACTGGACGCCGATCGACGACCTCGGCGAGGTCGAGGTCCGGTTGGCCGCGGTCGACGGCGGGCCGGTGTTCGCCGGGATCGGCCCGGCCCGCGACGTCGAGGCGTACCTGGCCGGCGTGCGGTACGACGAGGTCGTCGACGTCACGCTGGCGCCCTTCCACGTCGACCACCGCCGGCACGACGGCACGGCCACGCCCGCCGCCCCCGACGGGCAGCCCTTCTGGGTCGCCTCGGTCGCCGGCCCGGGCACGCAGACGCTGAGGTGGGACGTGGAGCCGGGCGAGTGGGTGCTCGTGCTCATGAACGCCGACGGGTCCCGGGGCGTGGCCGTGGAGGCCTCCGTCGGCGTGGCCACGGGCCTGCTGCTGCCGGTCGGGATCGGCATGCTGGCCGTCGGCACGGTGGGCCTGGTCGCGGGGGCGGCGATGCTCGTGGCCGGGCTGCGCCGGGAGCCGGTCGCGGCCGGCACCCCCGGCCCGGGCGGCCCGGGCACCGCGGCACCGGTCATCGGCGGACCGCTGCCCGAGGGGCCCGCGCCGGGCGCGGCCACGACCGGCGCCTGGGGCCTGGGCGACCTGCCACCGGAAGGGGTCGGCACCGGCGTCGCCGCCGGCACCGGCACCAGGGCATACCCGGCCCGCCTCGACGGGCACCTCGACCTGCCGCTGAGCCGCTGGCTGTGGCTGGTCAAGTGGCTCCTGGTCCTGCCCCACCTGGTGGTCCTCGGCCTCCTGTGGGCCGCGGTGACCGTGCTGACCGTCGTGG
>JBFWTJ010000212.1:0-6850 GCA_050247895.1 Acidimicrobiia bacterium
CGGACCTCCGCGAAGGCCAGGAGCTCCACATCGAGTGGGTCGCGGCGAACCGCGACAAGGCGGTCTTCGGCGAGGACGCCGACGAGTTCAACCCGCACCGTCCCTCGCCCACGGTGGGCGGGCTCCAGCGCTACGGCGTGGGTTTCGGCACCGGCGCCCACCAGTGCTTCGGCCTGCGGGTCGTGCTCGGCGGCGACGGCGCCGGCGGCGCCCACGTCGGGCTGCTCCAGAAGCTCTTCGCGGCGGGTGTCCTGCCCGACCCGGACCACGAGCCCGAGGGCCTGAAGCTCAACCCCGACAAGTTCTGGATCGAGGAGATCCCCCGGTACACGAAGTTCCCCGTCCTGGTGACGGGCTGGACGCCGCACCAGCGGTAGCAGGGAAGGACGGCAATGCTCCGCAGCGACGATCGGATCCTCACCACCCACGTCGGCAGCCTGCCGAGGGGTCGGGAGCTGGCCCGCCTGCTCCGGCGGCTCGACGCCGGCCGGCTCGAGGAGGGCGACTCGGACCAGCTCGCCGAACTGGTCCGCAAGGGCACGGCCGAGATCGTCCGTCGGCAGGTCGACGCCCGCGTCGACGTCGTCAACGACGGCGAGATGGGCAAGTTCGGCTACTCGACCTACGTGAAGGAGCGGCTGACCGGCTTCGGCGGCCAGCACTTCCCCTCGACGCCGGCCGACCCGCTCGAGGTGCCGAGCATGGAGGAGGCGTGGCGCAACAGCTTCAAGCTGGCCACGCCGACCTGCGTCGGCCCCGTCTCCTACGTGGGGCACGCCGACCTGGGCCAGGAGATCCAGCTCCTGGTCGACGCGGCGGCGGAGTCGGGCGCGGGCGAGGCGTTCGCCAGCGCCGCTTCGCCGGGCGTGATCTCGGCCTTCCTGGGCAACTGCCACTACGCCAGCCACGAGGAGTACGTCTTCGCCCTGGCCGACGCGATGCGGACCGAGTACAAGGCCATCGTCGACGCCGGCCTGATCCTGCAGCTCGACTGCCCCGACCTGGCCATGGTCCGCCACACCCGTGCCCTGCACGAGGTGGACGGCGCGCCGGACACCTCGGCCGCCATCGACTTCGTCGACGGCACGCTGGAGGAGTTCCGCCGGTTCGCCGAGGTCAACGTCGAGGCGCTCAACCACGCCGTGCGCGACCTGGACCCCCAGAGGATGCGGATGCACGTGTGCTGGGGCAACTACGAGGGACCCCACCACCTCGACGTCCCCCTGGGCGACATCGTCGACATCGTGTTGCGGGCCCGCCCGGCCGGGCTGCTCTTCGAGGCGGCCAACCCCCAGCACGAGCACGAGTGGCGGCTGTGGGAGGAGGTGGCGCTGCCCGAGGACAAGGTGCTGGTCCCGGGCTGCATCGACACCACCACCAACTACCTGGAGCACCCCGGCGTGGTGGCCGACCGCATCGAGCGCTACGCCCGCGTCGTGGGGCGCGAACGGGTCATCGCCGGGACCGACTGCGGGTTCTCGACCTTCGCCTCGGGCGGCTTCGTGGACCCCGAGGTCGTGTGGTGGAAGCTCCGCTCGCTGGCCGAGGGAGCTCAGCTGGCGTCCGAGCGCCTCTGGGCCTGAGCCGGGCGTCGGCCCGCCCGGGGCACCACCGCCACGGGCACGCCGCTCATGCGGGGCTGGCCCGAGTACCGGTCGAAGGCGACGTCGTCGCGCAGCAGGCGGGCCGCGCTGCTGCCGATCTCCCGCACGCGGTCGTCGGACTCCGGGTCGCCGCCGAAGCCGAAGCTCATCGAGACCGTGCCCCGGCGCAGCGTCGGGTCGGATCCGACGGTGGCCGGGACGGCGTCGTGGGCCGAGCGCAGCTCCACCTCGTCGCCCGCCCCGATGCCCAGCTCGGCCAGGTCGTCGGGGTGCAGGAAGGCCGGGTTGCGCCCGCCGTGGACGGCGCCGGTGTTGTAGGACGAGTTCACCACGTGCATCATCCGGCGCACGATCAGCCGGTAGGGCAGGTCGTCGCCCCCGCCGGTCGGGGCCGCGCTGCCCGGTGAGGCGGCCAGGTCCTCCAGGTCGGCGACCATGTCGGGGTTGCCGACGTCGAGCCGACCGGTCCACCCCGGGTCGCGAGGCGCGACGACCACCGGCGGGTCGGCCGGGAACAGGGCGCCGTGGGGGTGGCGCCGGACCTCGTCGAGGGGGACCCGGGATCCTCGGCAGAGCAGGGCGACCAGGTCGTCGGAGCGTGGCCGGACCGCCATGTCGAGGGCCACGGGATCGCCGGCCGCGGTGCGCAGCTCGAGCGGGAGGCCGAGGCGGCGGGCCAGGCCCCAGAAGACCTCCCACTCCTCGACGACCTCCGCACCCGGCGGGGGTTCCACCGCGGCCGGCGCGTACTGGGCGTGGTCGTCGAGGTAGCCGTAGCCGGTGGCGTAGGTGGTGCGCATCACCCCCTCGAGCTTCTGGGTCGTACCGGGTGCCTCGACGGGGAGCCGTGGGGCGACGACGTAGGTCGCGTGCCGCGCCGTCTGGGACATCCACGGGTCGACCTGCACCAGCAGGTCGAGGGACCGCAGGGCGGCGACGGCCTTGCGCTGGTCGGGGAACGCCGCGGCGGGGTTCCCGCCGCAGCTGATCAGGACGCGGACCTGGCCCGGCCCCTCCAGCAGGATCTCGTCGGCCAGGGTGGCGCTGGGCATCCCCGCCGCACCCAGCCCGAGGCCCCGGACCCGGGACCGCTCGCCGTAGCCGTAGGCCGGCCGCGGGTCGGCGGCCTGGGCCTTGGGGGCCGTCGGCGCGCTGAGCACGCCCGGCGCCCGCACGACCTCCCCGGCGCGCATCCAGTGGCCGCACACGGTGTCGAGGCACAGGGCCAGGTACTCCATCAAGGTGCCGGGCGTGGCCATGTGGGGACCGGTCCCGGCCACGACGTAGCCGCGGCCCGCGCCGGCGAAGGTCCGGGCCGCCCGCACGAGCAGGTCGGCGTCGACCCCGGCGCCGACCGCCACCTGGACCGGGTCGAAGGGCTCGACCGCCCGGGCCAGCGCCTCGACGCCCCGGACGTTGTCGGCCACGAAGGCGGCGTCGTGGCGCCCCTCGCGCAGCACGACCCGGAGCATGGCGGCGAGCAGGGCCACGTCGTGGCCCGGCGCGGGCTGGAGGAAGACGGTGGCGCGGTCGGCCACCGGCGTGCGCCGGGGGTCCACGACGACGAGCTCCATCCCCGCGGCCAGTCGCTCGGCCAACCAGTGGCCCGGGTGGCCGAGCGGCACGCCGCCCAACCCGTTGACGAAGGGGTTGATGCCGATCATCAGCGCGACGCGGGGGTCGTGGAAGTTCTGGTGGGGGGCCATCCACCGCCCGAGCATGGCCCAGGCCAGGGTGCGGCCCGGCTTGTCCAGCGTCGCCGCACCGAACTGCATCGGCGAGCCCAAGGCGGCCAGGAACGAGCCGGCCAGGGGGATGGCGGCGGGGTTCTGGAGCTGGGTGCCGGTGTAGACGGCGACCGAGCGGGGCCCGTGCTGCTCGACCGACCGCCCGATCCGCTCGGCGATCTCGTCCAGGGCCTGCTCGACCGGGACCGGCTCGAAGCCGCCGCCGGCGACCCGTCGCAGGGTTCGCAGGAGGCGGTCGGGGTGGTTGACGAAGTCGGGCATGGCCCGGCCCTTCACGCACGTGTAGCCGCGGTAGAGCGCGTTGGCCCGGTCGCCGGTGACCTCGACCACGCGGCCGCCCTCGACGTGCACCTCGATGGGGCACATCTTGTTGCAGATGCGGCAGATGGACGAGCGGACGTCGGTCACGGGCAGCGCGCGGGGCCTGGCCCGGCGCCTCAGGTCAGCGGGGCACGGGCGTGCACGCAGCGGGTGCGACCGCTGACCGCGAGCCCGTCGGGCCGGCCGGCCAGGTACCGACGGGTGGCGTCGGCGGGGGAGAGGTCGTCCACCAGCTCCAGGCCGCAGGACTTGAGCAGCCGCTCGATCTCGTCGGGCTCGTAGAGCGACACCATGGGCTCGCTCGCCCGGCGCACCACGGCCTGGAGGAGGCGGTCGCCGTCGGTGGCGATGGCGTCGGAGTTGTAGTCGAAGGCGATCTCGTTGCCCGGGCAGGCGGCCACCATCCGCAGCGTCTGGGCCAGGGCCTCGGTGCCGATGAACATCGAGACGCCGAGGAGGGAGAAGGCGGCGGGCTGTCGGGGGTCGAAGCCGGCGGCGAGGAGCTGTTCGTCGAGGCGTTGGGTGTCGAAGTCGACGGGGACGAAGGTGAGGTCGGGGGGTTCGTCGATGCCGACCTGGCGGAGGCGGTCGCGCTTCCAGGCTTGGCTGACGGGTTCGTCGACCTCGAAGACGCGCAGGCCGGTGAGGTCGGTGCGGCGGTAGGCGAAGGAGTCGAGGCCGGCGCCGAGCAGGACGTACTGGCGTCCGCCGCGGGCGTAGGCGGCCTCGACGACGTCCTCGGCCAGGCGGGCCCGGATGACCGCCACCATCGCGACCGGTCCCCGCCGGGGCTCGACGGGGAGCCGGACGTGGTACTCGGGGGACAGGAAGACCTTGGCCAGCTCGTCGTGCAGCACGTGGGGCTCGTCGTCGACGAGGTGGGCGGCACGACCCACCGCGCCGACCTGCATCGTGGCGCTGGAGCCGCCGGCCCCACCGTCGTCGACCGCGTCGAGCCCGACGTTGAGCGTCAGCCGGTGCGGTGGCTCCTCCTCGACGAGGAAGCCGTGCCAGGCCGCGCTGCCGTCGGCCGATTCGAGCAAGGTGCACACGAGGCGGGGCGACTCGGCCACGACCTCCTTGACGGTCGGCCGGGGGCTGTCGAGCCAGGCCTGGCGGACGTGGGGGTCGAGCAGCGTGCCGCCGGTCGAGAACCGGTTGAAGGTGAAGGTCGGAGCGAGGTTCTCGGAGGCCTCGGCCTGGTCGACGCCGTCGCGTGACCACGCGTCGAGGAGCCAGCGGACCCGTCTTCCCGCCGGAGAATCAGGAAATACGACCACGAAATAACCCCCATATCGTTCACGGCCTGTGGCCGTCAATGGATCCTATACCTGCGCCCTTCGGGCGTGGACGAGCCGGGTCATGCCCTTCACGGCGAGGCCGTCGGGACGGCCGGCGAAGTAGCGCGCCGTGGCCTCGTCGGGTGCCAGGTCGGCCACGACCTCGAACCCGTGCTCGGCGAGCAGGGCGGAGATCTCCTCCGGCTCGTAGGCCGTGTCGTTGACCTCGCCCGAGGCGCGCACGACGGCGCGCAGGAGGCGGTCGAAGTCGGTCTCCAGCGAGCGGCAGTGGTAGTCGAAGACCAGTTCGTTGCCGTCGCGCCGGCCGACCGTGGAGAGGGTGTCGGCCAGGGCGGCCGGTGAGATGTAGCCCGAGACGCCGAGGAGGGAGAAGGCGGCGGGCTGTCGGGGGTCGAAGCCGGCGGCGAGGAGCTGTTCGTCGAGGCGTTGGGTGTCGAAGTCGACGGGGACGAAGGTGAGGTCGGGGGGTTCGTCGATGCCGACCTGGCGGAGGCGGTCGCGCTTCCAGGCTTGGCTGACGGGTTCGTCGACCTCGAAGACGCGCAGGCCGGTGAGGTCGGTGCGGCGGTAGGCGAAGGAGTCGAGGCCGGCGCCGAGCAGGACGTACTGGCGTCCGCCGCGGGCGTAGGCGGCCTCGACGACGTCCTCGGCCAGGCGGGCCCGGATGACCGCGGTGAGGAACATCGGCCCGCGGCGCGGCTCGCGGGGCAGGCGTGCCCGGTACTCGGAGGTGAGCAGGACCGGGGCCAGGTGGTCGTCGAAGACGTGGGGCACGTCGTCGACCAGGTGGGCGGCACGGCCCAGCGCCCCCATCTGCATGGTCGAGCTGGCGCCTCGCTCGCCGGTGGCCGCCGTGTCCATGCCGTAGTGCAGGGCGAGGCGGTGGGGCGGGTCGGGCTCGACCACGAACCCGTGCCAGGAGCGGGCTCCGTCGCCCGACTCGAGCTCGAGGCACATCTGGTGGGGCGAGTCGACCACCATCGTGCGGGCCACCGGCCGCCGGCTGCGCCCCTCGGCCCGCCACGCGGCCCGGGTGGCGGGGTCGAGCAGCGACGACCCCGACGAGAAGCGGTCGAAGGTCAGGGTCGGCGCCCACCGGGCCGAGGCCGCCTCGGTGGGGACCTCGTCCTCGCCGACCCAGGCCTCGAGCAGCCATCGGACCTGCCGTCCGACGGGGGAGTCGGGCCATTCCGTCATGTGGGGACCTCCTTGTCGGGCGCGCGCCGCGGTGGCGGGCGCCGGGGTGCGCACGGCGCCGGCCAGCCGTCGGGGGACGAAGGCCAGGGCCACGCCGATGCCGGCCAGGGAGACGATGGCACCGACCCACCCCGCGGTGCGCACGCCGCCGGCGTACGCGGTGGTGGCGGCGTCGGCCAGGCGCAGCCCGCCGTCGCCGCCCAACCGCTCGGCCAGGCCCAGCGCGGCGGAGATCGACTGCTGGGCGGCCTGGCGGACCTCGGCCGTCCCGATGTCCGGCGCGGCGGCCAGGCGGTCGCGGTAGACGCCGGACATGACGCTGCCCATCACTGCGATGCCCAGGGCCAGGCCGCTGTTGCGGGTCGAGAAGTTGAGCGCGGACGCCACGCCGGCCCGCTCGCCGGGCAGCGCGGTCATGACGGCCTCGATGGCGGGCGCGTTGGCCAGGCCGAAGCCCGCCCCCAGCAGGGCCAGGGCCAGGACGAGGGGCAGGGGGCCCTCTGGTCCCAGCAGGGCGAAGGTGAGGCTGGAGGCCAGGACCAGGGCCAGCCCGGCGGTGATCGTCCAGCGCAGGCCCATGCGGCGCCCCACGGGGGCCGTGGCCACCGCCGCGACGACCATGGCCAGCGCGAGCGGGGTGAGGGAGAAGCCGGTGGCCAGGGGGGACAGGCCCAGCGTG
>JBFWTJ010000213.1:0-6843 GCA_050247895.1 Acidimicrobiia bacterium
CAGAGTCCCCGCCACACCCGACCGCCGCGGGTAGCATTTCGCTCAACTTCATAGGGGCTGTCCCGGATGGGCATGCACGTGAGGGTTAGGCCGCCTCAGTTCTCCCGAAGGGGGAGCGCTGTTGGCGTCCAAGCACCCCGACGAGCGGAAGCTCATCGCATCCATCGCGGCGAACCACCGATGGGCGCACGAAGACCCGACGGAGCACGCCGAGCGGGCCCGTCAGAACATCGAGACCCGTTTCGATGACGAGGTAGACCCTGATCGGGTACTCGATCCGGCGGACCGCGCCATTCGAGCCAAGCGGGCCAAGACCGCCTACTTCAAGACCCTCGCCCTTAGGTCGGCGCAGGCCCGTCGCCGGAAGGCGTCCTAATGGTCGGGCTCAACGAGCGTCAACCTCCCCTGCCGGCGGACGGCCAAAGGGGAAAGGCGCCCCCTGCGCGGCGAGGCCCGGCGCTGGGACGCCGGGACCTCGGGAAGCGGTTCGACCTCGACGACGAACTCGACGGCAAGGATACCTCCCCGGGGTACATGGTTCATGACCCGGCGAGGTGCATGTCGTGTGGTGGCCGGTACGTGGTGCGTGACCGGGATGTCGAGGAGGCCGAGGCGCTTGCTCGTGGCCGGCGTCGGATCTGTGATCTGCCGGAGGCGTCCTGATGTCGGTGCGGAGTGCCGAGGGGTCCGCGTTCCCCGTTCCTACCCCCTATGGGGAGGAACGGGGAACGCGGTTGTACGCGGATGTGGCTGGCCTGCTGGCGGGGGGTCTGCCGGATCCGCCGGCGCCGGGGGTCCTGTTCCGTTCCGACGGGGTGGGGATCTTCTATCGGGGTCAGGTGAACTCGGTGTTCGGGGAACCCGAGTCGGCCAAGTCGTTCCTGGCCGAGGCGGCGGTGACGGTGGTGCTGGGCGGGGGCGGCAAGGCCCTGATCGTCGATCTGGACCACAACGGGGTCCAGGCCACGGTCAACCGGCTGCTCCAGCTCGGTGTCGGGGAGGAGGTCCTGGGGGATCTGGACCGGTTCCGCTACGTCGAGCCCGAGGACAAGGCCCATCTCGAGCTGGTCGTGGTCGACGCGGTGGGGTGGGCCCCTGATGTGGCGGTGGTCGACTCGACCGGGGAGCTGTTGCCGTTGCTGCGGCTCAACTCGAACAGCCCTGACGACTTCACCGTCGCCCACGCCACGGTCCTCAAGCCCCTCGCCGCGGCGGGCGCGGCGGTCATCGCGATCGACCATCTACCCAAGAACACCGAGAACAAGGCCCATGGTCCGACGGGAACGGCGGCCAAGCGCCGGGCGATCGGCGGGGTAGCGATCCGGGTCACGGTCAAGGACCCGTTCACCCCCGGCAAGGGCGGCTCGGCGATCCTGACGTTGAACAAGGACCGCCACGGCGGTCTGCGCCGTCACTGCACCCTGGAAGGCCGGGAGCCGACCATCGGGGTGTTCCGGCTCACCGCCGACATGGGCTTCGAGATCCGGGCACCCCTGGTCGGTGACGGGGCCGACGCTCTGGGGGTCAGCGCCGAGGACCTGGCACAGCTCGACGTCTTGGACCCGCCGCCCGTGTCGGTGCGTGACGTCAAGGATCGGCTCGGCTGGGGTAGTACCCGGGCGACCAACACCCTGTCGGTGTGGCGTTCCCGTGTTCCTACCCCTAGGGGGGAGGAACGGGGAACGCGGTCTGTTCCCGTTCCCGGGCTGTTCCCCAGGAACGAGGAACAGTGAGCAACGGTCGCCGGTTTCGCCGTCGGCTCGTCGACGTCTTCGGGCCGTTGGATGGGGCGCGGGTTCCTGGCGGGTGTGACCTCTGCCGGGCCTACCAGACCGTTGGTGTGCTCGGGCCAGGGGTCTGGGCCATCCGCGTGTACCACGATCCCTGGTGCCCGGTTCTCGCCCGAGCGGGGGCTCGACGGTGAGCCGTCGTTGCCGTCACGGCCGCGTCGGGCCTGACGCCCTCCGTTGCCCGTACTGCGCTCAGCGTGTCCCCGCGGACCAGTTCTGGGACATGGTCCGGTTCCTCAACGAGCGGCGCAAGGCCCGCCGGCGCAGGGGGCCGACGTGAGCGTCGCGCTTCCGCAGGACGTGCAGGCCGAACAGGACCTGGCCGCGGTGGCGGTGATGTCCTGCTCGGGTGCCCTCGCTGCCGTCGAGGTGGCCGGGGAGGTCTATGACCCGCGGGTCCGTCGGATCATCGACACCGCGGTCGGTCTGCCCGAAGGGCTGGAGGTCGACGAGCGGGTCGAGATGGTCGCCCAGACGGCCGGGGTCCCCGCGATCGTGTTGTCCGCCTGGGTGGCCGCGTGCCCGGTGATGTTCGACACCAGCAGGGCCCTACGCCAGCGGGTCCACCTGGCCGCCATCAACCGGGAGCGGGCCTTGGCTCTAGCAGCCGAACTCGAGGACCTCGTCGGGGCCCCGGTCGAGTTCGCTGCCCCGGGGTGGTCCGAGAGGCCCGGGTCTGTGATGGAGGTGTCCGAGCGTGCCGCGTGAGAACGCTGCGGCCAAGGCGCGGCGCTATCTGGGTGAAGGTCGCCTGATCGTGGTCCGTGCTGAGCGGAACTGGGTTCGTGCGGTGTGTCGGGGTGACGGCGCGGTGTGGCACCCCCGGTTCGAATGGGGGTCCTGGTCCTGTGATTGCCCGGCCCGGTCGGTGTCGTGTGCACACCTCGTGGCGTTGCGGCTGGTCACTGCCCCCGACGTCAGGGACGGGCGATGAGCGGGGCACGACACCACGGCGTGGTGGGGTGGGGGGTGACCCCTCCCCCCCGGGGGCCTGTCGCTACGGGCGGCATAGCCGCTGGCATGCCGTACGGGTCTGGGGGTTCGGCGTGATCCTGTTCGACCCGGCCACCGCTCGCGATGTCCTTGATGCCCTGCGGCTCCTCGAAGGCCGTCTGCGGGGGTCGGACCGTGGGCTCTCCCTTGGGTCGTTGGAGCTTCGTGCGATCGCTGAGAGGTCTGTGCGGGTCTGTGGGGCTCAGCCGGTGGACGGGCCCGGGGTACGAACCGATGATCACGACGTGCTGGCGTTGTTGACCTACCGAGACGTGGCGGACCGCTTGCAGGTGAGTTCGGCGACGGTCAAGCGCCTGGTCGCCGCTGGCGAGTTGCCGGTGCTGCACATCGGGTCAGCGGCGCGGGTGCGACCGGTCGACCTCGAGGCGTTCATCGAGAGCCAAGCCGGCCGGGAGGCGTCGTGAGTACGACGCGTCGCCGCCGGGTCGAGCCGTTCACCTTCGAGTGGGACGGCGAGATCTACCAGTGCCCGGATCCCTGGTCGCTTGACCCGGGGAGGGTCCTGGCTCTGGCCCGCCGGTCGCCGGGCGACGCGCCCTTGGAGGCGCTACGGGTTCTCCTTGGCCCGGACCAGTACCAGCGGCTGATGGCCGGGAAGCAGGCCTTCACGATCGTCCACCTGTGTGCCCTGCTCGACGGGTGGATCGGCCATCACGGGCTAGTGCTGCCGGGCTGGTCGAACCGGCGGGAAGGCTGACCGATGGCGATCAACCTCGGGGCCGCGTACGTCGACATCGTCCCCTCCACCGGGAACCTGGCCCGCCAGATCCGCTCAGCGGTGGAGAGGCCGCTCCAGCAGGCGGGTTCCTCCGCGGGGTCGGGGTTCGCGTCGGGGTTCACCTCGGCCATCGGGTCGATGGTCCGTTCCACTGCGTCGGCGATCACGTCCGGGCTCACCGCTGCCGGTCAGGCGGCGATGCGGGGGATCGAAGCCGCCGCGGTCGCGTCCGGTGCGGTCATCGCGACGTCGCTGTTTCGGGGCTGGGATCGGCTCACCACGATCCAGGACGCCACAGCGGCGCTGACGATCAGCATGGGCTCCGCAGCCGGCGCGGCCGCGCTGCTGGACCGGGTCCTCGGGGTCGTCACCGGCACACCGTTCAACCTCGACCAGTTCGCGGCCGCGGCCCAACGGCTCGTCGGGTTCGGCGTCGACGCCGAGAAGGTCCCCAACTACCTCACTGCCATCGGCGAGGCCGCCGCCACTCAGGGCAAGCGGGCCAACGAGTTCGCCGACCGGCTGGCCACCGTGTTCGGACAGATCGCCGCGTCCGGCCAGGTGCAGCTCATCGACGTCTGGCGGATCTCCGACGCCGGCGTGAACGCTCTCGCGATCCTCGCCAACGCCTTCGGGGTGACCCGCGAGGAGATGAAGGACATGATCTCGGCCGGCGCCGTGCCGGCCGAGCGTGCCCTCGACGCGCTCGCCCAGGGGATCCTCCAAGGGTCCAACGGTCCGGCCGGAGCGACCGTCGCCCTCGCGGGGACGATGGAAGCGTTGCGCGACCAGCTCTCCGGTTCCGCCGGTGGGCTGGGCGCCGCGATGGCACGGTTCGGTGCGTCGATCCTGACCCCCTTCGCGGCCACGATGACCTCGGCCTTCCGGGCTTCGGCCGAGGCCCTCGACCTGGTCGGCGGGGCGATCTCCGACAAGCTCTCCACCGCGGTGGACTCCCCGGGGTTCCAGCGGTTCGCCGAATGGGTCCGCGAGACGCCGGATCAGCTCGCACGGCTCCTTCCTCGGTTGCAGGAGATGGGCCCCGCGCTGGTGCCGATCGGCGCTGCGCTCGCGGCGATGTCCTTCCGTGGCCTCGCAACCGTCCTCGGCCCGTTCGGTGCGGTCATCCCGACGATCTCCCCGATCTTCGCCGCGTTCGCCGGTTGGGTCGCAACCAACGACGAGCTGCGCACCGCGTTCATCGGG
This sequence comes from Acidimicrobiia bacterium, assembly GCA_050247895.1. Classification (GTDB taxonomy): domain Bacteria; phylum Actinomycetota; class Acidimicrobiia; order Acidimicrobiales; family VFJN01; genus CAVPEW01. The sequence goes on from JBFWTJ010000213.1 coordinate 4,729, forward strand.
CTGGGACGGTCGCTCAGCGAAGCCGCTGGCAGGATCTCCCGAGCCTTCCAACCCATCGCTGAGCGGGTGATCCCCGTACTGGCTGACGGTCTCGGACAGTTCGTCAACTTCCTTGCCGATCGGGCCGTCCCTGCTTTGGCAGGCTTCGTCACCAACGGCCTCAATGCCTTGACGGGTTGGTGGGACCGCAACGGCTCACCGCTGATGAGAGCGTTCAACGAGGAAGGTTTGGCCGGGGTCGTCGGCATGGTCGTGACCCGGATCCGTGACGCTCTCCCCGGGGTCATCGACGCGCTCGCCGCGATGGGCCAGGCCCTCATCGATTGGGTGCGCCCGCGGATCGGCCCGTTCCTCGGCCAGCTCGGTGAGTGGCTCATGGCCGGGCTCCACTGGCTCACCGACACCGGCCTGCCCATGCTTGGCGAAGGGATCAAGGTCCTGGTCCCCGCCCTGGTCGGCTGGATCACCAACGACGCCATCCCCGGCATCGTCGCGGTGCTGCCCGACATCCTCGCCGCCATCGGGAGCTGGGCCGTCACCGACGCCATCCCCGCCCTGGCCGTGTTGGGCAAGGACATCATCGTGGCGCTCCTCAACGGGATCAAGGAGGCCCTCAAGGGCATCGGCGGCCTGCTCGTCGATGCCGGCAAGGACCTCGTCCAAGGGTTCATCGACGGCATCAAGTCCATGGCCGAAGAGCTCCAAGCCGCGGTGCACGGGACATTCGGGTTCAGCTTGGACATCCAGAAGTTCGCCCGCGAGATGAACCTCATCGGCCGGGCCCGGGGCGGGCCGGTGACCGCCGGTGTGCCCTACCTCGTCGGCGAGCGGGGACCTGAGCTGTTCCTCCCCGCCATCTCCGGGATGATCCTGCCCAACCGCTTCCTCAACCAAGGATCCATCGTCTCGGGCCACCTCCAGCGCCAGCAACAGGCCCTCGCCGACCACGCCTCCACACTCGGATCCCGTGACTTCTCGCTTCCCGAGTCCTCCGGGGGTGACACGGTGAACCTCAACGTCACCCAGTACCCGGGTGAGGATCAGGTCTCTGCCGGGATGCGGGCCTTGCGTTGGCACCGCCACACCCAGGTCGCGCTGGCCAACCGCGGATGACCGTCACCTCTCATCGAAAGGAACCCATGTCGACCCTCACCGAGCAGCGGCACCTCACCGACCTCGAGCAGCGCATCCTCGCCGGCGACACCACCATCACCCCGACCCAGCTCGCCGAGGCTCGCCAGGCCGCCGAGCACGCCGCGCTCGTCGCTGAGGCCCGCAGGCGGGCCAGCGACCAGGCCGAGGCAGACCAACTCGAGCGCCAACGCCAGCGGTGGCGGACCACCACCAACAAGACCCGCACCGACGCCCTCACCATCGGTCAGGCCGCCTACAGCACCGCGGTCAACGCGTTCGCTGAACTCGTCCGTGCCGTCCAGCACTACAACGACACCGTCGCCGCGGCCCGCATCGAAGCTGCCAAGGTCGGCCTCACCGACGAAGCCCCCGAGGCCATCACCATCGCCGACATCACCGGAGCGGCCCTGGATGAAGCCAAGGGCCAGCCGACGCTGAACCGGCGGACCGTGGTCCGCCGCGACGGGGGGCAGTGGACGGCCATCCCCGCGACGCTCAAGCGTCACCTGTTCCACAGCGACGACCACGTGGCCAAGGTCAACCAGGCCCTCACCGAAGATGCACAGCGTCAAGCCGAACGTTCCCGGGCCAACGAACAGCAACGCCACGCCGAACGCGCCGTGGCATCCCCCACCCACCACCGGAGGCGCTGATCATGAGCGACCGACCACGCTCCACCCTGACCACCGCGACCCAGGCGCCGTTCACCACCCGCAAGGAAGATCTCCTCGCCGCCATGCTCGGCCAGCACACCGAACATCCCCTGGGGCCCCTCGCGCAAGCCCTGGCCGGCACTGACGCACCCCGGTTCGGCCCACCCCAGCGCCGTTCCACCCTCCGTCGCTACAACGACGATGACGACCTCGCCGCACACGCAGCGATCATCGAAGCCACCGACAACGGCCGATGGTGACCCGCACCAGCTGAGACCCGTCCAGACCACGAACCCCGGCCCCCAACGGCGAACCGCCACCATCCGAT
>JBFWTJ010000214.1:0-6796 GCA_050247895.1 Acidimicrobiia bacterium
GGCCGCTACCGCGACGACGCGCTCACCGTGTGCCTCGCGCTCGACCTCGTCCCGGGCCCGGCCGAGGTCAGCTGAGCTCGTCGAGCGGGCCGGGCGCGCCCATGCGCACGTACCACTCGACGCCGTACACCTCGGCGAAGTGGTGGAGGGGCAGCAGCATGGCCGAGGTCGTCTCGGGGATCTGGCTGGCGTGCGCGGCCATCGCGGCCCGCTTGACGTCCAGCACGCCGGTGACGTCGACCGTGGTCGTCACCTCGACCGAGGGCACGCCCAGGCGCGAGCGGACCAGGCCCAGGTCGTCGGACAACGCCTCCTCCACCAGGTGGGTCTCCACGAAGTGGAGGTGCTCCCGGTCGACGGTGGCGTCGTAGACGGTCGTGATGCCCAACCAGTCGGCGGCCATGTGCACCGCCTGGTGCACCCGGACGTGGTCGGGGTGGCCGTAGATCCCGCCCGAGTCGTAGCCGACCACGGCACCGAGCCGGGGCTCGTCGTCGAGCAGGCCGACCAGCGCCGCGGCCACACCGGTCGCCGGTGCCCGCCACAACGAGCCCGGCGCGTCGTTGGCCGGATCGCCGGCCATCCCCGAGTCCCGGTAGCCCAGCGCGTACACCTCGGCCACGCCCAGGGCGTCGGCCGCCCGGCGGGTCTCGGCCAGCCGGTGGCGGCCCAGGTCGGCGATGTCGCCCCCACCCTCGCTGGCCGAGCCCAGCTCGCCACCGGTGGCCACCACCAGCACGACCCGCACCCCGGCGTCGGCCAGCCGGCGCATGGTTCCCCCGGTGAAGATCGCCTCATCGTCGGGGTGGGCGTGCACGAAGGCGACGGTGGGCACGGCCTGATCCTGCTCGATCCCGGGGGCACCGCGCGCCACGCCCGGCGCCCGCGCCCGCAGTCGGTGCTCGCGGGCCGGCACGCCGGTGGGCCGGTAGCGTCGGAAGGGGTGAGCACCCCCACGCCCCGCCACGTCGCCCTGGTCGGACCGACCGCGGCGGGCAAGTCGGCCCTGGCGCTCGAGCTGGCCCGGCGGGACCCGCGCTGGGAGATCGTCTCGGTGGACTCGATGCAGGTCTATCGGGGCATGGACATCGGCACGGCCAAGCCCTCGGTGGCCGAGCAGCGGGACGTGCGCCACCACCTCATCGACCTCGTCGACCCCGACCAGGACGTCACCGTGGTGTGGTTCCAGGACCAGGCCCGCCGGGTGCTGGCCGACATCGAGGCCCGTGGCGGCCGGGCCCTGCTGGTGGGCGGGACCGGCCTGTACCACCGGGCCGTGGTCGACGACCTGACGATCCCCGGCGAGTACCCCGAGGTCCGTGCCCGCCTCGAGGCCGAGCCCGACACCGCCGCGCTGCACGCCCGGCTCGCGTCCCTGGACCCGGCCGCGGCGGCCCGCATGGAGCCCGGCAACCGCCGCCGCGTCGTGCGGGCCCTGGAGGTCACCGAGGGCTCCGGCCGCCCGTTCTCCTCGTTCGGCCCGGGGCTCGACGCCTACCCGCCGTGCCGGTTCGCCCTGTGCGGGGTCGACCTCCCCTCCGAGCGGCTCCGGCCGCGCATCGCCCGGCGCTTCGCCGACCAGCTCGCCGCCGGGCTGCTCGACGAGGTCCGGGACCTCCGGGCACGCCCGTCCGGGCTGTCGCGCACCGCGGGCCAGGCGCTGGGCTACAAGGAGCTCTGGTCCTACCTGGACGGCACCTGCCCCCTCGACCGGGCCGTCGAGCTGGTCGTCACCCGCACCCGCCAGTTCGCCCGGCGCCAGCGGGCCTGGTTCCGCCGCGACCCCCGGGTGCGCTGGGTGGACCCGCAGGCCGGAGCCGACGGGCTCCTCGCGGCCGCGGCCGGGCCCGGGGATCTCGATCGGCCCGAGGGCGGGCGGACCCTAGGCTGACGGCCACATGCAGCTGACCAAGCACCACGGCCTGGGCAACGACTTCCTGGTCCTGGTCGACCCGGGGGCGGCCGGCCGCTTCGATGCGGCGCTGGCCGTGGCCCTGTGCGACCGGCGCACCGGCGTGGGCGCCGACGGGCTCCTGCGCGCCGTGCCCGGTGGGCCGGGCGGGGCGGAGGTGACCATGGTCCTGCTCAACGCCGACGGCAGCCGGGCCGAGATGAGCGGCAACGGGATCCGCTGCCTGGTCCAGGCCGTCGTCGACGCCGGGCTGGCCGGCCCGGGCGAGGTCCGGGTCGCCACCGACGCCGGCCTGCGGATCGTCACCGACCTCGGCCGGCCCGGCGAGCCGACCCGCTCGCTGCGGGTCGACATGGGCGTGGCCAAGGTCGACGGCGACGAGGACCGCTGGCCGGGACAGGGCATCGGCCGGGGCCTGGCCGTGGACGTGGGCAACCCCCACGTCGTGCTGGAGGCCCTCGACGAGGGCCTCGACGTGGCCACCATCGGGGCGCGGCTGGACGCCCAGGCCGACGGGGGCACCAACGTGGAGCTGGTCCGCCCGGGCGCGGCCGCCGACGTCGTGGACATGGAGGTCTTCGAGCGGGGCGTCGGGGTCACCCTGGCCTGCGGGACCGGGGCGTGCGCCGCCGCGGTGGCCGCCGCCCGCTGGGGCTGGACCGGTCCCCGCACGACCGTGCGCATGCCCGGCGGCGAGGTCGTGGTCGAGCTGGGCGACGACGGTGGCGTCCTGCTGACCGGTCCGGCCACCTTCGTGGCCCGGGTCGAGGTCCCGGGGATCTAGGCCCGCATGTCGCTCATCGAGAGGGCGTTCCGGGAGAAGATCGTCCTGGTCGGGGTGACCATCCCGCCCGAGTCGCCCGACGACACCGAGGCCAGCCTCGACGAGCTGTCGCTGCTGGTCGACACGGCGGGCGCCGACGAGGTGGCCCGGGTGGTGCAGCGCCGCACGTCCCCGGACCCGCCGACCTTCGTGGGCAAGGGCAAGGCGGCCGAGCTGCGCGACGTCGCCCTGGAGACCGACTGCGACACGGTCGTGTTCGACAACGAGCTGTCCCCGGCCCAGCAGTTCAACCTGGAGAAGCTCCTGGGCCGGACCGCCATCGACCGGACCGCGGTGATCCTCGACATCTTCGCCCAGAACGCGTCGAGCCAGGAGGGCAAGGCCCAGGTCGAGCTGGCCCAGCTCCGCTACCGGCTGCCCCGCCTGAGGGGTCGGGGCAAGGCCCTGTCCCAGCAGGCCGGCGGCATGTCGGCCGGCGGTGGCGCCCGGATCGGCTCCCGCGGGCCGGGCGAGACCCAGCTGGAGACCGACCGGCGCCGGCTGGTCCGGCGGATCCACAAGCTCGAGGCCGACCTGCGCGAGATCGCCCAGCACCGCGACACCCAGCGCAAGGCCCGTCGGTCGAGCCGACTCGACCACGTCGCCATCGTCGGCTACACGAACGCGGGGAAGTCCACCCTGCTCAACGGGCTCACCGACGCCGGCGTGCTGGTCCAGGACCGCCTCTTCGCCACCCTCGACGCCACCACCCGGCGCCTGGAGCTCCCCGGGGGCGAGCCGGTCCTGCTGACCGACACGGTCGGGTTCATCCGCAAGCTGCCCCACGGCCTGGTCGAGGCGTTCAAGTCGACCCTGCAGGTGGCGGCCGACGCCGACCTGCTGGTCCACGTCGTGGACGCCTCGGCGCCCGACCCGGCCGGCAACATCGAGGCCGTGCGCTCGGTCCTGGGCGAGATCGGCGCGGCCGAGGTGCCCGAGCTGCTGGCCTTCAACAAGGCCGACCTGGCCCCCGACGAGGCCAAGCGCCTGGCCGCCGGCGACGAAGGTGCGGTCGCCTTCAGCGCCCGGACCGGTGAAGGCGTGGACCAGCTCCTCCAGGCGGTGGGGGACCGGCTGCGGGCCCGCACCGCGGTGGTCGAGCTGGTCATCCCCTACGAGCGCGGCGACGTGGTCGCCGCGGTGCACCGGGAGGGCGAGGTGCTGGTGGAGATCCCCGACGACGACGCGATGCGCCTGCGGGCGCGGATCCACCAGGCCGCCCTGGCCCGGTTCCGGGACTTCGTCGTCGGTTGATGTCGGCCCGACCGTTCGTCCCTCCGCCGTACCCCTACGACCGGCTCGACGAGCTGGCCGTGGTGGCCGCCGCCCACGAGGGCGGTGTGGTCGACCTGTCGATCGGGACCCCGTGCGACCCGCCGCCGGCCGAGGTGGTCGACGCGCTGGCCCGGTCCGGTGCCGAGCGGGGCTACCCGGCGTCGATCGGCTCGGCCGCGCTGCGCGGCGCGGCGGCGGGGTGGATGGCCCGCCGGCTCGGCGTCGAGGTCGACCCGGACCGCGAGGTCGCGGCGTGCGTGGGCACCAAGGAGCTCGTCGCGGGCCTGCCCCAGTGGTTGCACCTGCGCCGGCCCGACCGCGACACGGTCCTGTACCCGGCGGTCAGCTACCCCACCTACGACATGGGGGCCCAGCTCGCCGGGTTGCGGTCGGTCCCGTACCGGCACCTCGACGAGATCTCGCCCGCCGACGGAACCCGGGCTCTGTGCCTGTGGGTCAACTCGCCGTCGAACCCCACCGGGGCGCTGGCCGACCTGGGTGCTGCCGCGGCGTGGGGGCGGGCGCGTGGCGTGCCGGTCCTCTCCGACGAGTGCTACGTCGAGTTCACCTGGGACGGACCACCCCGCACGATCCTCGAGCACGGCACCGAGGGCCTGCTCGCGGTCCACTCGCTGTCGAAGCGCTCGAACCTGGCCGGCGTGCGCGTCGGCGTGTACGCCGGCGATGCCGACCTCGTCCACTTCGTGCGCGAGGTGCGCAAGCACGCCGGCTTCATGGTGCCGGGCCCGGTCCAGGCCGCGGCCGCGGTGGCCTGGGCCGACGACGTCCACGTCGAGGCCCAGCGGGCGGTCTACGCGGGCCGGCTCGAGCTGGCCCGGGGCGTGCTGGCCGCGGTCGGGGTGGAAGCCCCCCTCCCCGCGGGCGCGTTCTACCTGTGGGCCGAGGCCCCCGACGGGGACGCCTGGGGCCTGACCCGCCTGCTGGCCGAGCGGGGCGGCGCCCTGGTCTCACCGGGCGAGTTCTACGGCCCCCACGGCGCGGGCCACGTGCGGGTCGCGGTCGTGCAACCCGACGAGCGGATCGAGCTCGTCGGTCGACGCCTGGCCTGAGTGGCGGCCGGGGCCCGGGCCCTCAGCCGTTGCGGCGCGGCCGCCGGGACGAGGTGGCGGCGACCACGTCGCGGACCGACGCGGCGGCCTTCTTCAGGTTCTCGCCGGTGAGGCGGGGCTGACGTCGCTCCAGCTCGGCGAGCACGGCTTCGACCCGGGTCCCGACCGCGGCCATCTGGGTCATGAGGCCCTCGAGCTGGGCGGTGACCCGTTCGTCGAGGGCGGGCGTGTCCGCCTCGGCGCTCTCGACGTCGCGGTGCGTGCCGAGGAGGTCGACGAGCAGGGCCTGCTGCTGGCCGAGCCCGGCGAGGGCCACGTCGATCCGGTCGACCGCGGCGGCGAGCGCGGTGAGGCCCTCGCCGCGAACGTCCGGATCGGGAGCCGTGCCCGGGGCGGGTGCCGCGGGGTCCGCGGCCGGTTCGGCCAGGGGTTCGCGGGTGAGGCGATCGAGGCGCTGGTCGATCAGGCGGAGCATGGCGGCCAGGCCGGCCTCGGTCCGCTCGGCCACGGCCTCGACGACGGGGAGCGGGTCGACCTCGGCCACGGCCGGTTCGGGAGCCGGTGCCGGTCGGGCGAGGGCGGCGGCGAGGTCGTGGCGGAGCTCGTCGAGGCCCGACACCGTGCGCAGTGCCGGGTCGCGCAGGGCGGCGGACACGTCGCGGCGCATGCGGTGGATCTCGGACTCGGTGCGCGACGCCGTGTCGCTGAGCGCGGCGGCGACGTCGCGGCGCAGGGCGACGAGCTCGGCCTCCGTGCGCTGCGAGGTGGCGGCGAGCGGTTCCAGGCGCTCTCCCCGCAGCGAGCCGAGCGCGGTGAGGACCTCGCCGACCCGTCGGGAGGTGGCGTCGGTGACCCCGTTGAGCCGGTCGCCGAGGAGCGACATCTGGGCCTCGAGCCGGTCGAGGCGCTGGCCCAGGGTGCCCAGGTCGGTGCGGGCGGCGGCGAGGTCGTGGTGCAGGAGGTCGTCGGTGTGGTTGGCCGGCTCGGTGACCACCACGGCGTGCAACCGCTCCAGGAGGTCGTGCAGGCGGGCCAGCCGCTGGTCCTGCGCCTCGAGCTGCTCGGCCAGGTGGCCTTCGGGGGGTGCGGGCCGGTCGAGGAGGAGGTTGAGCCGCCGGCCGAGGTCGGCGGTCTCGGCCCGCTGGTCGGCCGCGCCGGCGGCGAGGACGTCGAGGCGATCGGCGGTCCGCGAGAGCGCGGCTCGCAGGTCGGGACCGATGTCCCGCAGCGTCGAGACGGCGACGCTCAGGTCGGTGACGGTGGCAGGGTCGAGCGTGAGGTCGTCGGGGCCCGGGTCGCTCGCGAACACCTGCATGACGAACGAAGCGTAACGGTCGGGCTCGCCGCGTTCGGTGACCCGTCGGCGGCCGACGGCGGTGGTCTCGCGGGTGGGTCGGGTCAGTTGGCGTGGAGGGCGGCGTTGAGCTCGACGGTGCCCTCGGTGCGGGAGCGGACCTCGACCGCTCCGGTCACGCTGTTGCGGAGGTAGAGCAGGCCGGACCGGCCGCTCAGGTCGCCGGCCTTGGCCGTCGTGCCGTCGGGCAGCGTCACCTTGGTGCCGGCGGTGACGTAGAGGCCGGCCTCCACGACGCAGTCGTCGCCGAGGCTGATGCCGATCCCGCTGTTGGCGCCGAGCAGGCAACGCCGACCGACCGAGACGACCTCCTTGCCGCCGCCGGACAGGGTGCCCATGATCGACGCGCCGCCACCGACGTC
>JBFWTJ010000215.1:0-6794 GCA_050247895.1 Acidimicrobiia bacterium
CTCGTCGAGGCGGCGCCGGCCGGTGAGGTACAGGTCGCCGACGGCTTCGCGCAGGCGCGTCGCGGTGGCGGTGGCCGTCGCCGCGCCGGTGGCCTGGCCCTCGGCCCGCAGGGTGATCCGGGCCGTGCGCACGCCGACGAGTCGGCCGTGCCGGGCCAGGATGTGGGGCGAGGTCGGGGTGGGCCGCAGGGCCCGCCGGCGCAGGAAGCGCTGGAGCCCGTCCACGTAGGCCGGGACGAGGCCGCCCACGACCTGGAAGCCGGCGGTGGCGAAGAGGTGGAGGAACGGGTCGGCGTCGGCGCCCTCGGCCCGGGCCGCGGCCTCCCGGCGCTGGCGGCGCTCCTCGTCGCCCAACGCGGCGTCGGCGAAGCGGGCCGCGGCGACCATCGCGGTGGCCGGTTCGAGCCCGCCCAGGCCCCGGCGGGCCTCGTCGGCCACCGAGCGCACGGCGGTGTCGAGGGAGCCGGCCAGGCCGGCGGTCTCCGAGATCGCCCCGGCCACTGCGATCCGCACGCCGTCGGCGGTGCCCCGGGCCCAGCCGGCCACCGCGGCGTCGAAGGCCGGGGGGAACAGCCGGGACACCAGGTCGGGGAAGGCGGTGATCGTGGCCGGGATCGGCGCCTGGGAGATGGTGTGGATGTCGTGGGCGGCGAGGATGGCGAACATCTGGGCCAGCCCGTGCCAGATGCGGTGGTCCCGCTGGGAGAACGGCCACGAGGCGACGGCCAGGGCCTCCAGGGCCGTCGCCGCGTCGAGGGCGCGCTGGCGGGCGATGGCCGTGGTCGCCGCGTCGATCAGGTCGCCGATGGTGAGCGACACCGGGGGGAGCCCGGCGGTGGCCAGCACGGGGTTGACCGGGGCCAGCAGGTTGATCGAGGTGATGGACTCGATGATCCCGATGACCACGTCGAGCACGTCCACGACCGTGCGGGTGGAGTCGTTGATCGAGTCGACCACGACCCGCACGCCCTGGAGGTACTCGCCCGCGGCGATGGGGAGCCAGGTGGTGATGACGACCAGGTCGACGCGGACCACGGCGTCGATGTGGCCGAACCAGCGCTCGGCGATGGCCGCGGGACCGGCGGCCTCCATGACCGCTTCGGACACCCGGTTGCGCAGCCCCAGCAGGGCGACCTCGGCCTCGGTGAGCCGGTCGACGACCGCGATGCGGGCGGCGAGCGAGAGGATCGTGACCCGGCCGGCGACGAAGGTGGTCATGGCCGGCAGGCCCAGGACCAGGGCGCTGGTCACCCCGGCGAGCAGGTCGGCCACCTCGTCCAGGTTCGGGAGGGGCAGGGCCCCGGGCGTGCCGGTGGCCGGGGGGCCGCCCGGCGAGGGGGGCGCGGTGGACACCGAGCCCGGTTTCAGGACGCCGGCCTCGGACGCGACCTGGAGCCCGAGCGCGCCCAGGGCCGGGAGCTCGAACATGGTGTGGTCGCGCCGGCCGATGTCGAACAGGGACGGCTGGAGCGCCAGGACCCGGTCGGTCGCGGTCTCGATGCGCCCGGCGACCTCGGCCGCGACCGCGCCGAGGTTGGGCAGGAGCAGCTCCTGGTGCACGGCGGTGGCGACCCAGCCGATGCCCTGGACGAACGCGGTCGCGCCGCGGCCGGCGTCGTCGACGACGCCGGGCGGCGCCTGGGCCCCGGGCGCGGTGGCCCGGGCCACCCGCACGGCCAGGGCGCCGTCGCGGAAGTTCACCAGGGGCAGCACCCGGCTGGCCCGCTCGGCCTGGTCGATCTGGCGCTGGAGGGCCCGCAGCGTCCGGGCCAGGTCGGTGAAGGTGCGCCGCATGGGGGCGGCCTGGGCCGCGAGCTGGCCGGAGAACAGGGTGGCGACGGCGGCGAAGTCGATGGGCACCGGGCTCACCGCGCCCCGGCCGTGGCCGCGGTGGGGACCTCGAAGGGCGCGGCGCGCAGGCGTTGGACGACCTCGTCGACCCAGGCCCGGACCTCGCCCTGGTGCCGGGGCTCGGTGCCGGTGACCCGGACGCGGCGCAGCACCGGCACCAGCCGGCGGGGCGGGGCGACGTCGCGCACCGGCGGCCGGGCGCGGGGCCGGCGGCGGAGGAGCTGCTCGACCCGGTCCAGCTCGGCCGACACGCCGGCCACCGCGGCGTCGACCTCGGGGCCGGCCAGGCGGGCCGCGCCCTGGAGCACGAGGGCGGCGGCCCGGTAGGCGGGCTCGGTCTCCGCGGCGCGGATGCGGGCGTCGAGCCGGGCCGCTTCGGCCGGGAAGACCCGGGGCACCGACCCCACGACGTAGAGGGGGAGCTCGGCCATCTCGGCCCGGGCCGCGGCGGCCACGGCGGAGGCCAGGGGCGGGGTGAGCAGGGGCGGTGGCGTGGGGATCGGGGGCAGCGAGGGACCGCCGCCGCCGGCGAGCTTGCCCCGGATCCAGCCCCACGCCCGGCTGGCCACGCTCGGGCCGGGGCTGGAGAAGCGGCTGGCGACGGCGCTCACGGCGGTGGCCACGGCGGCCACCGAGGTGGGCAGGATGTTGCGCCCGATGTCGGGGAACAGCCCGGCGATCTCGGTGCCGAGGCGGCGGATCTGGGCGCCGGCCGCCCCCATGCCCCGCAGCAGGACCACGACCGGGTGCTCGGTGATCCGGCGCAGCATCGGGGTTCCGTTGTCGCGCCACGCCGCGGCGAGGCCGGTGGCCAGGACCTCGAAGGGGCGCCGGACCAGTCGCAGGCCCTGGCCGACGAAGCCGACGATGTGGCCCACGGCCGCGCCGAGCGCCCGGACGAGGATGCCGGGCAGGTCGAGGATCCCGCTGCGGCGGACGACCCCCTCGACCGAGTCGACCACGTCGGTGACGGCCTGGACGATGATCTCCCGGGCCACGTCGATCAGCCCCAGGATCGGCGTGGCCACCCCGGCCAGCACCCGCAGCAGCGGCACGAAGCTCAGGAGCGTCGCCGCGCCGCCCAGCACCTGGGCGCCCAGCGCGGCGAGCCGGTCGGCCAGGTCGAGCAGCGCCCCGCGCACGGTGGTGGGCCGGTCGGGCCGCTCGCCGAGGGCCTCCCGGCCCAGGTCGATCCCGGCCTCGGCCCAGCGGGCGCCCTCCCGGCCGCTCGTGTACCAGGCCCCGACGCCGCCCGACCGGTCGCCGACCACGCCCTGGAGCCGCTTCCACGCGAACCACTCGCTCATGCCCCCGCCCACCGCGGTGCCGATCCGCTCGAAGAAGCGGATCTGGAGCATGAGCAGGCCGACGACGACCGACCCGACGGTGATGGCGCCCACGAGCCCGCCGATGAGCATGCCGGCGAACACCCCGGCCAGGCCGGCGACGGGCTCGAGCAGGTTGGGGCCCTGCTCCCACCGCCGGTAGCGGTCCTGGAGGTCCCGGATGCCGGTGACCCGCTGCTGGATCTCGGGCGCGTTGGCCACCGCGACCCGCAGGTCGAGCCCGTCGATGGGGAGGCCCGGCCCGAACCACGAGTGCAGGAACGCGCCCTGGCGCCGCCGCATCACCAGCACGGCGCGGTCCATGAGCGACCCGAAGCGGTCGATCGCCGCGACGCCGGCGTTGAGGATGCCGAGTCGGTTCTCGAGCAGCAGCACCAGGGGCATGGGAGGGGTGGTCTCTTGGCCGTGGGTCGGACGGGTCGGGTGGTGGGGGGCGGCGCGGCGCGTCAGGCGCCGGCCGCCTCCTCCAGACGGGCGTTCTCGCGTTCGATCTGCTCCACCAGGAGCCGGACGTAGGCCCGGCGCTCGGACGAGTCGAGGTCCATCAGCTCGTTCCAGGACCAGTGGAGGTGGTACGCCAGGAAGAAGATCTCGCGCCGGAGGTCGTCGAGATCTAGGCCAGCGCTAAAAAATTGGAGAGGTCCAGGCTGGTCGAGAACTCGTTGCCGCACTCGCCGCACTCGATGCGCCGGGTGAGGTCGACGCCCGGCGTGGCCTCGGCCATGGCCCGGTCGATCAGGCGCCGGTCGGTCATGGTGAGGTCGGCCAGGATCCGCGACCCCATGGCCTCGATGCGGGGCCGGGGCAGGTCGCCGAGGCTGACGATGCACCGGCCGAGCAGCGCGTTCTTGCCGCTCGACGCGTTCTCGCGCATTTGGGAGGCGACCGCCTCCTCGTCCGCGCCCGAGGGGAGCCGGAGCCGCAGCGCGGTGTGGACCTGGCCGTCGCGGTCGACGTAGCCGTCCTCCAGCTCGACGGCGACCTCGAGGTCGTCCTCGCCGTCGGGGGCGCTGCGCACGGGGAGGTCGTCGAGGTCCTCGGTCACCCGGGTCACGTGCCCGCAGGTGGGGCAGGTGTAGGTGGCCTCGAGGTCGGCGCCGAAGGTGATCGAGCGCAGCTTGAGCAGCAGGAAGTTCCGGTCGACCGAGGTCATGGCCAGGATCGGGCCCTTGCCGTTCTTCGGCGCGTCGCCCAGCGACTCCATGCACGAGTGGATGAGCTCGGTGACGAGCTTGCCGCCGTTGCGCTGGAACTTGCGGTCGGCGAGGATCGCCTCCTCGCGGCCGGTCATCTTGCGCAGCACGACGCGCCGGTGGGTGGTGCCCTCCGGGTCGGTGACGCCGATCGGCAGGGTCACCTCGAAGGTGCGGCGGGAGGGTGCGGGGCCGGCGGGTGCGGGCACGGCCGCGGTGGGGTCCATGAGGTCAGTCGACACGTTCCAACCCTTCGTGCTCGAGGACGATGATCTGCTTGAAGTGGGCGGTGGACCCGGCCTCGAGGTCGGTGAACTTCGAGGACTTGATCCAGGCGCTGAAGAACGCGAACGACAGGACCTTCTCGCCCTGGTGGTACTTGTGGATCATCCCGGACTTGCGGATCCGGGAGCCGCCCTGGGTGCCCCGGGCGAGTTGGAAGACCTCGCGGAACCACTCCTGGAACCGCTTGTCCTCCGGGCTGCCGTCGACGTAGCGCTCGAGGGTGAGCGAGTCGAACTTCACCTTGGCGGCCGCGATCTTGTAGACGTGGCCGCTCCCTCCGTCGGGCTGCTCGATGGTCTCGATCTCGCCTTCGCTCAGCCCGGTCACCTTGGTGATGCCGGGGCTGGGCCGGCCCTCGATCTCGACCACGAACTCGTTGGCCCGGTAGGACTCCCAGAAGTCGCCTACCTGCGGCATGGTCGCTCCTCTCTGCTGCTCGGTCGTGGGTGCGGGTCGGTCGGGCTGGTCGCCGTCACGCCTCGGCGGCGCTCGAGCCCGACGGCTGCTGGCCGACCCGGATGACGATCGTCTCGGCCGGCTTGGACGGGTAGAAGGTCACGTCGACGGCGAAGTTGCCCAGGTCGACCTGCTCGGGCGGGTTGTTGGTCTCGTCGCACACGATCGTGAACACGTCGTCGGGCTCGCCGGTGCCGAAGGCCCCCTGGCGCCACAGGCCGAGCAGGAAGGGCCGGACCGACCCGTACTTGACCGCGGTCCACAGGGTGTCCCGGTTGGGTTCCTGGCGGACCCAGCGCAGGCCCTGGCGCAGGCTCGACTTCACGTAATTGAAGAGGAGTCGGACGTTCACGTAGCGCCAGCGGACGTCGGTCGAGAGCGTCCGCGACGCGTCGACGACGATGCCCGCCCCGGGCACGACGCGGATGCCGTTGACGCTGCCCCGCTCGACCAGGTCGGTGTGCTCCGCGTCGGAGAGGCGGTACTCGACGTCCAGGGCGCCGAAGACCCGGGCCTCGTCGCCGGCCGGGGCCTTGTGGATGCCCCGGGTCGACTCGATGCGGGCGTAGATGCCCATGACGTGGCCGCTGGGCGGGACCCACGCGGTCGGGTTGGCCGCCCGCGACAGCGGGTCGTTGACCAGGATCCAGGGCCCGTAGAGGGCGCCGTAGACCTTGGCCCCCTGCAGGCCGGCGCCGTCCTCGACCGCGGTGCCGGCCGACACGGCGGCCTGGGCCACCGAGCCGACGTACATGCAGTCGCCCCGGGCCGCGGCGTAGTCGAGGGCCGCGAGCACGACGTTGCGGTCGGTCCGCTCCGCGGTGAGGAGCTGGACGTCGTCCGGGTCGAAGGCGGTCAGGCCGGTGCGGTCCTCGGCCGATCCGATGAAGACGGCCGCGGCGACGTCGGGCGAGTCGCCGTTGGCCAGCGTGCGGAACTGCTCGGCGACGGGGGCGTCGGTGGCCACCTTGGCCGCGTCGGCGGCCCGGGCCTCGGACACCGTGACCAGCTTGGAGCCCCGGCCGGGGTCGTTCAGGACGGTGAGGGCGTAGTTGGGGGCGGTCTCGTCGAGGCTGAGGCGGCCGAAGGTCTCGAGCGTGTCGCCGGCGGGGTCGACGATCCACAGGTCGAGGTCGGCCGACGAGACGCGGGTGGTCTCGGCCGGGAAGTCGGCCGGGGTGGTCAGCGCGGGCGTCCAGGTGATGGTGCGGGTGCCCGGGTCGACCGCGGTGAGGGTGACGGCCTGGCGGGCGTTGCCGGCCGAGACGACCACGACGTCGTCGCGGGCGAACCCGGCCACGGTCTCGAGCCGGGCCGAGGTGGCCGACAGCTCGGGGTTGGGCGTCTGGACCCGGGTGGCGAACGAGGGGGCGAGGTGGACCTGGTGGCCGTTGGCCCACGGGCCGGGGTCGGGCGTGCCCCGGTAGCCGGCGGTGACCCGCAGCAGGGCGGGGGAGTTGTTGGCCGCGGTCTGGCGGAGCGTGGCGGCGGCCGGGGTGGGCTCGTCGCTGGTGGAGGCGATCCGGCTGATCCAGGCCCGCCGCCCGCCGTTGTCGAAGAAGCCCTTCACCATGTAGGCGCCGAAGGAGTTCGCCTCGAAGCCGCCGAACCGGTCGACGAACTGGGCGAACGAGGTCACGAACGTGGGTCGGTGGGGCACCCC
>JBFWTJ010000216.1:0-6719 GCA_050247895.1 Acidimicrobiia bacterium
TCCCTGCTCGTCGGCCCCTGAGCTCGGGCTCCGCCGGCGCGCTCTGACCGCGCCCGAGCGGCCCGGTGGCGCGCCCGGACCGGGCGCGCCCTACAGGTAGGTGCCGGGGCGGTTGTCCTCGCCCGGGACCTGCGGCTGGGGCGGCACGCCCGGGTGGTCGGGCACCGCGCCCGGCGGGAGGCGGTGGCGCATCTCCTCGAGCTGGGCCCGGGCCGCCATCTGCTGAGCGAACAGCGTGGCCTGGATCCCGTGGAACAGGCCCTCGAGCCAGCCCACCAGCTGGGCCTTGGCCACGCGCAGCTCGGCCTCGCTCGGCACGCCCGAGTCGAAGGGGTGGGCCAGGCGGGTCAGCTCCTCGCGCAGGTCGGGCGAGAGCGCCTGGCCCAGCTCGGCCACCGAGGTCTCGTAGATCTCCCGGAGGCGCTCCCGCGAGGGCTCGTCCAGCTCGGTCTGGCGGACCTCGTCGAGGAGCTGCTTGATCATCGAGCCGATCCGCATGACCTTGGCCGGCGAGCTCACCGACTCGCCCGGTCCCTCGTCCTCGGCCCGGGGCTCCACCGTGTCGGGCACCAGGACCTCGGTGGGGACGGCGTGGGGATCGGTCGGATCGGACATCCCCTCACCATAGGACCACGGCGCGTCCGGGCCCGCGGCCGGCGCTCAGCGGGCGACGTCGGCCACCAGCGGCACGAGCATCTCGGCCGGGGTGAGCGATCCGTGCCGGCCCACCAGCACGTAGGGACCCGTGTCGGCCGGGTCCGAGAACGCCACGTCGCGGTGCGCCGCGACCAGCACGTCGCCCAGGCGGGCCGCGGCGGCCTCGGTCACCTTGGGCCCGTACCACCCGTCGGCCAGCACGTCCTCGCGACGGCGGACCCAGGCGTGCTCGCCGAGCAGCCCCTCGGCCGCGGCGTGCAGCGCCTCGGCCCGGCCGGGCCGGGCGTGCAGCCAGCGGAACCGGCCCTCGCCGGACTGGAGAGCGACGTGGCCCAGCACCTCGCCGGGCAGCTCCAGTACCTCGTCGCCGACCTCCACCTGGCCGTGGTCGGCGGTCAGCACCACCGTGGTGCCCGCGGGCAGCGACTCGAGCAGGCGGGCCACCAGGTGGTCGATCCAGCGCAGCTCCTCGTCGTACTGCGGGCCCAGGCCGTACTCGTGGGAGACCTTGTCCAACCCCTCGTAGTAGGCGTAGAGGAACGGCTCGCCCCGCCGGGCCAGGCGGGTCACCTCGGCCACCAGCGTGCCCAGGGTCCGGTAGCCGGTGAAGCGCACGCCGTCGAGGTGGGCCAGCGTGAACCCGGTGGAGACGAACTCGGCCCGGGTCACGATGGGCGGGCGCTGGCCCAGGAACGGCGCCGTGGACTGCAGCCTCGTCGGGGGGATGCTGGCGCGGGCATCGCCGGTCGGGGTGGTCCAGCGCAGCACGTTGAGGACCTCGCCGTGCTCGAGGATCCGGTAGCCGACCACGCCGTGCTCGCCCGGCGGCAGGCCGGTCGAGATGGAGGTCAGCGCGGTGGCCGTCGTGGAGGGCACGACCGTGCAGATCGGGCCCCCGGCCATGGCGGCGAGGGTCGGGACCAGGTGGCGCCGGGCCTCGAGCTGCTCCCAGCCCAGGCCGTCGACCACGAGCAGGACGACCCGCTCGGCGTCGTGGGCCGGGGCGGGCAGCCAGGGGGGCGGGGGGCCCGCCGGCGACAGGAGCGCAGGCACCACGTTGCAGATGCACGCGCCCCCGTAGTCGGGGATCAGCGGTTCCGGGCCCATCGGAGAGCCCACGCTACTCCTCGCCGAGCGCCCTACAGTGATCCGGGTGAAGGTCTCGACCCGGGGTGACTACGCCAGCCGTGCCCTGCTCTCGCTGGCGCTGCACGTCGAGGAGGTCGGCCCCACCTCCGTCCGCGACATCGCCGAGCGCACCGGCCTGCCCCAGCCCTACCTGGAGCAGATCCTCCTGGCGCTCAAGGGCGCCGGCCTGGTGCGCTCCAAGCGGGGCGTGGGCGGCGGGTACGTCCTGGCCCGCGAGCCGGCCTCGATCACCCTGGGCGACATCGTCGCCGCGGTCGACGGCCCCATCGTGGTGGGCGACTTCGGCGAGCCGCACCAGGACGGCGCCTGCGACCACGAGGGCCAGTGCGTGCTGCTGGCCACCTGGAAGGTCCTCAGCGAGCAGATGCGCCGCCACCTCGACGGCGTCACCCTGGCCGACATCGCCGAGATGGCCCAGGGCAACCGGGCCTGGCCCGACGCCGACGCCGACGCGCAGGCCGCGGTGCTCGCCGCGGGCGAGCCCGTCAGCTGAGGCGGGCCCGCACCTCGACCAGGTCCGCCGGCGGCGGCACGGCGAACGAGAGCCGCCGCCCGTCGACGGGGTGGTCGAGGTCCAGCGCCTCGGCGTGCAGGAAGGGCCGGTCCACGGCCAGCGAGGGCCGGGCACCGCCGTAGCGGTCGTCGCCCACCACGGGGTGGCCGATCGAGGACAGGTGGACCCGGATCTGGTGGGTCCGGCCGGTCTCGAGCTCGCAGCCCAGCTCGGCCACCTCGACCGGCTGGGTGAAGCGGTGGCGCACCACGTAGGCGGTGCGGGCCGGCCGGCCGCCCTCGGTCACCGCCATCCGGGTCGGCTCGCGGGGCGAGCGCCCGATGGGGGCGTCGACCAGGCCCTGGGTGGCGTCGGGATGGCCCCAGACCAGGGCCAGGTACCGCCGGCGGACCTCGTGGGCGGCCAGCGCGGCGACCAGCGCGGCGTGGGCCCGGGAGGTCCGGGCCACCACGAGCAGGCCCGAGGTGCCCTTGTCGAGCCGGTGGACGATCCCCGGGCGGACGGGGTCCGGCCCCACGCCGACCAGCTCGGGGTGGCGGGCCAGCAACCCGTGCACCAGCGTGCCGGTCGACCGGCCCGCCCCCGGGTGCACGACCAGGCCGGCCGGCTTGTCCACCACCAGGAGGTGCTCGTCCTCGTAGACGACCGGGACCACCACCGTCGGATCCGGTTCGAGGGAGGCGGCGCCCGGGTCGGGGCCGAGCGCCACGTGGACCTCGTCGCCCGCCGCGACGCGCGCCGAGCGGACCCGGGCGACGCGGTCCCCCACCTGGACCGCGCCGGCGCCGATCAGCGCGGCGACCTCGGCCCGGCTCCGATCGGTGAGCATCGCCACGACGCGGTCGAGGCGCTCGCCGTCCAGCGCCGCCGGGACGACCTCGTGGACCACCCGGTCCGGGGCGGGCTCCCCGCTCAACGCTCGGCGCGCCAGGACAGCAGCACCAGCGCCGCCGCCCCGACGCAGATCGCCACGTCGGCGACGTTGAAGATCGGCCACCAGCGCAGGTCGACGAAGTCGACCACCCGACCCCCCATGAACCCGTCGCCGTCGCGCAGGGCCCGGTCGACCAGGTTGCCCACCGCACCGCCGAGCACCACGCCGAACGCCGCGGCCCACCCGCGGTCCGCGGCCCGCCAGCCGGCCCACACGACCGCCACCGACACCAGCACCGCCACCGCCGCGACCAGCCCGGCCCGGCCGGCACCCAGGCCGAAGGCCGAGCCGTCGTTGAAGGTGAGGTTGAGCCTCCAGCTCCCGATGAGGTCGACGGGTCCGTCGGCCAGCGCGGCCAGCGCCCAGTGCTTGGTCGCCTGGTCGGCCAGCACGACCGCCGTGGCGACCCCGACGAAGGTGGACCGGTCGCGCCGCGACGTCGCCTCCCCCGCCGCTACCGCCGCGACAGTCCCCCGCTCTTGCACTTCACGCACAGCGCAGCGTACGGCAGCGCCTTGAGTCGTTCCTTGGGGATGGCCGTGCCGCAGTTGGCGCACACGCCGTAGCTGCCGTCGTGGATCCGGGCGATGGCCTGGTCGATCTGCTCGACGGCCTCCAGCGCCTGGGCCGACAGGGCGAGGTCGCGCTCGCGCTCCACGGCCAGCGTGTCGCCCTCGCCCGACTCCTCGTCGAACTGGACGTCTCCCGGCTCGCGCTCGGCCGCCAGCAGGTCGGCCTCGGCCCGCAGCGACGCGGCCTGGCGGGTGTAGGTGGCGCGCTCCTCCTCGAGGGCCTTGAGCTGGCCCTCCAGGAACCGGTCGAGCGTGGCGGCCTTCTTGCGCGGGGCGGCCGCCTTCTTGGCCGCCGTGGCCCCACCGGCCGCCTTCTTGGCCGCCGCCTTGGTCGTCGCCGCGGCTGCCTTGGTCGCTCTCGCCATCGGGCCTCCGTCCTTCTCCCCGGCAAAGGGTGCGGCAGTGTACCCGAGGCCCCGGGCATGGCAACCCGTCGCGGGCGGCGTCCGAGGGAGCCGTAGCCTACGCACCCATGGCCTTCGGACCGGTCGACGCCAACCTGGACCTCGTCGCCCTCGAGGAGCGCGTCCTGGCCCGTTGGCGCCACCACGACGTGCCGACCACGGTGGCCCGGTCCCGCAAGGGCGCCACGCCCTGGGTCTTCTACGAGGGCCCGCCCACCGCCAACGGCCGGCCGGGCCTCCACCACGTGTGGGCCCGGGTCTTCAAGGACCTCTACCCCCGCTTCCAGACGATGCGGGGCCACGACGTCCCCCGCAAGGGCGGCTGGGACTGCCACGGCCTGCCCGTCGAGCTGGAGGTCGAGAGGGAGCTCGGGCTGTCGACCAAGCACGAGATCGAGGCCTTCGGGATCGAGGAGTTCAACCGGCGCTGCCGGGCCTCCGTGCAGCGCTACGTGGAGGACTGGACCACCCTCACCGAGCGGTCGGGCACCTGGATCGACACGTCGGACGCCTACTGGACGCTGTCGGACGACTACGTCGAGTCGGTCTGGTGGCTGGTCAAGCAGCTCTGGGACCGGGGCCTGCTCTACGAGGGCCACAAGGTCACGCCCTACTGCGGGCGCTGCGGCACCGCCCTGTCGTCCCACGAGGTGGCCCAGGGCTACCGCGACGTGGTCGACCCCTCGGTCTACGTCCGCTTCCCGCTCCTCGACGGGCCGGCCGCGGGCGCCGACCTGCTGGTGTGGACGACCACGCCCTGGACGCTGGTGTCCAACGTCGCGGCCGCGGTCGGTCCCGAGCTGGCCTACGTCCGCGTCGCCGATCCCGACGGGGGGCGGGACCTGGTCATGGGCGAGGCCGCCGCAGCCCGCCTGCACCCCGGAGCCGAGCCGCTGGCCCGCTGGAGCGGCACCGACCTGGTCGGCTGGCACTACGAGCGGCCCTTCGACGACCTGGCCGCGCCCGAGGCCGACGCGTGGCGGGTCGTGGCCGCCGAGTACGTGGCGGTCGACGACGGCTCGGGCATCGTCCACATCGCCCCCGCCTTCGGCGAGGAGGACGCCGCGGTGGGCCGGGCCGAGGGCCTCCCCACGCTCAACCCGGTGGACGACCAGGCCCGCTTCGACGCCCGGGTCCCCCGCCTGGAGGGCCGCTTCGTCAAGGACGCCGACCGCGAGCTCATCGCCGACCTGGCCGAGCGCGGGCTGCTGGTGCGCGAGCAGCCCTACGAGCACTCCTACCCGCACTGCTGGCGGTGCGGCACGCCCCTCATCTACTGGGCCAAGACGTCCTGGTTCGCCCGCACGGCCGAGCACCGGGCCGACCTGCTGGCCCAGAACGAGCGCATCGGATGGCACCCCGAGCACATCAAGGCGGGCCGGTTCGGCAAGTGGCTGGAGGGCAACGTCGACTGGGCCCTGTCCCGCGACCGGTACTGGGGCACGCCCCTGCCCGTCTGGCGCTGCTCGGCGTGCGCCACCGACACCTGCGTGGGCTCGGTGGCCGAGCTGTCCGAGCTGTCGGGCCGCGACCTGTCCGAGCTCGACCTGCACCGGCCCTACGTCGACGACGTGACGTTCCCGTGCGCCTCGTGCGGCGAGGAGGCACGGCGCCTCGCCCCGGTGCTCGACGCCTGGTTCGACTCGGGCTCGATGCCCTCGGCCCAGCACCACTTCCCGTTCGCCGACGGGCCGGGCGAGCGGCCCGAGCAGCCGCGGGCCTTCCCGGCCGACTTCATCTGCGAGGCCATCGACCAGACCCGCGGCTGGTTCTACTCGCTGCTGGCGGTCAACACGCTGGTGTTCGGGTCCACGCCCTACCGCAACGTCGTGTGCCTCGGGCACATCGTCGACGAGCAGGGCCAGAAGATGTCCAAGTCCAAGGGCAACGTCATCGACCCCTGGGACGTCTTCTCCCGCTTCGGCGCCGACGCGCTGCGCTGGTACTTCTTCTCGGCCGGCCAGCCCTGGTCGCCCCGCCGCGTCTACGAGGACGGCGTGCGCGAGTCGACCCGCCAGACGCTGGTCACGCTGTGGAACGTCTACTCGTTCCACTGCACCTACGCCGACATCGACGGATGGGTCCCGACCGGCGAGCCCCTGGCGCCCACCCACGTGCTGGACCGGTGGGTCCTCTCCGAGCTGGACGACACCGTGGCCACGGTCACCGCCGCGCTCGAGGGATTCGACGCCCTGGGCGGCGCGTCGCGGCTCGCCGCCTTCGTCGACGACCTGTCGAACTGGTACGTGCGCCGCAGCCGGCCCCGCTTCTGGAAGTCGAGCGACCCGGCCGCGCACGCGACCCTCCACCACGCGCTGGTCCGCCTGGCCGAGCTGCTGGCCCCGTTCTGCCCGTTCCTGGCCGACGAGATCCACGTGACCCTGACCGGTGAGACGTCGGTGCACCTGGCCGACTGGCCCGAGCCCGGCGGTTGGCGCGACGAGGCCCTGGCCGCGTCGATGGCCGCGGCCCGCCGCCTGGTGGCGCTG
>JBFWTJ010000217.1:0-6705 GCA_050247895.1 Acidimicrobiia bacterium
GTGGGACCGGCGGCGCCCCCGCGCCGGAGGCGAAGACGCTGGGGCCCGGCCCCGGCTCGAACGTGCCCGAGTCGCTCACCGGTCCTCCACGCTAGGGGGCCAGACCTGCCGGCCGCCGACCACCAGCTCCAGGCCCACCTGGGCCGGCAGCTCCTCGCGCACCATGCGCACGAAGTCGTCCTCCCCGACCCAGCCGGTCGACGCCACCCGCACCCGCACCACCGGGGCGAGCCGGGGCGCGTCGCCCTCCCGCCAGATGCCGCCCGGGTCCTCGACCTCGGCCGGCTGGCCCGACAGCAGCTCGAGCAGGTCGAGCAGGCCCTGGCGGGTGCCCCGGTTGGCCATCACCCGGCTGTGGCCCCGGACCAGGTGCCGTTGCAGGTCGACCGGCAGCGCGGCGTCGATCGACCGCACGCCGATCCACGAGCCCAGGTAGCGGACCACCTCGGGTGGTGCCACGGTCGGGTCGACCACGTGGGGCACGTTGTCGGCCTGGTCCATGAGCGTGTCGGCCACGTCCTGGAAGATCTGGACGAAGCGCCGGAAGAAGTCGTCCTCCAGCAGGCCGACCGGCAGCTGGCCCACCAGCCAGTCGGGCCGGCGGCTCACCCCGCCACCTCCCGCGCCGGGCGGGTCCCCGGACCGGGCGTCACGCCCGCACCACCACCTGGTGCGAGGCCGACAGGAACAGCGAGTTGCCGTCGAGCCGGATCCGCTCCCGGGCCTGGCCGTGCCGCGTCCCGGTGCGCAGGTCGTACTCGAAGAGCAGCACCTCCTCGACCCGGTCCACGCCCTCGATGGCCTCCAGGAGCTGGCCCACCGACGCCGCGTTGAGGTCGGTGTCGTCGGGCCACCCGTTGCCGTCGGGACCGCCGACCAGCGGGTGGACGTAGCGGTAGAGCAGGTCGAGGGCCCGCTGGCGGACCAGGTTGGCCGGCCGGCCGGGCAGGACCTGGACCAGGGCCGCCACCGTGACGCCCTGGTAGTAGGGCGTACCGATCTCCACCGTCGTGCCCAGCACCCGGCGCGGTTCGAGGTGGGCGGCGATCGTCGCCACCAGGTCGTCGGACAGGGCCAGGTCGTCGAGCCGGAGCTCGTCGGGCCGGGTCCGGGCGTCGGGCACGACCAGGAGCCGGACCGGGCCGCCGGGCTCGCCCGGGGGCAGGCAGCGCGCCCGGGCCACCTCGGTCGACGCCTCGCGGGTCAGCCGCTCGTAGTCGGCCGCGGTCACCGCCCGGCCCCCGGTCCGCAGGGTCATCGGGCCCCGGAGCTTGGCGTTCTCCACCGTCTCCCCGTCGACCCCGCCCGTGGCCGGGGCCAGGTTGGTGACCCGGCTGACGAAGGGGATCGAGCGGCGCAACGAGGTCAGCGTCGTGGCCCCGAGGTTGCCCCGGGCCCCGCCGCCGTGGCGGTAGCCGGTGACGCGGACCTCGGCGCCCTCCCGGGGCACCGCCCCGTGCTGGGCGACCCGGCCGTCGGCGTAGCGGACGCTGGGCCCGAAGCGGATCGTGCCCGAGGCCCCGTCCCAGGTGACGTGGCGGTCCGTGGGGCCCGAGCGGCTGAAGTCGGGCACCTCGGCCCACACCTCGACGCCGTCGGGCCCGACGACCTCCACGTGCTCGCCCTCGCCCCGGGGCAGCACGGGCGCCTGGCGCACCCGCAGCTCCTGGCCGGGCCGGCCGTCGGAGCGGCCCAGCACCTCGGCCCCGGTCCGCTCGCAGTGGTCGGCCCGCACCGTGCCACCCAGGCTGGCCACGGTCAGGTCCCGGATCTGGGGCGACGCCTGGTAGGGCGGCTGGCCCTCGACCGCGTCGAGGAGCCGGGCCCGGAGCCAGTGGGCCCGGGCCCCGCCGAGGGTCAGCGCCTCGTCCTGGCGGGCCACCAGCAGCTCGACGGCGCCGTCGCGGTTGAGCCCACCGGTCGTGTCCCGGTTCACCGTGGCCGGGGCCCAGCCCTCGCCGGTCCAGCTCTCCCAGGCCAGCGGGGGCCGGTCCGGGTCCACGCCGATGCCCTCGATCGACGCCGAGACCTGGAGCAGCAGGAGCTGGCCCCCGATGGGCTCGGCGAAGCCGAAGAGCACCGCGTCGCCCGGGGCCAGCGGGCGGGACGTGAAGCAGGTGACGCTGTCGCGCTCGTAGCGCAGCGCGTCCCACACGTCGGTGAAGCGCTCGGCGGTGCCCCGGCCGGTGCTGGTCAGCGCGGCGACCAGCAGGGGCTGGGCGATGGTCAGGTCGGTCGAGGTGGTGAAG
Organism: Acidimicrobiia bacterium; assembly: GCA_050247895.1. Lineage (GTDB taxonomy): Bacteria > Actinomycetota > Acidimicrobiia > Acidimicrobiales > VFJN01 > CAVPEW01. Next base: position 2,250 of record JBFWTJ010000217.1, read on the forward strand.
ACCACCGTGCCGGTCGACGCCTCGGCGGTGGCCACCTCGGTCCCGGCCGGCACGACCACCGGTTCGTCGACGATCCCCGACAGGAAGAAGGTCAGGTCGGCCGTGGCCACCGCGGGCGGGAACGGCTCGATGCCGACCAGGTCGAGGAACTTCGTGTAGAGCTTGTCGGGCACCTGGTTGACCCGGAACAGGACCATCTCGCTCATCCAGGCGAACAGCTCGATGAGCGCCACCCCGGGGTCGGACAGGTTGTGGTTGGTCCACTCGGGGCAGTACCGGGGGATGAGCCGCTTGGCCTCGTCGACGAGGTCCTGGAAGCGGCGGTCGTCGAGGTCGGGTGCGGGCAGGGCCACGGCTCAGTCCTCTTGGGGGATCACGTAGAACGGGTAGACGAGGTTCCGGCGGTCGTTGGTGGTCCGGATCCGGTAGGCCAGCGAGATGCGGACCAGGCCCGGGCGGTCGGCGTCGGGCACCACCGTGACGTCCTCCAGCTCGACGCGGGGCTCCCACTGGGCCACCGCGTCGCGCACGGCCTGGGCCATGAGCCCGAGCGTGGTGGCGTTGATCGGCTCGAAGAGCAGGTCCCAGATGCGGCAGCCGAACAGGGGCCGCATCACCCGCTCGCCGGGGGCGGTGGAGATCACGACCCGCAGCGAGCCGTCGATGTCCTCGGCCCCGCTGGTCAGGGCGATGGCGCCGGTGTGGTCGACCCGCATGGGGAAGGCCAGGCCGCGCCCGACGTGGCTGGGGGGAGGTGCCTCGCCGGTGGGCAGGCGGACGGAGCGCTCGGGGACGTCCATCAGTTGATCTTCACCATCGAGCCCTTGACGACGGTGGCGCCGGTGGACTGGATCTCGGCGCTCGGGCCGCCCTTCACGCTGGCCACCGCGTTGGCCTCCAGCGAGCCGTTGGCCCCGGCCTTGACCTTGGCGTTGGCCTTGGCCTCGATCGACAGGTTGGCCTCGGCGGTGATGGTCACGTTGGCCCCCGCGATCGAGATGTCGCCCTTGTCGGTGATCGTGATGCTGGCCCGGCCCGACTTGAGGGAGATGGGCTTGCCCGACGGCGTCTCGACGTCGACCCGGTCCTCGCCGACCCGCAGGGTGGTCTTGCCGTCGGAGGTCCGCAGGACCAGGTGGCGCTTGTCGGGCCCGGCGCCGTCGGACATCTCGAAGACGTGGCCCAGCCGGGAGGTGATCGAGCGGGTGACGACCTTGCCCGAGCCGTCGCGCTCCCAGGTCGGTGCCTTGGTCGTGGCGTTGTGCACCGTGCCCAGGACCACCGGCTTGCGGAAGTCCCCGCCCTCGAACCCCACCAGCACCTCGTCCTCCACCTCGGGGACGAACGAGGCGCCCCGGGCCTGGGAGGAGCCCCCGCCCTTGCCGGCCCCGAAGGCCAGGACCCGGGCCCAACCGCTGGCGTGCTCCTCGGTCAGCCACGGGAACTTGACCTTCACCCGGCCCAGCTTGTCCGGGTCGTTGTTGTCGGTGACCACCGCCACGACCAGGCCGTCGAAGCGGATCGACGACGCGCGGGTGCCCGCCGCGCCGAGGGCGTCGTCGCCCAGCGAGGTCGGGCTCCGCTCGCCAGCGGTGAAGCGGGTCTCGAAGGTGCCCGACGGCCGGAACACGTGCTCGACCCGCTGGACGTCGAAGGTGCCCTCGATGGGCGGGAAGCCGCTGATGTTGAGCCGGTGGCCCGGCCGCAGGCCGCCGCGGGCCAGCAGCACGCCGCGCACGTCCAGGCAGCGGGCGGCCGATCGCCGGGCCAGCGTGGCCGCCAGCGCCTTGGCCTCGGCCAGGTCGGCGGCCCGGGCGCTGGTGACCAGGACCTGGTTGCTCCCGAAGGGCTCGGTGCTCGAGGACGCCACGTTGTCCGGGCGGATCGGCGTCGCCCTCTCGGTGTGGGCCACGCGGCGCATCGTGGTGTGGTCCCAGGCGCCGACGGTGACCTGGCTCGGGTGGCGGGCGCTGGTCCGCACGCTGCAGGACCGCAGGGTCGTCCCGTAGGTGGCCTCGACGGTGGCGCCCGACCCGGCCTGGGTGGCCTCGAGCACGCGGTCGGGCGTGACCGACCACTGCGCCCCGACCCGGCTGGTGAGCTCGTTGAGAAGGGCGAGGGCGCTGTCGGCGGCCATGAAGTGGGTCATGGGCGTGGTGAAGGCCCCGCTGTCGACCCTGTTCCGCCACGTCAGGCCGATCGTCTGGGCCAGGGCCGACAGGACGTCGTTGGCGGAGGTGTTCTGGTAGCTCCGGGCGACCGAGGCCAGGCCCAGCCGATGGCTCTTGTCGTGGGCGATCACGACCAGCTCGGGCACGCCGTCCTCGGGCGCGTCGAAGCCGACCTCGGTGATCTCGCAGCGGGCCACGCTCACGACCCTCGGTACGGCCCCGGGGTCCGCCACGTCGGGCACGCCGACCTCGATCTCGGCCCCGAGCGGGAACGCCGACGCGTGCGCGCCCTTGAAGTCGGCCAGCCGCAGGGAGAGCTGGGTCGGCGCCGAGGCGACGAGGTCGACGCGCAGCTCGACCACGTCGAGCCAGCGCTCCTCGGGCAGCGGTGCGCCGTCCACCTTCAGGGACGGGGCGAGGATGCCGGTCGTCGGCACGGCTACACGATCCTCGGGATGTCGAGCAGCGTGCCGGGGCGGACGGCGAGCGGGTCCTGGATGCCGTTGGCCGCGGCGATGTCGCGCCACCGGGTCGAGTCGCCGTAGTGGCGGGCCGCGATCCGGTCGAGGGTCTCGCCCGGCTGGACCTGGTGGACCCGGCCCGGCTCGGGGGTGCCCGAGGTCGGGTTCTGGGGCCCGAAGGCGGCGTCGGGCTCGTACTGGGTGAGCTGGAGCGAGGCCCGGGCCCGCAGGGGGGTGCCCGACGACGCGAAGTAGGTGAAGGTCAGGTCGAGGGAGGTCACCACGGCCTTGAACGAGTGGAGGTCGCCCCAGTGGAAGCGGACCCACGGCGGGCGCACGTTGCCGCTGCGCTCGTCGGCCCCGGGCAGCGACGGGTCCGGTTCGAGGAGCTGGAGGAGCTTGCCGGTGTGCCGGGTCACCGCGGTCCCGTCGGCGGTGGTGTCGAAGAACAGGCCGAGGCTCATCGTCCCCGAGGTCCCGCCGACGTAGTCGAGGCGGGGCGCGCCCCGGCCGGGGACCGGGTTGCCCGACCAGGTGGCCGAGCGGGTGACCTGGAGCTCCGACGGGTTGAACATGCAGGGGATCCGCTCGCCGGTCTCGATCTCGAGGATCGCCTTCTCGGTCGCCATCACCAGAGCACCCCCGGGTTCGCCATGCCTCGCCGTTCCAGGTCGGCGAGCAGGCGGCGTCGGACGGACTCCACGATCCGCTCCTCGAGCTCGGCCGCCTCGGGCGACCGGCTGGTGCGGACGTCGGGGGCCCCGGTCGTGCCGGTGGCGGGCGTGGCCAGGCCGCTGGTCGTGGAGGTGGAGGTGGTCGAGGACGAGGTCGAGGTCGACGTCGACGTGGTCGGTGTGGACGCCAGGGCTCGGCGGATCACGCCCGACGGTGCGCCAGAGGACGGCGCGCCGGCCCGTCGTCGGCTCGGCGAGGGTCCGGCCCCCGCGGTGGTCGCCGCGGTGCGGCCGAGGGCGTGGTCGACGGCTGCGGCCAGGGGCGCGGCCGCGCCGGGTGCCGCGCCGGCCAGGGCGCCGACGAAGCCGCCGGCACCGCCGACGGCGAGCCCGGCCGTGCCGACCGGCCGGCCCGGCGTGGACGCGGGGGCAGCCGCGGCGCCGGTGCGTCGGGCCAGCGCGCCCACGGTGCGCTCCATGTGGTGGGCGGCCGACTCCTCGGCGCTGCGCCGGTCGTCGCCGTGCATCCGGGGCGTGGCCGCCGGCCGGCCGACGTGGACCAGCTCGTGGGCCAGGGTGGCCAGGTCGGTGGGGGACGGGCGCGCCGGCAGGCGGCGCGGGAGGTGGACGACGTCGCCGACGGTCGCCGCCGTCGTGCCCGCCGCGGCCAGGGCGGTCCGGCTGGCCGGGCCGCTGGCCGTGCGCACCCGGGCCCGATCGCCGGCGATGGCCCGGGCCAGCGACCCGTAGGCCGGCGGCAGGGGCTGGACGGGGTCGGGCCGGCGGCCGGCGAGCGCGGCGGCGAACCGGTCGGCCATCGCCGGGCGACCCCGGCCGTCCGGGGCCGGATCGGCGGCCCGGCGCAGGGTGGTGGGGCTCGCCGTCGTGGCGCGATCCGGCCCGGTCCCGCGGCGGGCGGCGCCGAGGCCCCGGTCCGGACCGATCCGGTCGGGCTGGCCGGTGGCGCGGCGGGCGCCCGGCTGCCGGGGGGTGGCCACGGCCGGGCGGACCGCGGCGCCGGCGTCGGGCGTGGGGCGTGCGGGCCGGTCGGGCACCACGGCCAGGCGCCGGAGCGAGGTCGGGGCACGGGGCGCGGCCCCGGTGGCCCGGGCCGCGGCGCCGGGTGCGACCGGTCCGACCCCGGCGTGGC
>JBFWTJ010000218.1:0-6699 GCA_050247895.1 Acidimicrobiia bacterium
CCGACCCGGACCTCCGCGCCGGGCCGCGGCCGCCCGCAGGTCGCGGGCTCGACCACCGGGCCGGTCCTCATGAGCGGCGAGGAGACCTCGGTCATGTTGAACATCACCCCCACCTCGGCGATGCCGAACCGCTCCTGCCAGGCGTGGACGTTGTCGAGCACCGGTGCCATCAGCACGGATCGCACGGCGTGCTGCTTCTCGAGCGGTGACACCGGTTGGGCGGCCAGGAAGTTGGCCATCGTGGAGAGCATCGTCGCCCGGGTGATGCCGTAGCGGATGCAGAGCTCCCAGTAGCCCGTGGCGGTGAACACCTCCTTCATGACGATCGAGCCGCCGACCTGCAGCATCCCCATCAGGGCCATCTGCCCGCCGACGTGGAACATCGGGAGGTCGACGAGGTAGACGTCGTCGGCGGTCGAGCTCGGCACGTGGTAGTAGCCGACCTGCGCGGCCAACTGGCCGTAGGGGCTGAGCACGCCCTTGGACGGCCCTGTCGTCCCCGACGTGAAGATGATGGCGTAGGGATCCCACAGGTGGATCTGGTCCACGGGGGGCGTGTGGTCCGGCGCGTGGTCGAAGGCCGTCCCGTCGACGAGGTCGAAGCGTTCCGCCGCGGCCGACCGCGTCGGCTCGTCGAGCTGTCCGAAGACCACGAGGGAACGCAGGTGGCGGAGGTCGAGGCCCAGCAGGCGATCGACGAACCTCGCATCGATGACGATGAGAGGGGATTCCGAGAGGTTGAGCGCGTGTTCGAGGATCGCACCCCGGTAGGCCGTGTTGAGCCCGACGTGCACCGCGCCGAGCTTGCCCAGCCCGAAGATCGTGGCCAGGTAGCGCGTGCCGTTGGGCAGCATGGCCGCGACGTGCGAACCCCGTGATGCGCCGGCCCCGGCGAGCGCGTGCGCGGCCTGGTTGGCCCGCCGATCGGCCTCGGACCAGGTCCAGGAGCTGTCCTCCTCGTGGAACCACGCGAAGACTCGGTCCGGGGTGGTCCTCGCCCAGCGCTCGAGCAGGTACTTGAAGACGAGGTCCTCGTGCCGCCGATCGTCCCCCATGCCCGAAATTCCCCCCCGGGACGGAACGGTCAGCCGGCCCCCCCGGCCTGACCTCCTGCGAGGAACGTTATCGACGCGGGACCGGCTGTCAAGGTTTTTCGCCTCGCTGGTCGATTCAGATCGAGCGATCGATGCAGCAGGAAAGTGCTGTTGCGACCTCAGAATCGACGGAGAGGTTGACAATCTTCTTGACCGCGGTGAACTTTGGCGCCGTGGCCATCGCGGCGGCGAGCTCCGTGGAATCGGTCAGGAGCCGATCGACCGGCACCAGCCGGGTGACGACGCCCGCGGCGTGCGCCTCCTCGGCGGAGATGCCCGCCGAGGGATCGAGCGCGAGGTGCCTGGCCACGCCGCGCCCGAAGCTTCGGCCGGCCGCGGCGAGCGTGGCCAGGTCGGTTCCGGACCTCCCGACGCGGAACGTGCACGCCGGCGTGGCGAGGACGACGTCGCAGGCCAGGGCGATGCCGAGCGCGTCCCCTTCGACGATCCCCGTCGCCGCGAAGGCCACCGGCTTGTGCGACCGGCGGATCAGCGCGGCGGCATCGGGCCCGGTGCCCGAAGGCGAACGTGGGTCACCGTCCGCCTCGTCGGCGCGACCGTGCCAGAGGACGGCCAGCGAGGTGCACTCGGAGGCGAGCGCTGCGGCGAGGTCCGGGCCCTCGCTGCGACCGCCGTCTCGCGGCGGCGTGAGGTCGACGACTCTGCACGTCACGGTGTCCCCCCAAATCCATGATCATGTACTTGCCCAGTTCGTAGCAGCGGCGGCGGAGCCCGTCCAGCGTCGAGGTGGGTCCTGCTGATGCCGACGAGCCACGACCGCTGGACCCTCGACGCCGTCGTCGCGGCCTACAACGGCTCGGACGCCCTGCCGCTCGCCTGGTCGGACGGCGACGCCGACCGGGTGCGCCGGGTGGAGCGGATCGTCGCGGTGGGGGACGGGTTCGAGGTCTGGTGGACGACGCCGGACGACGACCCCGACGGCGCCGTCCGCGGCCACGACCGGCTCGTCCGCTCGCCGGACGGCACCCTCGGGCGGGACGGGTCCGAGTTGGCGGCGAGGTCCGAGCCCCAGAGCCACCTGCGGATCGAGGTCGACCCACCCGTCGCGACGCTGGTCATCGACAGGGACCGGAAGCGCAACGCGTTGACCCGGCCGATGATGACGGGCATCCGGCGCTTCGTCGAGGAGGCCGCGACGATCCCCGACGTCGGTGCGGTCGTGCTGCGGGGCGACGGCAAGGGCTTCTGCGCCGGCGACGACGTCAGCGGCTTCACCCACGTCGACCTGGCCACCGCCGAGGAGTCGATGGTCGAGCCGCTGGCCCTCTTCGCCGCCATCGAGACGAGCCCCAAGCCGGTCGTGGTCGCCATCCACGGCTTCGCCCTCGGCGGAGGCGCGCTGATCCCCGTCGCGGCCGACGTCACGGTCATGCACCCCGACGCCATCATCGGGTTCGCCGAGATCGTGCACGGGGCCGTCCCCGCGACCTTGCTCAACCGGGGCCTGGACATGTTCTCGCGCCGCCTGGTCGTGGAGCTCTCGCTCACCGGACGGGCGCTGGACGGCCGGGCGGCACGCGCCTGCGGCCTGGCCCACCACGTGTCGGACGACCCCGTCTCGACGGCGAGGCGGGTCGCGGTCGAGGTGGCGTCGGCGCCCGAGGGGCGCGCCGCGACGGTGAAGGCCTTCCTCAACCGCCACGTGGTCGACGACAACGCGCGCTCCATGGAGTTCATGCCCAAGGTGCTCCTCCACACGAGGGCCCACTGATGGGCTCGGGGGAGCCGCCCTCGGACGTCCCCGTGGTCGTGACCGGGCCGCCCTGGCCGGACCACGCCTTCGTGATCGACCTCGATCGGTTGGACGAGGACGTCGCCGCGGCGGACCTCGCTGCGCTCGAGGGTGGTTCGATCCCCTCGATCGCCGTGAGCACGGGCTCGTGCACGGGCGCGCGGCTGATGGCCGGCCTCCTGGCGACGATGCTGATCGCCGGGCCGGACAGCACCTTCGGTCGGCCCGGTGAGTGGGCCACCCGCTTCGCACGCCGGGCCTGCGGCCTGCTCGCTCCGCAGGCCACCACCTTCCTGGCCACCTCGGGCGAGGCGATCGGCGCGGCAGAGGCGCTGTCCTGGCACCTCGTGTCCGAGCTCCACGACGATCCGATGTCGCGTGCCGTCGAGCTCGCCGCCGAGCTCGACGGGCGGAGCCCGGTGGCGATCGAGGCCATCCTCCACCAGGCCCTGAGGGGATCGGCCGCCGACCACGTGCTGGCCGACCTGGACTAGCCCGACGGAGGGGGAGATGGGATCGATCGCGGTGACGGGATCGGCGTCGGGCATGGGCGCGGCGACTGTGCGGCGCCTCCGTGCTGCGGGCCACGACGTGATCGGCGTCGACGTGGGGCAGGCCGACGTCGTGGCCGACCTCGGCACCGGCGCGGGGCGGGCGGACGCCGTCCAGGCGATCACCTCGTGGTGCGGGGGCGAGCTCGGCGGCGTCGTCACCTGTGCCGGCCTGGGCCCCTTGCCCGGTCGATCAGGCGGGTCGGTCGTGTCGGTGAACTACTTCGGCACCGTCGTGCTCCTGGAACGGCTCCGTCCCCTGCTCGAAGCCAGCGGGTCGGCCGCCGCGGTGGCGATCGCCTCCAACGCCGCCACGACGACCAGGGGCCTCCCGCAGGAGGCCGTGGCCAGCTGCCTGGCCGGCGACGAGGACGAGGCGCGCCGGGTGGCCGAACCGCTCGGCGGGATGGCGGCCTACCCCGCGACCAAGCTGGCCGTCGGGCGGTGGGTGCGGCGCAACGCGCCGACCTCGGCGTGGATCGGCTCGGGGATCCGCCTCAACGCGATCGCGCCCGGCCTGATCGAGACGGCGATGCTCGACGAGGGCCGGGCCGATCCGGTGATGGGCCCCTTCCTGGAGCGGTTCCGCGTGCCCGCGGGCCGCCCGGGGACCGCGGACGAGATCGCGGCGACGGTGGAGTTCCTCCTGGGTCCCGGGGCCGCCTTCGTCTGCGGGACGATCGTCTACGTCGACGGCGGCACCGATGCCCTGGTTCGTGGGGAGGATTGGCCCGCAGCCCTGTGATCTGTCGGTCTGCGGCCCGCGGGCCCTGCGCCTCCTGTCGGCGGCCCGGCTGGTGCTGACCTGCCGGACAGGGACGGTCGGCCGGGAGGGTCGGAGGGCAGGGTCCTGCCGTCGGACGACCGGGGCCGATCGCGCCACGGCTCAGTGGCCGCTGGTGGCCTTGAGGCCGACGACGGCCACCACGAGCAGGGCGAGGAAGGCGAGGCGCGCCGGGGTGGCGGGATCGCCCTTGGCCACGATGCCGACCAGTGCGGCGCCGACCGCGCCGATGCCCACCCACACCGCGTAGGCCGTTCCCAGGGGGATGGACTCGGCCGCCTTGGCCAGGGTCAGCATGCTGGCGACCAGCAGGACGGCGAACGCCGCCGTGGGTAGCGGCCGGCTCAGGCCGGCGGTGGCCGGCAGCACCGATGCCCAGGCGACCTCGAACAGGCCGGCGACGACGAGCAGGACCCAGGACATGAGACGTCTCCTGAGCCCGTCTTGTCCGCCACCGGTACGGGACACCCTCGTCGGCCCCCACCGGCAGCCCCGATGGGGACATCCATCCTACCGCCCGGGTACGTCGGCCGGTCTGTAGCGGACGGAGGATGAGTGGAGCTGGAGGGAATCGAACCCTCGTCCGCCAAGCGGTTGCCGACCGCGCTACGACCGTTCCCGCGCTCGTGGCTCTACGACTGCCACCCCGCCGGGTCGGGAGGGCACGCGGAGGTGCCCGTCGCCGGGTCTTTCCCCGAGGTCAGCGGTCTTTCACGCCGTCAGCGGTCTCTCCCTGCTGTCCACCACCGCTTCTGTTGCCGGGCTGCGGTGATCCGGCCCCGTGCGCCGTCACCGGTCACTGGTGCTCTCGATCACCTGAAAGGATCAGGCGGCGAGGGCGAACTGCTCATCGGCAGTTGTTGTGTTGCCCCGTTTGACGAGTCTGAGCAACTCGGGTCGCACGATGCGGCTTCCGGTCTCGACGTCGAAACCGATCAGCCCCCTGTCAAGTAGCGGACCGAGCCTACCGGCGACCGGGCCTCACTCGCCCCGGTTGCGCCCGGCCAGGGCCCGCCGGGTCTCCATCTCGGCGTCCCGCTGGGCCAGCACCTGGCGCTTGTCGTAGGTCTTGCGGCCCCGGGCCAGGGCCAGCTCGACCTTGGCCCGGCCGTCCTTGAAGTAGACGGACAGGGGGATGAGCGCCAGGCGGTCCTGGTCGACCCGGGCCCGGAGGCGTTCGATCTCGCCCTTGTGGAGCAGGAGCTTGCGGTCCCGGTCGGGGTCGTGGCCGCTGTGGGCCTGGGAGAAGAGGTAGGTCGGGATGTGCATCGAGCGCAGCCAGGCCTCCCCGCCGTCGATCCGGGCGTAGGCGTCGGCGATCTGCACCTTGGCGTCGCGCAGCGACTTCACCTCGCTGCCCCGCAGCACCAGGCCGGCCTCGACGGTCTCGAGGACCTCGTAGTTGCGCCGCGCCTGGCGGTTGGTGGCGACGACCTTGGTGCCGGACGGACGGGACATGGGGCGTGCAGGCTACCGCCGGGCCTGCGCCGGTCCCCGGCCGGTGCCAACGGCGCGGCGCGGGCCGGTAACGTCCGGCCGATGCTGGCGCTGACCCGGGCGGTGTGGCAGGAGGTCGTGGCCCACACCTACGACGGCCTGCCCGACGAGGCCTGCGGGCTGCTGGCCGGCCCGCCCGGTGCGGACCGGGCCGAGCGCTTCTACCCGTGCCGCAACGCGGCCGAGTCGAGCCGCGTGTACACGATCGATCCCCGGGAGCACCTGCGCGCCGACCGGGAGGCCGAGGCCGACGGCCTGGAGATCATCGGCGTCGTCCACTCCCACACCCACACCGACGCGGTCCCGTCGCCCACCGACGTCAGCCAGGCGCCCGATCCGGCCTGGCACTACGTGATCGTGTCCCTCCGGGACCAGGCACCGATGCTGCGGTCGTGGCGGATCGCCGAGGGCACCGTGGCCGAAGAGGCCGTGGCCCTCGCGCCCGGATAGCATTTCCGATCGAAGCAGTCGACTTTCCAGGAGCCTCGGTGGCCGTCCACGAGTCCGTTCTCGACCTCATCGGCGACACGCCGCTGCTCGACGTCACCCAGCTCAGCCCGAACCCCCGCGTGCGGATCCTGGCCAAGCTCGAGGGTCAGAACCCGGGCGGTTCGGTCAAGGACCGGGCGGCCAAGCAGATGGTGGTCGACGCCGAGAAGGACGGGATCCTGGTGCCCGGTTCGGGCCAGGTGATCCTGGAGTCGTCCTCGGGCAACACCGGCATCGCGCTGGCGATGATCGCCCGCACCCGGGGCTACCGGCTCAAGGTCGTCCTGCCCGAGAACGTGTCGGTCGAGCGTCGCCAGCTCCTGGAGGTCTGGGGGGCCGAGATCATCCCCAGCCCCGGTTCGGAGGGCTCGAACGGGGCCATGCGCCGGGCCCAGGCCATGGCCGCCGAGCACGACGACTGGTGGTTCCCGTTCCAGTACGGCAACCCGTCCAACGCCAAGGCCCACTACGAGGGCACCGGTCCCGAGATCTGGCGGGACTGCCCCGAGGTCACCCACTTCGTCGCCGGGC
>JBFWTJ010000219.1:0-6547 GCA_050247895.1 Acidimicrobiia bacterium
CGTTGGCCCACGGCAAAACGACGGCATCACGGGCGGCGCTAGCGTCGCCCCACACGGGGAACCGACGGGGAGGGACGGTGCCACCGCAGACCCAAGCGCTGAACCCGTTCGCCGCTGAGGTGATCGAGGATCCGTATCCGGTCTACGCCGCGCTGCGAGAGCAGGGTGTCGTCTTCTCGCCCGACGCCGGCGCGTGGATGGTCAGCCGCTTCGACGACGTGCGCGACGTCCTACGAAGCCACGACCGGTTCTCCTCCGAGCTGAACGGTCAACGGGGCACCGAGGATCCAGAGCTGGCTGCGGTGGCCGCCCGCGGCCTGCGCCGGGTCTCGGTGCTCTCCAACGCCGATCCGCCCGAGCACACGTGGTATCGCCGCCTGGTCGCGCCCCGGTTCACCCCGAACGGCCTGCGCGGGTTGCACGAGCTCATCGACGGCATCGTCAACCACCTCATCGACGATTTCGTCGAGCGCGGCTCGTGCGACCTCATCGAGGAATTCTGCGTTCCCTTCCCGGCGCACGTGTTCGGGGCGTTGATGGGTACCGACCCGGCCGACATCCCCCTGCTGCGCGGCTGGGCCGACGACCGCTCCGAGGCGCTCGGTTGGGACGCGGGGCTCGTGACCAAGCCCCGGATGATCGAGCTGATCGAGTCGAACCTCGAGATGCAGAGCTACCTGCTCACCCTCATCGAAAGGGTGCGGCGTGAGCCGCGCGACGACCTCCTCTCCCTGATGGTCCACGGAAAGATCCCCGGCTTCGGCGATCGCTCCCTCGAGGACGACGAGCTGATGTCGATGTTGCAGATCCTGCTCGACGGGGGCAACGAGACGACCATCAACCTCCTCGGGAGCGGAACCTCCCTCCTGCTGGCCGAACCCGAGCAGCTCGCGCTGCTCCGAGACGATCCCGCGCTCATCCCTAACGCGGTCGAGGAGATGCTGCGCGTCGAATCGCCGGTCCAGGCCCTGTTCCGCACGGCGCGGCACGAGACCGAGGTCGGCGGGGTCGAGGTCCCGGCGGGCGCCAAGCTGGTGGTGCTCTACGGCTCGGCCAACCGCGACGAGCGGCGCTGGCCCGATCCGGCCCGGTTCGACGTCCGCCGCGCCGACGCCAAGGACGGCCTGCAGTTCGGCGCCGGCATCCACTTCTGCATCGGTGCCCACCTCGCCCGCCTCGAGGGCAAGCTCGCCTTCGAGGCCCTGCTCCGCAGGCTCCCGGGCCTGCGCCTGGCCGAAGGCGTCGAACAGCTACGCCACCGGCCCTCGCCGATCCTGCGCTCGCTGGTCAGCCTGCCGGTGACCTGGGACGCCGCAGCCTGACTCAGAGGTCGAGGACCGCGGGGTTGCCGGTCTCCCAGGTGACCGTCAGCAGGCGGTGGGCGATGCGCCACCCGGCCTCGGTCCGCACCATCCGGTCCGTGTAGTAGCCGGCCTTCACCTGCTGGTCGCCGCCCGGCGTGCCGTTCCTGACGTGTTGGGCGTGCAGATAGCAGGTGGTGGTCGCCGTGTCGCCGTCGAGGCTCGTGACGACCTGCGAGCCGATCAGGTGCTGCGAGGCGTCCAACCGCCCGAGGTTGCCCGCGATCAGGTCGCGGATCGCCTCGAAGCCCTCGAAGCGACCCACCGTGTACTCGGCCACGGCGTCGGGGGTGAAGACCGTGGCCAACAGCTCCCAGTCCCGCGTGTCGATGGCCACGGCGTAGCGGCTGAGCAGCTGGAACAGCTCGACGTGGTCGAGCGCGCGGCGCAGTCCCGGATCCATCCGTCCCCCTTGTCGTTCACGGCTCAGCGCGGCTGGTGCTGGGCCCGTAGCTCCCGCTTGAGGATCTTGCCGGTGCCGCTGATGGGCAGGGCCTCGACGATCTCGATGCTGCGCGGCTTCTTGAAGCCGGCCAGGCGCTCGGCGGCGAAGGCCATGAGCTCCTCCTCGGTCGCCGACGTGCCCGCCTTGAGCGTGACCACGGCGTGGATCGCCTCGCCCCACACCTCGTGGGGGATGCCGATGGCCGCGGCCTGGAGCACCGCAGGGTGCTCGTAGAGGGCGTCCTCGATGTCGCGGCTGTACACGTTGATCCCGCCGGTGATGATGATGTCCTTGGCCCGGTCGACGATGGTGATGAAGCCCTCGGGGTCGACCACGCCGATGTCGCCGGACTTGAACCACTCCCCCTCGCGCGAGCCGGCGGTCTCCTCGGGCATGCGGAAGTAGCCCGACGACACCGTGTCGCCCTTGACCCACAGCTCGCCCGGCGTCTCGTCGTCGTGGGGCACGTCCTTGCCCTCGGCGTCGACGACGCGCATCTGCATCAGGACGTGCGGCTTGCCCACCGACGCCAGGCGCTTGACCTGCTCGGGCGTCCCGTCGGTGATCTGGTCCTCGGGTCGCAGCAGCGTGCCGCACGAGTAGGTCTCGGCCATGCCGAACTGGGGGTAGAAGGAACGGCGCCCGAACAGCTGCTGCACGCCGATGAGCTGCTCGCGCGACAACGACGAGCCGCCGCACATGAGCACCTTCAGCGAGCTGAGGTCGTACTTGTCCCGGTCCGGATGGTTGAGGACCATGCCGATCATCGTCGGCACCAGGATCGAGTGCGTCACCCGGTGCTCCTCGACCAGGCGCATGAAGCTCCCCGCCTCGAACGCCGGCGGGATGATCGAGCGCCCGCCCTTCATCAGCACCGGCTGCATGCCCGAGGGCCCACCCGGGTTGAAGAAGTACGGGATGGTCTGCAGGCAGGTCCCCATCTCGGGGATCCAGGTCTCGGCCATCCAGTTGCTGATGGCCGCGATGGCGTTGCGGTGCGACAGCATCGCCGCCTTGGGGATGCCCGTGGTCCCGCTGGTCGCCCCGAGCTGGTAGAGGTCGTGCTCGTCCACGTCGCAACCCGGGTCGGTCGGCTCCTGCGCCGCGAGCAGCGCTTCGAGGTCGAGGTCGAAGCCGTGGTCCGGGCCCACCCCGATGACGTGGCGGATCGAGGGAACCCGGGCGATGAGCTCGGACGCCTGGGCGGCCAGGTCGGCGTGCACCAGGATCGCCGAGGGCTCCACGGTGGCCAGGTAGCTGCCCAGCTCCTTGGCCGTCAGCCGGATGTTGAGGGCGGCGCCGATGATCCCCGACTTCGCGCAGCTGAAGTAGAAGTCGAGGTACTCACCGCAGTTGGGCATGAACGCCGACAGGCGGTCGCCCTTGACCAGGCCCAGGTCCAGCAGCGCCCGGGCGCAGCGGTTCGTCCGCTCGTCCATCTCGGTCCAGGTCGAGCTGCGCCCGCCCGGCACGTGCAGCGCCTCGGCATCGCCGAAGTACGCCGCGTTGCGGCGGACGATGTCGCTGATCAGCACACGATCACCCCCGTCCCGGGATCCCGTCCATGAACTCGAACATCCCCTTCGACAGGTGGTGGCCGCCGTCGATGGTCAGGCAGTGCCCGTTGACGTAGCTGGCGTCGTCGGACAGCAGGTAGGCCACCGCCCGGGCCGTCTCCTCGGCCTCGAGGAAGCGGCCGGCGGGGATGGAGGACAGCAGGCGCTGCTCGGACTCGGGCGACGACGCCATCAGGGCCGTCCCCCCGACCAGCATCCACCCCGGGGCCACGCAGTTGACCCGGATCTTCTTGGGCGCCCACTCGACGGCCAGGGTCCGGCTCAGGTTCAGCACCCCGCCCTTGGCCGCGGCGGTGTGGGAGATGCCCGGCCCGCCCATCCAGGCGTAGGGCGTGAGGATGCTGACCACCGCGCCCGGCTCACCGGCGTCGATCCAGCGCACGGCGACCTCGCGGGTGCAGTTGAAGGTGCCCTGGAGGACGATGTCGATCACGGCCCGGAAGCCGTTGGGCGACAGCTCCTCGGCGTGGACCGGGAACAGGCCCGAGGCGTTGTTGACCAGCCCGTCGACGCCGCCGAAGCGTTCGTACGCCACGTCGACCATCGCCGCCACCGTGGCCGGGTCCCGCACGTCGCAGGTCGCCGTGGCGATCACATCGGGACCGCTCTCCTTGGCCACCGACTCGACCACCGCGTCGAGGGTCTCCTGGGTCCGGCCGCAGACCAGGACCCGCGCCCCCAGCCGGCACATCTCGGCGGCCATGACCGACCCGAGCCCGCCACCGCCGCCGGTGATGATGATCCGCTTGCCCCTCACGCCGGAGAGCTCTGCCATCGATGTCGTTCCTCCCTGTCAGGCCAGCAGGCGCACGATCTCCGCGCACCCCTCGCCGGCCGCTCGTCCGGCGCTCAGGTCGGCCAGCGGGACCGGGTCCCACAGCACGACGTGGTCGGGATCACCGTACGCCCGGATCTGCTCGACCACCTCGGCCGGGGTGCCGTGCAGGTAGAGCGAGCGCACGACCTCGCTCGGCACGGCCCGGGCCGCCTCGAGCTGCTCGGCGCCCATGGCGCTGGCCACCATGTGGTGCAGCCCCCCGCCCTCGAGCGGGTGCTCGGCGCCGACCTCGGCGAAGCGCTCCGGCGGCAGCAGCAGGGCGAAGGCCTTGAGGACCGGGTGCTCGAGCAGCTCGACGGCCTGCTCGTGGGTCGGCTGCACGACGACCTGCACCGACAGGGCGTAGGTCAGCACCGAGGGATCGCGCCCCGCGTCCTGCGCGGCCCGCGCCACGGCGTCCCGCCCGGCTCGCCAGCCCTCGACGGGCAGCCAGTTGGGGATCCAGCCGTCGGCGTACCGGCCGGTGGCGGCCAGCCCGCGGGGTCCGTGGGCGGCCAGCCAGAGCTGGGGGCCCCGAGATCCCTCCGGGGGCCGGATGCCGAGCACCGCGCCGGCCTCGTCGGGCCCGGGGTCGTCGATGAGCCGGCGGATCTGGGCCGCGGCGTTCTCCAGCACCGTGGCCGGCGACTTCACGCTGAGCCCGTAGGGCCCGTAGTTGGCCAGCTCCC
The DNA here is from genome assembly GCA_050247895.1 of Acidimicrobiia bacterium. Lineage (GTDB taxonomy): Bacteria > Actinomycetota > Acidimicrobiia > Acidimicrobiales > VFJN01 > CAVPEW01. The sequence continues at coordinate 4,890 of JBFWTJ010000219.1, forward strand.
CCGCACCCAGGCCCAGCACGATGCGGCCCGGGGCCAGGTGGTCCAGGGTCATGACGGTCTGGGCCAGCGTGGCCGGCATGCGCCGGATGGCGTCGGTCACGCACACGCCGAGGAGGCCGTCGGGCGTCGACGCGGCGCAGGCGGCCATGCAGACGAACGGGTCGGCGTAGACGTTGGGGTCGGGTTGGACCTCGGCCAGCCCGCCGGTGGCCCACAGCTCGCGGGAGTGGAAGGCGACGAGGTGGTCGGGCCACCAGAACGAGCCGAAGCCGGCGTCGGACAGCTTGGCCACCCGCCGGGCCATCGGTGCGAACGGCGGGGCGGGCCCCATGGCGATCCCGACCTTCAACTCCGACCCCCTCCTTGCAAGATCTTCCCTTGCACGTAATATGTCACTATAGACCGAGGAGGGGAACTCGTGGAAGAGACGAAGTCGGATCGGCTGCACATCCGCAACCACGGCAACCGGCTGGACATCAAGCTGTCCTGGCCCGAGCGCCGCAACGCCCTGGACTACCAGGCCTGGGACGAGCTCAACGCCGCCTTCGACCTGGCGGCCAAGAACGACGGCTGCAAGGTCGTGACCCTGACCGGGGAGGACCCGGCCTTCTGCGCCGGGGTCGAGTTCTCCAACATCCCGACCTCGCTCGAGATCGAGAAGACCCAGTACCCGAGCTTCATCCGCAAGTGGGCCGACGCGGCCGACCGCCTGGAGCGGGTCGCCCAGCCCGTCGTCGCCGCCATCAACGGCCCCGCCGTCGGCGCCGGCTTCGAGGTCGCCCTGGCCGCCGACGTGCGCATCGCCAGCGACCGGGCCGTGTTCGCCATGCCCCAGCTCCGCATGGGCATCATCCCCGACGTCGGCGGCACCAGCCGGCTGGCCAAGATCGCCGGCCGCACGCTGGCCAAGGACCTGGTCCTGACCGGCCGGGTCATCAGCGCCGAGGAGGCCCTCGCCGCCGGCATCGTGAGCCGTGTCGTCCCCCACGAGAGCCTGGCCGACGAGCTCGACCAGATCGCCTCCCAGATCGCCGAGCTGCCCTGGCCGGCGCCCTACTTCGCCATGGTGGCCATCGACAGCGGGCTCCAGCTCGACTCCCGGCGGGCCGCCGACCTGGAGGGCATCGTCGACCAGGTCATGCTGCGCACCGACGAGGTGTGGGACCGGATCGAGGACTTCTACAAGAGCAAGGGCCTGAAGGGCTACAGGAAGTGAGCGACGGCACCGTCGCCCTGGTCACCGGAGGTGGCCGGGGGATCGGGCGGGCCATCGCAGAGCGCCTCGTCCTCGCCGGCCACACCGTGGTGGCCGGCGACGTGGAGCCGGGCGAGTCCACCGACCCGGCCCTGGTCGCCACCGAGCTCGACGTCACCAGCAACGACTCGGTGGCCGCCGCGGTGGAGCTCGCCGCGGGCCTCGGCCCGCTCGCCGCGGTGGTCAACTGCGCCGGCGTGCTGCGGGAGACGCCGCTGCACGAGACGCAGGAGGCCGACGTCGACCTGGTCCTGGCCGTGTACCTGGCCGGGACCATGCGGGTCACCCGCGCCGTCGCCCCCCGCATGCCCGCCGGTGGCGCCATCGTGAACATCAGCAGCATCTCGGTGAGCACCCCGTCCGCCTACGGCGTGTCGACCTACGCGTCGTCCAAGGCCGGTGT
>JBFWTJ010000220.1:0-6481 GCA_050247895.1 Acidimicrobiia bacterium
CCGTCCGGGTCGCCGGCGGCGACGGACGTCCACGCTGCTCGCCGCGGTCGCCGCGCTGTCCCTGGTCGCGGCGGCCTGCGGCGGTGACGACGACGAAGCAGGTTCCGACGACGGCACGACGACCAGCCAGCCGGCCGGCTCGTCGACCACCACCAGCGAGGCGCCGCTGGAGAAGACCACCCTGACGGTGATCGGCGTGCCGCAGGCCAACGTCCTGCCCATCTTCGCCGCCATCGAGGAGGGCTTCTTCGCCGACCGGGGCCTGACCGTCGAGTTCCGGCCCTCGGCCTCGTCGCGGGACTTCGTGCCCGCCCTGCTCGGCGGCAGCGCCGACATCGCCGTGCCCAGCATCTCGATCGCCCTCAACGCGTCGGCCAGCGGCGCCCCGGTGAAGGTGATCGGCACCTCCGGTCACGCCACCGAGCTGCGGATGGCCGTCGACGCCGACAAGGCGGCAGAGCTGGGCATCGAGCCGGGCGACCCGGCCGACGAGCAGCTGGCCAAGCTGAAGGGCTCAGGCCTGCGGATCGGGGTCACCGCCCCGGGCGGCGGCGTCCACGCCCAGACCTCGGGGATCCTCGAGGCCCGGGACATCTCGACCAGCGGCGATGTCGAGCTGGTGCCCTTCGACGGGGGCGACGCCATGCTCGCCGGCCTGGAGGGCGACGTGGTCGACGCGTTCGTGTGGAACCCGCCCCAGACCCTGGCCCTCGGCGACGACGTGGTGCTGATCGAGTACCGCGAGCTGGAGGAGTACGAGGGGATCGACTTCATCGTGCTGTTGGCCGCGGCGAAGGGGCTGGAGGACAACCCGGCCACCTTCCAGGCCTTCGCCGACGGGTGGGTCGAGGGCTGGCAGTTCGTCCAGGACAACCCCGACGAGGCCCTCGAGATCCTCCGGACCGTGGTGTCGCCCGGGCTCGACGACGCCCTGACCGAGAAGCTCCTCGAGAGCGCCACGGTCAACTTCGGGCCGACGCCGGCGCTGACCGAGACGGGCGTGTCCAAGGGCCTCGCCCTGACCAACCTGGGCGCACCCCAGCAGGTCGACGTGTCCTTCGCCGACCTCGTCGACAACTCGTTCGTCAACGAGGCCATCGAGAACCTGGACCTCGACGTCCCCGCCGGGGACTGAGGACCGCGACAGGTCAGCGGGTCGGGGGCGTGCGGCGGCAGCGGTTGCGGAGCTCGCCCACGCCCTCGATCCGGGTCGTGACCACCTCGCCTTCGACCAGGAACCGGCGGGGCTTGCGGCCCGAGCCGACGCCCGAGGGCGTGCCGGTGGCGATCAGGTCGCCGGGCAGCAGGGTGATGAAGGTGGCCACGTAGGCCACCACGTCGGCCGGGTCGAAGATCATGTCGGCCGTGTCGGCGAGCTGCATCGACTCGCCGTCGACCAGGCACTCGATGGTGCGCGACGGCCCGGGCGACTCGTCCGCGGTGACCAGCCAGGGCCCGACCGGCGTCGTGCGCTCCCAGGTCTTGCCCTGGAGCCACTCGCTGGTGCGGTACTGCCAGTCGCGCACCGACACGTCGTTCACCACCGTGTAGCCGGCGATGCCGGCCAGCGCCTCGGCGCGGGTCGGGTTGCGCAGCGGCGCGCCCACCACCACGCCGAGCTCGGCCTCCCAATCGGCCTTCTCCGACGCCCAGGGCAGCTCGATGTCGTCGTGGGCGCCGATCAGCGCCCCGCTGAACTTGGCGAACAGCGTGGGGTGCTCGGGGGTCTCCCGGTCGAACTCGGCGATGTGGTCCCGGTAGTTGAGGCCCACGCACACGACCTTGTCGGGCCGGGGGACCGGCGGGGCGAGGTCGAGCCCGTCGATCCGGTGGCGGGCCCCCGACGCGGCCTCGGCCCGGGCCCGCCAGGCCGGGTCGGCCAGCAGCGCGCCGAGGTCGGGCGCGTCGAGCTCGACCGCCTCGTCGCCCTCGGCCCGCACCGCGGTCGTGCGGCCCGGGAGCCGGATCGTGGCCAGTCGCATCGTCGCCTCCGCTCTGTGGTGACCCGACCGTCGCGCTCAGGCGCCGATGGCGTCGGCGACCCGGTCGGCGTGGAACGAGCGGTCGCCCCAGGACCGGGCCAGGGCCCAGGACCGCTTCAGGTACAGGTGCAGGTCGTGCTCGACGGTGTAGCCGATCGCCCCGTGGCACTGGAGCGCGGCCCGGCCCGTCACGTCGGCCGCGTCGGTCGCCATGGCCTTGGCCATGGAGACGTCGCGGGTCCGCTCGGGCACGTCGCGGGCCACGCTGTCGGCGGCCCGGGCCACCGCCGGGGCGGCCAGCTCCACGGCGAGCAGGGCGTCGGCCAGGTGGTGCTTGACCGCCTGGAAGCTGCCGATGGGGACGCCGAACTGCTGGCGCTGCACCACGTAGGCCACGGTCAGGTCGAGCATGGCCCGGCACAGCCCGACGAGCTGGGCGGCCACGCCCAGCGCTCCCCGGTCGAAGGCCAGGGCGACCACGCCCGGGTCGTCGGCGACCAGCGTGCCGGCCCCGGTGGGCTCGACCCGTGCCGCCCGGCGGGCCCCGTCGACGGTGGCCACCGGTTCGAGCACGACCTCGTCGGGCCGGTGGGCCCGCAGGACCCCGTCCCGGTGGACCAGGAGCACCTCGGCGTCGGCCGCGCAGGGCACCAGCGGGCCGCCCAGGTCGGTGGCCACCATGCCGGTCAGGCCCAGCGGGGCGCCGACCAGCGCCGTCTCCACCAGGGGGTGGGCCAGCGCGGCCCGGCCCGACTCCTCCACCACGGGCACCAGGAAGCGCTCGTCGAGGCCGAGCCCCCCGTCGGCCTCGGGGACCAGCACGGCGAGCACGCCCATGGCCTCGAGCGCGGCCCACACCCCACGATCCAGCGCGCCGGCCGGCGCGGTCCAGGCGGCGCGCACCGCGGCGGGGTCGCACTCCTTGGCCAGCAGGTCGCGGGCCGCGTCGCGGAACGAGAGCTGGTCGTCGGTCCAGGCGAACCTCATCGGCGGGGGAGCCCCAGGAGCCGTTCGGCCGCGATGTTGCGCTGGATCTCGTTGGTGCCGGCGTAGATCGGCCCCGACAGCGAGAACTGCCAGCCCTTGGACCACGGCCCCTCCTGCTCGGCCTCGGGGCCGAGCAGGTCCAGGGCGAGCTGGTGGAGCTCCACGTCGAGCTGCGACCACCAGATCTTGGTCAGGCTGGCCTCGGCGCCGGCCTTGGCCCCCGCGGCCAGCGCGGTGACGGTCCGCAGGGTGTGGAGCTGGTAGGCCTCGGCCTTCATCCAGGCGTCGGCCAGCCGCCGGCGGCGCAACGGGTCGTCGTCGCCCCGGGCCCGCCGCTCGTCGACCAGGCGCCGCGCCGTGGCCAGGAAGCGGCCCGGGGAGCGCAGGGTCAGGCCCCGCTCCGAGCCGGCCGTGGCCATGGCGACCCCCCACCCGCCGCCGGGCTCGCCCAGCACGACCCCGCCGGGGACGGCGTCGTCGGCCAGGAAGGCGTCCTCGAAGAACACCTCGGCGAAGCCCTCGTCGCCGTCGAGGCGGCCGAAGCCCCGGACCACCACGCCCGGCGTGTCGAGCGGCACCAGGAGGTAGGTCAGGCCCCGGTGGCGGACCGAGTCGGGGTCGGTGCGGAAGAGCCCGAACAGGTGGGTGCAGAACGCGCCCCGGGTCGTCCAGGTCTTCTGGCCGTCGAGGACCCAGCCGCCCTCGACCCGGCGGGCCCGGCTGGTGACCGAGGCCAGGTCGCTGCCCGCGTTGGGCTCGGACCACCCCTGGCACCACAGGTCGTCCGCCGCGGCCATGCGGGGCAGGATCCCGTCCCGCTGGGCCGCCGTGCCGAACTCGTAGATCGACGGGGCGAGCAGGAAGATGCCGTTCTGGGTGATCCGCTGGGGCCCGCCGGCCCGGTAGTACTCGTCCTCGAAGATCAGCCACTCCCACAGCGACGCGCCCCGGCCCCCGTGCTCGGGGGCCCAGGACACGGCGGCCCAGCGGTCCCGGAACAGCCGCCGCTCCCACAGGAGGTGCTGGGCGAAGCCCTCGGCGGTGTCGCCCGAGGCCGGCTCGCCCCCGATGTCGTCCCGCCAGGCGGCGAGGTGCTCGGCCAGCCAGGTCCGGGCCGTGGCCCGGAAGGCCTCCTCCTCGTCGCTCCAGGTGAGGTCCATCGGGGGGAAGTCTGCGCCTCAGGCGATCCCGGTCGCCAGGCGTGTCAGCTCGCCGACGGGGTCGTCGCCGCCCACGACCAGCCAGATCCCGTCCAGGTCGGCCTCCTCGAGGATCCGCTCCAGGCGGGCCACGCAGCCGGCCGGCGTGTCCACGATGCAGAACCGGTCGATGAGGTAGTCGTAGGCCTCGGGGTCCTCGTCGAAGATGTGGGCGTTGGGGTTGGCCGAGCCCAGCTCGGCGTGGTGGTTGTGGTCGTAGCGGGCGAAGGCCGTGCGGATCCGGTCGTGGAGGTGCTCGGGCACGGCCTTGCCGTCGAGGGTCTCGGCCAGCGAGAACCGGCTCATGGCCATCGACACCGGCATGGCCCGCTCCCGGGCCGAGGCGACCTGGGACTCGTCCTCGACGACCGAGAAGTTGAGCAGGGCCCAGGCCTCGATCGGGCCGGGCGCGTGGGCCCGGCTGATGTCGACCAGGCCCTTGATGGCCGCCGGGTCGTTGCCGGTCGACACGATGATCCCGTCGGCGACCTCGCCGGCGGTGGCGGCGACCTTGGGGCCGCTCACGGCCAGGTGGATGGGCACGCTGTCGGGCGTGTGGGGGCGCATGTCCCGCACGACCTGGGCCAGCTCCTTGCGGGTGGCCGGCTTGCGGCCGATGGAGTGCACGGCGCCGTCGCCCACGGCCAGGCCGAGCAGGAAGCGGCCCGGGGCGATGTCGTCGAGGGTCCGGGCGCTGGACGCGTGGACCGTCCAGTGGCGCGACACCGGGTTGGTGACGTTGGTGGCGACCTTGATCCGCTCGGTCTGGCCCAGCAGCCAGGTGATGGCCGGGTACATCTCGTGGTAGAGGAGCGGCGAGTCGGACACGCCGACGCCCCAGTAGCCGAGGCGCTCGGCGGTCCGGGCGATCTCCCCCATCTCGTCGATGGTCCGCACCACGGTCACCGCGGCGCACTTCTCCAGGATGCTCACGTGTCTCCCCCCGGTTCGCTCATCGGGCCGCGACGGTCGGGTCCGGGTCGGACACGGCCAGGTCGCGCTTGCGGATCTTGCCGTTCTCGGTGCGCGGGAACTCGTCGATCACCGTGAACCGGCTCGGGACCTTGATGCGGCTGAGGCGCTGCTCGCAGAAGGCCCGCACCTCGGCCTCGTCCCAGGCGGCGCCGGGCCGCAGCGTGACGAAGGCCGCCGGCACCTCCCCCCAGCGCTCGTCGGGCACGCCGATCACGCCCGCGTCGACCACCGACGGGTGCTCGTAGAGGACGGCCTCGATCTCCAGCGGGTAGATGTTCACGCCCCCGCTGATGAGCATGTCCTTGGCCCGCCCGGCGATGAAGAAGTAGCCGTCGGCGGTGCGCCGGGCCAGGTCGCCGGTGCGCAGCCACCCGTCCACGACCGTCTCGGCCGTCGCCGCCGGGTCGCGCCAGTAGCCGGCCATGACCTTGTCGGTGCGGACCCAGATCTCGCCCACCTCGCCGTCGGGCACGACCCGGCCGTCGCCGTCGCGCAGCTCGATGGCCACGCCGGGGGTCACCCGCCCGCACGAGCCGAGCAGCTCGGGCCGCTCGTCGATGAGCTCGTGGTCCTCGGGCCCGAAGGCGGTGAGGTTGGTCACCGCCTCGCTGAGCCCGTAGCCCTGGTGGAGGACCTTGCCGAACGCGGCCCGGGCCCGCTCGATCAGCCCGTCGTCGGTCGGGGCCGCGCCGTACATGACCAGGCGGAGCCGGGACAGGTCGGTGGCGGCGAACGAGGGGCACTCGACGAGGCGGCGGAGCTGGACCGGCACGACCAGGGTCGAGGTGACGCCGTGCTCCTCCATGGCCCGCAGGGCCCGGGCCTCGTCGAAGCGGGGCAGGACCAGGTTGCACTGGCCGTCGAGGAGCATCGTGTAGACGCGGGTGGCGCAGGCCGCGTGGTACAGCGGGGTGAGCGACAGGAACACGTCGTCGGGCACGAACCGCTGGCCGACGCCCGAGGCCAGGGCGTTGAAGGCCAGGGCGGCCTGGGTCAGGCACACGCCCTTGGGCCGACCGGTGGTCCCGCTGGTGTAGATGATCAGGGCGACGTCGCGGTCCTCGGCGTCGACGGCGACGGGGTCGCCGGCGGCCATCTCGGCGTAGGCGTCCGAGCCGCAGTCCACGACGGGGAACGGCGCGCCGGCCGGGAGCAGGTCGAGGTGGGCGGCGTCGGCGACGGCCAGGGCCGGTTCGGCGTGGCCCACGATGTAGTCGCCCTCGGGACCGGCCAGCCGGGTGTTGACCGGGACCACGGCGGCGCCGATCCAGGCCGCGGCCAGGTAGACGTCGAAGTACACGAGGCCGGCGTCGGCGACCAGGGCGACCCGGTCGCCCC
>JBFWTJ010000221.1:0-6468 GCA_050247895.1 Acidimicrobiia bacterium
GGTCATCAGGACGCTGGTCATGAGACCGAGCGAGCCGAAGCCCTGGGCCACGGTGTCGGACTGCACGTCACCGTCGTAGTTCTTGCAGGCCCACACGTAGCCGCCCTCCCACTTCATGGCGGCGGCGACCATGTCGTCGATGAGCCGGTGCTCGTAGGTCAGCCCGGCGGCATCGAAATCGGCCTTGAACTCGGCCTCGAACACCTCGGCGAAGAGGTCCTTGAAGCGCCCGTCGTAGGCCTTCAGGATCGTGTTCTTGGTCGACAGGTAGACGGGGTAGCCACGGTCGAGGCCGTAGCGCAGCGACGCCCGGGCGAAGTCGCGGATCGAGTCGTCGAAGTTGAACATGCCCATGGCCACCCCGCCGCCCGGGTACTTGGCCACCTCGAGCTCGATCGGCTCGCCGCCGTCGTCGGGGACGTAGCTGATGGTGACGGTGCCGGGCCCGGGGACGACGAAGTCGGTGGCCTTGTACTGGTCGCCGTGGGCGTGGCGGCCGATCACGATCGGCTTCGTCCACCCGGGGACCAGGCGGGGCACGTTCGAGCAGATGATCGGCTCGCGGAAGACGACGCCGCCCAGGATGTTGCGGATCGTGCCGTTGGGCGACCGCCACATCTTCTTCAGGCCGAACTCGGCGACGCGGGCCTCGTCGGGCGTGATCGTGGCGCACTTGACCCCGACGCCGTGCTCCTTGATGGCGTTGGCGGCGTCGATCGTGATCTGGTCCTCGGTCTCGTCCCGCTTCTCGATGCCCAGGTCGTAGTACCTGAGGTCGACGTCGAGGTACGGCAGGATCAGCTTGTCCTTGGTGAACTGCCAGATGATCCGGGTCATCTCGTCGCCGTCGAGCTCGACGACGGGGTTCTCCACCTTGATCTTCGCCATGTCCGGTCACGCTAGCGGTCGGGCCGAGACCGACGTTCACGAGCCACCGAGGGCGCGCGGCCCGTCGCACCGTGCCGGTAGCGTCGCCACCGTCCGTGACCGACCGCCGTGACCGACCCCAGGGGGATCCCGTGCACCACGACCAGCTCTACGTCGACGGGGCCTGGGTCCGCCCGGCGGGCACCGGCCGGATCGACGTGTTCGACTCGACCGACGGCACGGTCATGGGGTCGGTGCCCGAGGGCACGCCGGCCGACGTCGACGCGGCCGTGGGGGCTGCGGTGGCGGCGTTCGAGGGATGGGCCGCCACGCCGGTCGACGAGCGGGCCAAGGCCTGCACCCGGATCGCCGAGGGCCTGGCCGCCCGCCTCGACGAGATCGCCACCGTGGTCACCCGCGAGGTCGGCATGCCCAAGTGGCTCAGCGGCCTGGTCCAGGTCGGCCTGCCCATCAACTCCTTCAACGCCGCGGCCGAGATCGCCCGCACCTACGAGTACGAGTCCGAGCTCGGCAACAGCCTGGTGGTCAAGGAGCCCGTCGGCGTCGTGGGCTGCATCACCCCCTGGAACTACCCCCTCCACCAGATCGCGGCCAAGGTCGCCTACGCCCTGGCCGCCGGCTGCACCGTGGTGCTCAAGCCCAGCGAGGTCGCCCCGCTCGACGCCTTCCTCCTGGCCGAGATCGCCCACGACGCCGGACTGCCCCCCGGCACCTTCAACCTCGTCACCGGGACCGGTGCGGTGGTGGGCGACGCCCTGGTCCGCGACCCGCGGGTCGACCTCGTCTCGTTCACCGGCTCGGCCCGGGCCGGGGCCGAGGTCGCCGCCGCCGCGGCGGCCAACATCACCCGGGTCACCCTCGAGCTCGGCGGCAAGTCGGCCAACCTCCTGCTCGACGACCTCGACGACGCCGGGTTCGAGGCAGCGGTGCGCGACGGGGTCCAGAAGTGCTACCTGAACTCCGGCCAGACCTGCACCGCGCTGACCCGGATGCTGGTGCCCCGCAGCCGCCTGGCCGACGCCGAGCGGATCGCGGCCGACCACGTGCAGGCCCGGTTCCGCCCGTCGGACCCCTTCGCCGAGCGGGCCACGCTCGGCCCCCTGGCCAGCCGGGCCCAGGTCGAGCGGGTGCGCGACTACGTCCGCCGGGGGATCGAGGAGGGGGCCAAGCTCGTCGTCGGCGGCGCCGAACCGCCCGCCGACGAGTCCCTGGCCGGCGGCTACTACGTCGAGCCCACCGTGTTCTCCGAGGTCCGCAACGACATGGTGATCGCCCGGGAGGAGATCTTCGGCCCGGTCCTGGCCATCCTGGCCTACGACACCGTCGAGGACGCCGTGGCCGTCGCCAACGACTCGCCCTACGGCCTCGCCGGCGGCGTCTGGTCCGCCGACGCCGAGCGGGCCAAGGAGGTGGCCCGGCGCCTGCGCACCGGCCAGGTCGAGATCAACGGCGGGGCCTTCAACCCGCTCGCGCCCTTCGGCGGGTACAAGCGGTCGGGCTACGGGCGCGAGTACGGCGTCGCCGGGTTCGAGGAGTTCCTCCAGACCAAGTCGCTCCAGCTCTGAGCGGCTTTGTCGGCACGGGCGCCGCGGCCCTAGGTTTCGTCCATGGCTGACTCGAAGGCTCCCGTCCGCGTCGCCGTCACCGGTGCTGCCGGCCAGATCGGCTACTCGCTGCTCTTCCGCATCGCCTCCGGTTCGATGCTCGGCCCCGACCAGCCGGTGGTCCTCCAGCTCCTGGAGATCACCCCTGCGCTGGGCGCGCTCGACGGCGTGGCCATGGAGCTCGAGGACTGCGCGTTCCCGCTCCTCGACGGCATCGTCAAGACCGACGACGCCGACGTGGCCTTCGGCGACGCCGACGTGGCCCTGCTCGTGGGCGCCATGCCCCGCAAGGACGGCATGGAGCGGGCCGACCTCCTGTCGGCCAACGGCGGGATCTTCAAGCCCCAGGGCGAGGCGCTCTCGCGCAGCGCCAAGCGGGACGTGAAGGTCCTGGTGGTCGGCAACCCGGCCAACACCAACGCCCTGATCGCCCAGAGCAACGCCAAGGACCTCGACCCGGGCCGCTTCACCGCCATGACCCGGCTCGACCACAACCGGGCCATCGCCCAGCTCGCCACCAAGGCCGGCGTGCACGGCAACTCGGTCACCCGGATGACCATCTGGGGCAACCACTCGGCGACCCAGTACCCCGACGTGTTCCACGCCGAGGTCGACGGTCGGCCGGCCTTCGAGGCCGTCGGGCGCGACCAGGCCTGGCTCGAGGGCGACTTCATCCCCACCGTGCAGCAGCGGGGCGCCGCGGTGATCAAGGCCCGCGGCCTCTCCTCGGCCGCATCGGCCGCCAACGCGGCGGTCGACCACGTCCGGAGCTGGTCGCTGGGCACCGCCGAGGACGACTGGGTCTCCATGGCGATCGTCAGCGACGGGAGCTACGGCGTTCCCGAGGGCCTCATCTCGTCGTTCCCGGTGACCTGCCGTGACGGCGCCTACGAGATCGTGCAGGGCCTCGACGTCGACGAGTTCAGCCGGGCCCGCATCGACGCCAGCGTGGCCGAGCTGGCCGCCGAGCGCGACGCGGTGCGCGACCTCGGCCTGGTCTGACCCCTACTTGAGGAACCTCGAGGTCGTGTTGTCGGCCAGGACCTTGCCCCCGGTCTGGCAGGTCGGGCAGTAGGCCACGGTGTAGGTCCGGTACTCGACGGACCGGATCGCGTCGCCGCAACGGGGGCACGGCTCGCCGACCCGGTGGTGGACGGCGCCGGGTCGGTCGGCCGAGGCGCTCATCGCGCTCAGGGTCCGCTCGTGGGCCAGGCCCTCGGCGATGCAGGCGCCGATGGCCTCGTGGAGCCGCTCGACCTCGGCCCGATCGAGGCGGGCCGTGTTGGCGAACGGCGACAGCCGGGCCCGGTGGCAGACCTCGTTGGCCAGCCGCCGGCCCAGGCCGGCCAGGGCGCGCTGGTCGCGCAGGAAGCCGTGCAGGCGCCCGCTGTTGGCCGCCAGCAGCCCGGCCAGGGCGTCGACGTCGAGCGTGTCGGCGTCTGGCCCGAGGCGGTCGAGGGGATCCTGGCCCTCGGGGTCGCCGGCGAGCACCCAGACGCCCGCCTTGCGCTCGGTGCCGGCCTCGGTGAGCAGCAGGGCCCGGCCGTCGGTGAAGCGCCACCGGGCCTGGCCGAACCGGGGCTTGGGCGCCTGCTTCTCGTCGGGCTTCAGGCGCCCGCCCTGCATCAGGTGGACCACGAAGGTGATCCCGTCGAAGTCGGCCAGCAGGTACTTGCCCCGTCGCCGCATCCCGCCCAGTGCCCGGCCGTAGGCCGCGTCGGGCGGTGGGTCGAAGGTCTTGAGCGCGGTGAAGGCCAGCGGCCGGAAGCCCTCCAGGACCGCACCGCCGAACTCCGCTTCGAGCCGTTCGACGTGCGCCTGGATCTCGGGTAGCTCGGGCACGGTTCAGCTCCTCGCCCCACCCGGGCCCCGGAACGAGCCGACCAGCGCGGCCAGGGTCCGGGCGTCGCCCGTGAGCCGACCGAGGTCGCCGCCGAGGCGGATCCGCCCGGCCATGAAGGCCGCCTGGGCCGACAGGGTGCCGGCCTGGACCGCCGCGGCCGTGGCCCGGTCCTGGGTGAAGGTGACGTCCGCGTCGGCGGCACGACCCGGCCGCACGGTCACGCCCTCGCGGTCGATCCGGATGACGTAGGCCACCTCGCCGGTGCTGCTGCCGTCGCCGTTGCCCCTGCTGCCCTCGGTGGCGGGCGGACCTGCGTCGGGCAGGTGCCCGTCGCCCCCGCGGTCGAACGGGCTCGGGCCGTCGAGGGACCGGGCACGCCCGTCGGTGACGACCTGCTGGAGGACCAGCGGCCGATCCTCGGCGCGGATCCCGGCCGAGCGCGCCGCGGCCTCCAGGGCCGCCAGCCACTCGTCGGAGAACATCTCGGGCACCGGTCGCGAGTCTCGCACGGCCCCGCGACGACGCCTCCCGGGTGTCGACGTGGTCCCCGCCGGACGACCGCGGCGACCGAGGCTGGGCCGTTGGCCGGGTGGCCTGCCGGCACGCGCGTCGCGCCGAGGCCGGCCGGAGGACGCCGGGCGCTCCGGGGTCGGCTGCTACCGGGTGGCCAGCGGGCGCTGGTAGATGGCGTCGGACCGGTCGCGGCGGCCACGCACCATCTCGTCGTGGACCGGCGACGGGGTCAGCTGCTGCTCGCGCTGGTCGCGCATGTCCAGCACGCAGACCCGGTGCGCGATGCGCCACTCGCCGTCCCGCTTCTCGAAGCGGTCGACGTAGCGGCCGTACATCTCGGTCAGCAGCTGGCGCCCGTCGGGCTCCGGCTTCCGCAGGGTGCGGCCCACGAAGTACGACTCGCAGTGGGCCTCGTCGCCTTCGACCTCGATGATCGACGTGCCCAGGGTGTGCTGGTTGGCCTCGGCCCGGGACATGACGTCGGCGGCGTACTCGATCAGCCCCTCGATGCCACCCTTGTAGGCCCCGTGGTCGTCGTAGGCGTCGGGCCAGTAGACGGCGCGCACCAGGTCCCAGTCCTGGCGGTCGAAGGCCCGGCAGTAGAGGTTTAACAGGTGGCGGATCGCCTCCCGGTCGTGCAGGTCACCCAGCGGATCGCCCATCGTCCATCCCCCCGTCGAACCGACGTCTCAGCATCGGGATCGTACGCTCAACGTCAAGCGGTCGGTCGAACCGTCAGAGGGCCGCCGGCTCGTCGTACCGGGTCACGACCTCCTCCGCGAACAGGCGCACCGACCGGTCGAGCTCGGGCTGGGGCACGGGCTTGGCCAGGAAGATCAGGCACACCTCGTCGAAGCCGATCGCCTCGTGCCAACGGCGCAGCTCCTGCGCGCACAGCTCGGGTGTCCCGGCGATGGCCCGGTCCCGCACGAAGGTCTCCAGGTCGACCCGCTCGCCCTCGCCGACCCGTCGGAGCACCGGATCCCGGTCGTCGCCCCGGGTGCCCGTCTCCCAGTAGTACCGGTGGAACCGCTGGACCTTGTCGAGCCACTCCCGGTCGACGTCGGCCAGCGTGGGCGCCACCCAGGCCTGGCGCATCAGGCAGATGTACGGCGTGGTCCCCGCCGCGGCGCACTCGGCCCGGTACCGATCGGCCAGGTCGCGCACCACCGGCAGCGTCTCCATGGGCAGCGTGAACCAGCCGTCGCCGAGCCGGGCCGCCCGGCGGATCGCCGCCGGCGACGTGCCGCCGACCAGGATCGGGGGGCGCGGCCGCTGCACGGCGGGCGGGTGGACGGGCAGGTCGGGGATCGTGAAGACCTCGCCCTTGTAGCCGTGGCGCCCGGTGGCCCACGCGCCGCGCAGGATCTCCAGCGTCTCGTCGAGGCGGCGGCCCCGGCGTTCGAACTCCACGCCCAGGCCCTCGAACTCGTAGGCCCGGTAGCCGGCACCGACGCCCAGGATCGCCCGGCCACCCGAGACCTGGTCCAGGGGCGTCACCTGCTCGTAGGTGCTGACCGGGTGGTGCAGGCCGGCGATCCAGATCGCCGTGCCGAGGCGCAGGCGCTCGGTGCGGGCGGCCACCGCCGACAGCCAGGTGAAGGGCGCCGACGGGTCACG
>JBFWTJ010000222.1:0-6461 GCA_050247895.1 Acidimicrobiia bacterium
GCCCTCACCCGACACGGGTGTCCCCTCCGGCACCGCCGAGCCGCGTCCCGCTCCCCCCTCGGCCACACCTCCGCCCTCTCCTGGCGACCGGGGCGGTGTGCCGCGCCCGACCCACCTTGCGGCGCCGCCCTCACCCGACCCGGAGATCCCGTCCACCACCGCCGAGCCGCGACCTGCTCCGACGTCGGCCACCGGCACCCCCGAGCCCCGACGCGTCCGTGCCGGGGCGGGTCCGGCGCCCGAGCCCGACCCGGCGCCCGACAGGGCGGGTGGCCGGCGGGCGCGGCGGGAGCGGCCCGTCATCGTCCGGCTCGGCGTGCCCTGGTGGGTGCGGCTGCGGGCGCTGGCCGGCCTGGCCGTCGTGGTGGTGCTCCTCGGCGTGCTCCTGGCCGCCGGGGTCGGCCTGGCCCTGGCCGTGGTCCAGTCGATCCTCGACGGGGCCCTGCGCTGACCGGTCGCCGGGACCCCGGGCTCGGCGACGTCGTCCTGGCCGGCCACGCGGGAGACGAGACCGCAGCTCGCGCCGGGCTCGCCGCCGCCGAGCCCAAGGTCCGGGCCGCCGCCCTCGGCGCGCTCGAGCGGATGGGCCGGCTCACCGGCGCCGACCTCGCCACCGCCCTGGCCGACCCCGCGCCCGGCGTCCGGCGCCGGGCCTGCGAGGCCGTGGCCCACCGCCCCGGCGACGGTCCGCCCTCCCTGCTCGCCGTGCTGGACGACCCCGACGCCACCGTCGTGGAGGTCGCGGCGTGGGCCACGGGCGAGCGCCGGCCCCCCGAGCCCGGTGCGGTCGAGGTCCTCGCCGCCCTGACCACCGGCCACGACGACCCCCTGGTGCGCGAGGCGGCCGTCGCCGCGCTCGGCGCGGTCGGCGACCCGGCCGGGCTGCCCGCCATCCTGGCCGCCACCGGCGACCGGGCCACCGTGCGGCGCCGGGCCGTCATCGCCCTCGCCCCCTTCGAGGGCCCCGACGTCGACGCCGCCCTCGAGCGGGCCCGCGGCGACCGGGACTGGCAGGTCCGCCAGGCGGCCGAGGACCTCTCGTCGTGACCTGACCGGCCGACCGGGCCGGACCCGGTCCGGGTCCGGCTCGGGGGTCGGGACCGTGGACCCGCCCTAGCGGCGGGAGCCCATGAACATCACCTTGAGCTGGTCGTAGGCCTCGATGCAGCGACCGGCGCCGAGCACGACGCACTCGAGGGGCGCCTCGACCAGGTGCACGGGGATGTCGGTCTCCCGGGCGATGCGCTCGTCGAGACCGGCGAGCAGGCCGCCCCCTCCGACCAGGTGCATGCCGTTGAGGATGATGTCCTGGGCCAGCTCGGGCGGGCTCTGGCCCAGGCACGCGATGACCGACTCGACCACCGCCGACACCGCCTCCTCCAGCGCCTCCCGCACCTCCTCGGGCGACAGGATGACGGTCTTGGGCAGGCCGCTCATCAGGTCCCGCCCCCGGACCTCGGCCTTCACCTGGTCGCGCACCGGCCAGGCGGAGCCGATGGCCAGCTTGATGTCCTCGGCCGTGCGCTCGCCGACCGCGATCCCGTACTCGCGCCGGACGAAGGTCTGGATTGCCCCGTCGAAGTCGAAGGACCCGACGCGCACCGCCTCCAGGGCCACGACGCCCCCGAGCGAGATCAACGCCGTCTCGGAGGTACCGCCGCCGACGTCGATGACCATGTTGGCCACCGGTTCGTGGATGGGCAGGCCGGCCCCGATCGCCGCGGCCATGGGCTGCTCGAGGAGCTGGGCGTCGGCCGCGCCGGCCCGTCGGGCCGCCTCGGTCACCGCCCGTCGCTCGACCTCGGTGATGGCCGACGGCACGCAGATCACCACCCGGGGCCGGTTGAACCGGTTCACCCCGACCCGGTGGAGCAGCAGCCGGATCATGCGCTGGGTGATCTCGAAGTCGGTGATGGCGCCCTGGCGCAGGGGCCGCACGGCGATGATGTAGCCGGGGGTCCGGCCGATCATCTGCCACGCCTCGTGGCCCATGGCCAGCACGTCCTGCGTGCGCTCGTTGAGGGCGATCACCGTCGGCTCGTTGAGCACGATGCCCCGGCCGCGCTCGTAGACCAGCGTGTTGGCCGTGCCCAGGTCGATGGCCAGGTCGCGGGCCACCGCTACCGCCCGTCCCGTTGACGCCGGCCGCGCTCGTCCTCGCGGGGCGCGAGGGCCTGCATCTCGCGCTGGAAGTCGCGGATCCCCGAGTCGTACGTGGTCGGCGACCGGTGCCGCAGCCACAGCGCCAGGGTCCCGGCCACCGAGACGACGAACGCGATGAGCAGGAAGACCAGGGGGCTCATCCGACCGGCCTCGCCACGTGCTGGGCCTCGAGGCCCCAGCTCCGCCCCTCGGCCCAGGTCTCCCGCTTCCAGATCGGCACCGTGGCCTTCAGCTCGTCGATGCCCCGGCGTGCCGCCTCGAACGCCGCGTCGCGGTGCGGCGAGGCGACCGCCACCACCACCGCGGCGTCGCCCGGCTCCAATCGGCCGACCCGGTGCAGCAGCGCGATCCGGCCCAGCTCCGGCCAGCGGGCCCGCAGGCCGTCGGCCACCGCGGCCAGGCGCGGCACGACCTGCTCCTCGTAGGCCTCGTACTCGAGGACCTCCACACCCGGGCGTCCCGGGCTGTGGTCGCGCGCCGTGCCCGTGAAGCAGACCGCGGCCCCGCAGTCGTGCCGGACGACCCAGGTCTGCGCACGGGCCACGGGCAGCTCGACCCCCGACAGGCCGAGCCACGTGTCACCCCCCGCCGGCGGCTCCAGCCCCTCCGTTGCCTGCATCGCTCCAACTGTACGCGGCGGCCTGCGCGATCCTCCCTCGTCGCCGCGACCGCGCGGCCACCTGCGCCCGGACGACCGCTACGGTGCGCGTCGTGGTTGGCGACGACCCGGACGACGACGGGCCCGTCCCGGTCCTGCTCCCGCCGGAGGACCGGCTGTGGCGGCACCCCTCCGAGATGGGCCGGGCCCGGTCGGACGCGCTGCGCCGGGCCGTCGAGCGGCGCCAGGCGATCGAGCTCGCCGCGGCCCGCGCCCCGGCCGGCCCGGTGGAGCCGGTGGACGCGGGGTGGGTGGAGGCGACCGGGCCGGCCGAGAGCCACCACGCCTGACCGGGCTCGGGCCCGGGCCGGCTCACCCGGGACGACGGGTGCGCTGGCGGACCAGGCCGACCAGCCCGGCACCGAGGGCGACGACGCCCGCCGCGGAGGCGCCCAGCGCCAGCTCCTGACGGCGACGGGGGCTGATCGAGCTCAACGGCCCGGCCCGGTGGGCGGCCACGAAGGCCTCCTCGTTGCTGCGCCGCGGCTGCCACCCCTCGGCCTTGATCCGGTCGTTGGCCACCACCCAGGGGTGCACGGTGTACGGCAGCAGCTCGGGCGGGGTCGGTGCCAGGTGCCAGCGCCACCGGGCCCGGGCCACCTTCAGGGCGGCTCGCTCGGGCAGGCGCAGGCGGGGCCCGCCGGCCAGGGCCCGCACGGTCTCGCCCGGGATCCAGCCGTCGGGGGCGACGTTGCGGGGCCCGTCCAGGTGGGCCCGGCGGGCCAGGTCGACGGCCGAGGCCAGGTCGTCGAGGTGCAGGAACTGCGCCGGGGGGTCGACGTCGGACACCGGCACCGGGCCCCGCGACAGCGCCCGGGCCAACCAGCCCGGGTGGTCGTCGGCGACGACGGGGGCCGGGCGGACCAGCGTGGCCGTGCGGCCGGGACGGGCGTCGCGCCACTCCCGGGCCAGGCGCTCGACCTCGGCCTTCTCCGCCGCGTGGACCACGCCCGGGTTGGGCCGCAGGGGCGCGTCCTCGGTGAGCGGGACGGGGTTGTTGGCCCAGGCGCCGTAGGCCGCGGCGCTGGACATGAGCACCACGTGCTCGACGCCGGCCTGCTCGACGCCCTCCAGCACCCGGCCGACCAGGTCGGCGTCGGGCAGGTCGTCGGGCCGCGGCACCAGCCGCGTCGACTGGGCCAGGTGCAGGACCTCGGTGCCGGACTCGAACAGCTCGGCCAACGACCCGGTGGCCAGGTCGGCCACCCGGGACCGCACCTTGGGGTGGGTCGGTGCCACGGCCCGCCGGTCGACGGCCACGACCTCGTCGACCTCGGGGTCGGCCGCGGCCAGCTCGCACACCGCCCGGCCCAGGGCGCTCGCCGCACCCGTCACCACGACCGTGGTCACCGGTGCGCCCTCCCCCGTGCCGGCACCGCCGGGCGGAGCGCGCCGTCTCGGACCACGCGGGGTCGCCAAGCCATCCCCCTAGGCTGCCCGTGTGAGCGAACCCGGTCCATTCGGTGCCGACGGCCCCTTCGGGGGCATCCCCTTCCTGGGTGAGCTGGCCAAGATGCTGGGTGGCGCGGGGGGTGCCGGCTGGGAGAACGCCCGCCAGCTCGCCGTCGGCATCGCCACGGGGGGCACCAGCGAGGCCAACGTCGACCCCGTCGAGCGGATGCGGATCGAGCAGCTGGCCCGGGTCGCCGAGCTCCACGTCGCCGACCTGACCGGCCTGCCCACCAGCCCCGGTGGCGGCGCGCTGAGCGTGCTGCCGGTCAACCGCACCCGCTGGGTGGGCGACACGCTCGCCGCCTACCGGCCGCTGGTCGAGCGGCTGGCCGGGTCCCTGGGTCCCCCGCCCGACCTCACCGAGGCCCTGGCCCGGGCCGAGCCCGATCCGGCCGACCCCTTCGGCGGGATGCTCGAGGGCCTCGTCGGGGCGCTCCAGCCGATGATGGTGACCATGACGGCCGGCTCGATGGTCGGCCACCTGGCCCGCCGCTGCTTCGGCCAGTACGACCTGCCCATCCCCCGGTCGGGCGACGAGCTGCTGCTCATCGTCCCCAACCTCGACGAGTTCGGCCAGGGCTGGAGCCTGCCGCCCGACGACCTGCGCCTGTGGGTCTGCATCCACGAGATCGCCCACCACGCGGTGCTCGGCGTCCCCCACGTGCGCGCCGCGCTGGACGAGCTGCTGGCCGCCTACGCGGCCTCGTTCCGGACCGATCCCGAGGAGATCCAGCGGGCCCTGGGCCCGGTGGAGCTGAGCGACCCGGCGTCGATGGCCGGCCTGGGCGACCTGTTCCGCGACCCGGGCGCGCTGCTCGGGGCCCTGCGCTCGCCCGAGCAGGAGGCGATCCAGCCCCGCCTGGGCGCGCTGGTGGCGGTGGTCGTCGGGGTCGTCGACGACGTGCTCGACCGGGTCGGGGGCCGGCTCCTGGCCGACTACGCCATGCTGACCGAGGCCCTGCGCCGGCGACGGGTGGAGGCCAGCGAGTCCGACCGCTTCGTGGAGCGCCTGCTGGGCCTCGAGCTGACCCAGGCGACCTACGACCGGGGCACCCGCTTCGTCGAGGGCGTGCGCGAGCGCGCCGGCGACGAGGGCCTCAGACGGCTCTGGTCGGGTCCCGAGGCGCTCCCCACGCCCAACGAGGTGGACGCTCCCGGCCTCTGGCTGGCCCGCCTCGACCTGCTCGCCTGACCGCGGGCTCAGAGCTCGACGAGGTCGGCCGCGACGAGGCGGCCGCCGTCGACCTCCAGCACGGCCAGCGTGTGGGTCGGCGCCCTCCGGCGCTCGGTCGGCGAACCCGGGTTGACCAGGAGCTGGCCGCCGAGCCCCGGCGCCACCACCGGCTGGTGGCTGTGGCCGAACACCACGACGTCGGCCGTGGGGAACCGGCGGCGCAGGCGGGCGGCCCGGCCGGCCGACGGCCCCGCGTCGTGGACCACCCCCACCTGCACCCCCTCGACGTCGACCAGCCGCTGGTCGGGCAGCACCCCGACCAGCGCGAGGTCGTTGTTGCCCAGCACGGCGCGCACCGGAGCGAACCCCTCCAGCTCGTCGAGCAGGTCCCGTTCGACCACGTCGCCGGCGTGCAGGACCAGGTCGGCCCGCAGGAGCTCGTCGTAGGCACGGTCGGGCAACCGGCGGGAAGACCCTCGCCGGATGTGCGTGTCGCTGAGCACGACGACGCGGACCACGGCTCAGAAGTACCGGGTCGGATCGCTGGGAGGACGGGGCTCCACCCGGGTCGGCTCGTGCCCGGGTCGGACCTCGGTCGGGTCGACCACCCCCGTCGGATCGGCCTCCACGTCAGCCTGCGGAGGGGCCGAAGGCGAAGGCGAAGCGGCCTGGGGCGACGACGAAGGCGAAGCGTCCGCACCCGGCTGCTCGAACCGGTGGGGCAACCCCGACCCGTCCGCGGCACCCGCCGACCACGGCCCTGGCAGGTCCCCGGCACCGGGCGGCCAGGAGCCCGGCAGGTCCCCGGCACCCCTGCCCAGCGGATCCACGGCACCCGCGGCGCCGGCGCCGCCCGGCGACCACGGACCCGACAGATCCGGGCCGTCCGCCGCGCCCGCGGACCACGGGCGCGGCAGATCCGGGCCGTCCGCCGCGCCCGCGGACCACGGGCGCGGCAGATCCGGGCCGTCCGCCGCGCCCGCGGACCACGGGCGCGGCAGATCCGGGCCGCCC
>JBFWTJ010000223.1:0-6449 GCA_050247895.1 Acidimicrobiia bacterium
GGTCCGGGCCACCGCCGCGCTGGCCCGCCGCCACGGCGTGGCCGACCGGCTCGTCGCGTCGGGCACGCCCGGGGCGGAGGTCGAGGGGACCTTCGACCTGGTCGTGGCCAACATCGGCGCCGGGGTGCTGCGGGCGATGGCAGGAGACCTGCGTGCTCGCCTGGCACCCGGGGGCCACCTGGTGCTGGCCGGCGTGCTGGCCGGGCAGGCCGACGAGGTGGTGGCGGCCTTCGAGCCGGCCGTGGAGGTCGAGCGGGTCGTGGCGGAGGGTTGGGCCGGCCTGGTGCTCAGCCGGCGTCCGCCGGGCGGGCCGCCTGGTGGTGGTCGGCGACCCGGCGCAGCAGGCGGCCGAGCTCCCGCCGCTCGGCCGGGTCGAGCGGGGCCAGGATCTCGTCCTCGATCTCGCCGATGATCCGGCCCAGCCGGGCCAGGGCCTCCTCGCCCGGGGCGGTGAGCGTGAGGGCGTGGCGGCGGCGGTCGGCAGGGTCGCGGTGGCGGCTGACGTAGCCGGCGCGCTCGAGGATGTCGACCACGTCGACGGTGTCGCTCGGGTCGAGCCCGAGGCGCTCGCTGAGCTCGCGCTGCGACATGGGCTGGTGGTGGGCGACGGCGTGGAGCGCCCCGATGCAGGGAGGCCGGAAGCCCTTCTCCTGGAGCCAGCGCTCGGCGGCCAGGCGCTCGGCCATGGCCCGCTTGGTCAGGTGCGCGACCCGGTGGATCCAGGGTCCGAGATCGGGTTGGGGGAACGCGCCCACAGGTGCAGGCTACCACAATCGTTGACAGCACCAATAGTTGGAACTGCCTTGCCATATGGGGTGGCTCCCTCTAGCGTTGACGAGGCCAACGAACGGAGATGCCATGACGGCCCACGCCCCCACCGGCCCACCGGCGATCCACGTCCGGGGCCTCGTGAAGCGCTTCGGCGACATCGAGGCCGTCGCCGGGATCGACCTTGACGTCCACCCCGGGGAGACCTTCGGCTTCCTCGGCCCCAACGGCGCGGGCAAGTCGACCACGATCAACATCCTGTGCACCCTGGCCTCGGCCACCGAGGGCCGGGCCGAGGTCGCCGGGTTCGACGTCCGCACCCACCGCGACGAGGTCCGTCGCCGCATCGGCCTGGTCTTCCAGGACCCCACGCTCGACGTCTACCTCAGCGCCGAGCAGAACCTGCGGTTCCACGCCGAGCTGTACGGGGTCCCCGCCGCCACCGTCGACGGCCGCATCGACGACGTCCTGCGCCTGGTCGGGCTGGCCGAGCGCCGCACCAGCCCGGTGCGCACCTTCTCGGGGGGCATGCGCCGCCGCCTCGAGATCGCCCGTGGCCTGCTCCACGCCCCCGAGGTCCTGTTCCTCGACGAGCCGACCGTGGGGCTCGACCCCCAGACCCGGGCCTCCATCTGGGAGTACCTCACCGAGCTGGCCGACGACACCGGCCTGACCATCTTCCTCACCACCCACTACCTCGAGGAAGCCGAGAACTGCGACCGGATCGCCATCATCGACGGCGGGCGGATCGTGGCCCTGGACACGCCGGACGCGCTCAAGGCGGCGGTGGGCGAGGACCGCATCGAGATCGAGACCGACGACGACGAGCTGGCCCGGCAGCGCATCGGCGAGCGGTTCGGCATCGAACCCGCGCCCCGCGCCGAGCGGGTCACCTTCTCGGTGGCGGCCGGGGAGCAGTTCGTCCCCCGGCTCTTCGCCGAGCTCGGCGTGCCCATCCGGTCGGTCAGCGTGTCGCGGCCCAGCCTGGACGACGTGTTCATGGCCCACACCGGCCGCACCATCCGCGACGCCGAGGCCGGCGGTGCCTCGGCCAACCCCTTCGCCATGGCGGCCCGCCGGTGACGGTGACCCGACGCTCGCCCACCGGCCGGCCCGTCGTGGTCGCGCCACCGGGGCGGTCCGCGGCTGGGCCCGCCCCCACCACCTCACCGAGGAGCCTGCCGTGACCGCCACCGACCTCGCCGTCCCCGCGCCGGTGCCGGCCCGCGCCACCGTGCCCCCGCCGTCGCGCCTCAGCGCGGGATGGCGCGCGGTCAAGGTCGTCTGCCAGCGGGAGCTGATCCGCTTCCGGACCGACAAGATCCGCCTGGTCTCGTCCCTGGCCCAGCCGGTCCTGTTCCTGTTCGTCCTCGGCTCGGGCCTCTCCGGGCGGGGCGGCGGCCTCGCCGGGACCGACGTCGACTACCAGACCTTCCTGTTCCCCGGTGCCCTGTCCATGTCGGTCCTGTTCACCGCCATGTTCTCGGCCATGTCGATCGTGTGGGACCGGGAGTTCGGCTTCCTGCGCGAGATGCTCGTGGCCCCCGTCCCCCGCAGCGCCATCGTGGTCGGCAAGGCCCTGGGCGGCTCCCTGGTGGCCTCGTTCCAGGGCGCGGTGATCCTGGCCCTGGCCGGCCTCGCCGGCGTGCCCTACGACCCGCTCATGCTGGTCCTCCTATTCGTCCAGCTCTTCCTGCTCGCCTTCGCCGTCAGCGGGTTCGGGCTGGTCATCGCGGCCCGCATCAAGGAGATGCAGGCCTTCATGGGGATCATGAACCTGGTCGTCATGCCCCTGTTCTTCCTGTCCGGGGCCCTCTACCCGCTCGGGAACCTGCCCGGTTGGCTCCAGGTCGTGGCCCGCTTCAACCCGCTCACCTACGCGGTGAGCGCCATGCGGTCCACGGTCTTCGCCGCCCTCGACGGGGCACCGGCCGACCTGGCCGGCCGGGTCGGCTCCGAGCTGACCTGGTTCGGGTGGACGGTGCCGGTGGGGGTCGAGGTCCTGGCCGTTGTCGTGCTGGGCGCCGCCCTGGTCACGGGCGCGGTGGCCGCCTTCCGCCGGGCCGAGTAGCCGAGTCGGTCGGGCCCGGTCGGTCAGGCCCGGTCGGTCAGGCCGGCCCGGCCCAGCGCTCGGCCGCGACCACGGCGTCGAGCGGGATGGGCCCGTAGACGTGCGGGTACCGCTCGTCGGGACGGTCGGGCGGGGCCTCCCAGCGCAGGTCGGCGATCCCCGCCACCGCGACGTGCAGCAGCAGGAGGTCGGGCACGCCGCCCAGGTGGCGGGCGATCGTGGCCGCCACCTGCGCCGGCGTCGAGCAGTGCACGAAGCCCTCGGTGGCCAGGCTCGGCGGGACCACCTCCCCGCGGTCGCGGGCCTCGGCCCACGCCTCGGGCGTGGTGACGTGCACCACCACGTCGCCCTCGCCGGTGCCGCCCGGACCGGTGCCCTCAGGCACCGGGCACCAGCCGGCTCACCGAGCCCGACCGGGACAGGACGTACAGCTCGCCGTCGTCGCCCCGCCCGAACGAGGTGACCTGCTCGACGTCGAGGTCCCAGGTGTGGACGGCGACCACGGCCCCGTCCTGCACCGCCAGGCCCCGGATCCCGGGCCGGCAGAAGTCGGCGAACAGGTACGTGCCGGCCAGGGCCGGGATCTCGGTGCCCCGGTAGACGAACCCGCCGGTGACCGAGCAGCCCTCGTCGTGGCCGTACTCGTGGATCGGCAGGACGGCCCCGGGCGGGCCGTCCCCCTCGGCCGGGTGCGAGCCCTCCACGAGGTCCCAGCCCAGGTTGGCCCCCCGGCCGGCGCCGGTGCCCCCCGTGGCCGGGAGCCGGTCGACCTCCTCCCAGGCGTTCTGGCCGACGTCGCCGATCCACAGGTCGCCGTTGGCCGGGTCGAACGAGAAGCGCCACGGGTTGCGCAGGCCGTAGGCCCAGATCTCGGGCCGGCCGCCGCCCGCCGCGAAGGGGTTGCCGGCCGGGATGGCGTAGGCGTCGGGCCCTTCGCCGGTGCCGCCC
Organism: Acidimicrobiia bacterium; assembly: GCA_050247895.1. Lineage (GTDB taxonomy): Bacteria > Actinomycetota > Acidimicrobiia > Acidimicrobiales > VFJN01 > CAVPEW01. Next base: position 3,788 of record JBFWTJ010000223.1, read on the forward strand.
TCGGGGTCGATCCGCAGGATCTTGCCCAGCAGGACCGACGTGTCCTGGCCGTTGCCGTCCGGGTCGTCGGCGCCGCCCCCGTCGCCCAGCCCGACGTAGAGGTAGCCGTCGGGGCCCAGGGCGAGCTGGCCGCCGTTGTGGTTGGGCGCGGGCTGCTCGACCTCGAGCAGGACCCGGCGGCTGCGGGTGTCGACGGTCTCGCCGACCTCGTACTCGAGGATCCGGGTGCGACCGTCGGGCCGTGCGGTGAGGTGGACGTAGAGCTTGCGCCCGTCGGAGGAGAAGGCCAGCCCGAGCAGCCCCTGCTCGTCGCCGTCGCTGCGGACGTCGCCCGTCACGTCGAGGAACGGGGTGCGGGCCGCCTGGTAGCGCCGGCGGCCGTTGGTCTCGGTGACGGTGACCCGGCGGATCCGGCCGGCCCGCTCGGCCACGTACAGGTCGGCCTGGCCCGGGCGGGAGGTGAACGCCACCGGCTCGGCGAACTGGCCGACCGCCTCCAGGCCCAGGGCGTTGGCGGCCAGGTCGGGCGGGGGGATCGTGGGCGTGGTCTGGGCCGGCGCGGTGGTGGCCGGGGTGGTGGCCGGGGTGGTCGAGCTCGTGGCGTCGCCCGGCTCCTCGGGGCCGGGCTCGCCGGTGGGGTCCGAGCCGGTGTCGCAGGCGGCGAGGACCAGCGCGGCGACCGGCACGGCCACCACCGCCCGGGCGACGCGCCGCCAGGTGCCGGTGCGGGCCGGGACCGGCGCGGGGCCGGCGGAGCGGGCCGGACCGGGCCCGGGCGCCGGTCGGGGGGCACGAACGGACACCACGGGATCGTGGCATGCCACCACGCGTGGTGGCGACATGGGTCGATCGACTCGAATTCGCCGGGGCGCTGTCCGCGGCGGTCCGGCGACCCGTACAGTCCCCCCGATGTCCGCCGCGCCCTCGCTCCTCGACCGGCTCACCGGCGGCCGGGGCGCGCAGCTGGCGCGGTACTCGGTCGTGTCGATCGTGTCGCTGGCCACCCACCAGATCGTGCTGCTCGGCCTGGTCCTGGCCGGCATGCCCGGCTTCGCGGCCAACGCGCTGGCGGCCACCGCCGGAGCCGTCCCCGCCTTCGTGCTCAACAAGCGCTGGACCTGGGGCGACGACTCGAAGGCACGGTGGCGCCAGGAGGTCCTGCCGTTCTGGGTCCTGACCCTGCTCGGCCTGGTCAGCTCCACGGTCCTGGTCGGGGTGGTCGACGCCCGCACCGACGTCACCCTCTACGTCTCGATCGCCAGCATCATGGGCTACGGCCTGGTCTGGGTGGCCAAGTTCCTGGTCCTCGACCGCCTGCTGTTCGCCCCGCCGGCCCCGGCCGCGGCCTGACCCGCCGGCCCGACGACTCCATCCGCGGCTCGGTTCCCGGCCCAGCCGGACCGATCGGCTGACTCGCTTCGTAGGTGGTCCGCGGCTCGGCCGGCTCGACGGTCCTCGGCCGGCCTGACCCGGGCGCGGCAGGGGGCTACGTTCCGGCCGTGGGAGCACCGCTTGACCCGCTTGACCCACCTGACGTGGCGCGTTGGCGGGTCGTGGCCGCAGCTGCCCGCGGGTTCATGCCGGCCGACGAGGGACAGGCCCTGCACGACGCCGCCCTGGGCCTGGACGTCGAAGGCCCCCTGCTGGAGGTCGGCGGCTACTGCGGGAAGTCCGCCGTGTACCTGGGCGCCGCGGCCCGGGCCCGGGGCCGGATCCTGTTCTCGGTCGACCACCACCGTGGTTCCGAGGAGAACCAGCCCGGCTGGGAGTGGCACGAGCCCGACCTGGTCGACCCCCGGGTCGGCCTGATCGACACCCTGCCGTGGTTCCGGCGCACCGTCCACGACGCCGGCCTCGAAGGGGTCGTCGTCGCGGTTGTCGGCGACTCGCCGACGGTGGCCCGGACCTGGACCACGCCCCTGGCCCTCCTGTTCGTCGACGGCGGCCACGGCGACGAGCCGGCCCGGCAGGACCACGACCTGTGGACGCCCCACGTCGCGCCCGGCGGGCTGCTGTGCATCCACGACGTCTTCCCCGACCCTGCCGACGGCGGCCGGCCGCCCTACGAGCGCATCTACCGACCCGCCCTCGACAGCGGCCGCTTCGCCGAGGTCGCCGCCGTCGGCTCCCTGCGGATCCTGCGCCGCACGCCCGGACCCCGGTAGGCGCCGCCCCGTCGGGTGGTCAGCCGTCGAGGTGAAGCTCGAGGTAGATGATCTCCACGACGTCGTCGGCGACGGTGGCATAGACCGATAGGTAGGGCACCAGGACACCGCTCGTGACGAGCACCCGCACCCCGGGAAGTTGGCCGACGGCGTGGGTGGCGCCTTCGTAGTCGGCCGCTAGGCGATCGATGACAGCGGGATCTCGTGGAGGAGGAAGTCGGTGGTGGAAGGCCGTCCGGCGGGGGATCGCTCCTCGGGGAGGAGCTCATCGAGGCGGTCGAAGAACGAGGAGGCGACTCGGACCTGGCGCCGCCCACTCACCCGACGGCGCGTCGTCGCAGCTCGGCAGCGAGGCGAGTCGCCGTGGCGGGGGCCTGCTCGCGGACCGCAGGGGGCAGCTGGGCGAGATCGGTGTCGACACGCGCGTGCACCGCTCGTGCCCGCTCGTGAGGGGGCATGGCAGCGTGCTCGGCGGCGGTCTGCTGCCTCGGGACGGT
>JBFWTJ010000224.1:0-6439 GCA_050247895.1 Acidimicrobiia bacterium
ACGGGCTCGACCGAGGCGTGGGCCTCCTCGCCCTCGGCGTGGTCCTCCTGCACCGGGCCAGCCGCCACCGCCACCGAGCGCCCGGCCGCGGCCGGCGGGTCCAGGGGCGCGGCGGCGTGCTCCTCGGTCGTGGCACCGGCGTGGCCGGCGTCGCCGACGTGGTCGTACCACTGGAAGTTCACGACCACGGCCAGCACGAAGCAGGCCGCGACCGAGGCGATGCCGATCTCCGAGCCGCCCCGGGGCAGGCGCTTGCCGAAGAACAGGATCGCCAGGAACGAGGCGGCGGGGATGAGCGGGATGATCCAGGCGTTGTCGAGCATCCCTACCCCTTGAGCTGCGCCACGTCGTCGAGGTCGACGCTGCGGCGGTTCCGGTAGATGAGCAGGACCATGGCCAGGCCGACCCCGACCTCGACGGCGGCGATCGTGATGACGAACAGGGCGAACACCACGCCCTCGATGGAGCCGGCGATCGCGCCGAAGGCCACCAGGTTGATGTTGACCGAGTTGAGGATCAGCTCGATCGACATCAGCACCAGCACGGCGTTGCGCCGGGCGATGACCCCGTAGACGCCGATGCAGAAGAGGATGGCGCCGAGGAGCAGGAACTGGTTCAGCAGCAGGTCGTCCACGTCACACCCCTCAGCCGCGGTCCTTGCGGGCCAGGACGATCGCGCCGACCAGGGCGGCGAGCAGGAGGACCGAGACCACCTCGAACGGCACCAGGTACTGGCCGAAGATGGAGTCGCTCACCGTGGCCGTGTTGGAGCCGTCCACGGTGGCGATCCGGGTGTCGGCCGGCAACGGCGTGCGCGACCACCCGAAGCTGTCGAGCAGGGCGTACCCCATGACGCCGAACAGGATCAGCGCGGTGAGCGCGGCCGGCAGCTTGTGCGCGTTGGTCAGGTCCTGGTCCTGGCCGATCCGGGCCCGGGTGAGCATGGTGCCGAACAGGAACAGCACCACGATCGCCCCGATGTAGACCATCACCTGGGTGGCGGCCACGAACTCGGCGGCCAGCACCACGTACTGGGCACCCACCCCGGCGAGGACCACCACCAGCCACAGGGCGGCGTGCACGACGTTGCGGGTGGTCACCACCCGGAGAGCGGCGAACACGATCACCGCGGCGATGGCGTAGAAGAAGAGGTTCTGGGCGACCATGGCTCAGCGCGGCACCTTGCGGACCTTGGCCTCGGACCCCGCCTCGTAGGCCTCGAAGTCCGGCACCGTCTCCATCCACTCGCCCAGCCGCTCCTTGTCGTGGAGCAGGTCGGCCAGGCGGGTCTCGGAGTACTCGTACTCCGGGCTCCAGAACAGGGCGTCGAAGGGGCAGACCTCGACGCAGATCCCGCAGTACATGCACAGCGAGTAGTCGATGTCGAACCGGTCGAGCGCGCTCACCGTGCGGGGCTTGCCCCCGGGGCGGCGCGGCGGGGCCTTGGTCTTGTGGCCCTCGATGTAGATGCACCAGTCGGGGCAGCTGCGGGCGCACAGCATGCAGACGGTGCAGTTCTCCTCCTTGAGCGCGATGACGCCCCGGGCCCGGGGCGTCGGCGTCTCCTTGTCGTGCGGGTACTGGATCGTCACCGCGCCCTGGCTGGGGGCGGGGATCAGCGTCTTGACGCCGCGCGACGGGAACAGCGTGCGCAGGAGCTCGCGCAGCGTCACGACCAGGCCGACGACCAGACCGGGCAGCTTGGGTCGAGGCATCAGAACGCGACCTTGAGGACCATGGTCACCCCGATGTTGAGGAGCGACAGGGGGATGAGGAACTTCCAGGCCAACTGCTGGAGCTGGTCCTCCCGGAAGCGCGGGTAGGTGAAGCGGACCCAGAAGATCAGGAACGCCACCAGCAGGACCTTGGCGAACAGCACCAGGGGGCCGAGCACGTTCATGATGTCGGCGTCGAGGTCCACGCCCGGCAGGGACCAGCCGCCCAGGAACAGCGTGGCGGCCAGCGCGGCGAACGCGCCGGCGGTGGCGAACTCGCCGATGAAGAACAGCAGGAACCGCATGCCCGAGTACTCGGTCATGTAGCCGGTCACGATCTCGGACTCGGCCACCGGCATGTCGAAGGGCGGCTGGGACAGCTCGGCCTGGGTCGCGACCAGGAAGATCACGAAGCCCACGATCTGGGTGATCACGAACGGGTTGCCGATGATCCCGCTGCCGAAGATCTCGCCCTCGTGCTGCGCGGCCACGATCCCCTGGAGGTTGAGGGTGCCGGCCTGCATCACCACGCCGACCACGGCGAGCACCATGGGCAGCTCGTAGGCGATGAGCTGGCCCGCGGCCCGCAGGGCGCCGATCAGCGAGTACTTGTTGGCCGAGGCCCAACCGGCGATCAGGATGCCGATCACCGAGACCGAGGACAGGGCCAGGGCCAGGAAGATCCCGGTGTCGACGTTGGTGAAGTAGGCGTCGGGCCCGAAGGGCATCACCACGTAGATCAGGAACGTCGACGCCACCACCACGTAGGGGGCCAGCGCGAACAGCCGCCGGTCGGCCCGCTCCGGGTAGATGTCCTCCTTCTGGAGGAACTTGCCCACCTCGGCCAGGAGCTGGAGCGAACCGTAGGGCCCGGCCTCGTTGGGGCCGAGCCGGCTCTGCATGAAGCTCATCATCTTGAAGAGGAAGACGTAGACGAGCGTGCCGGCGGGCAGCAGCACGGCGAGGAGCACACCGACGACCTTGAGGATCGTCTGCTGCCAGTAGGCCAGCTCGACGGCGAGCGTGAGGGCACCGGTCATCGGTCGATGTCGCCGAGGATGAAGTAGAGGCTGGCCAGGATCGTGATGATGTCGGGCACGTACACGCCCCGCAGCAACCAGGGGGCGATCGAGATGTTGTTGAAGCTCGCCGAGCGGATCTTGACCCGGAACGGGCCGGTGTCGCCCTTGGACACGACGTAGTAGCCCATCTCGCCCAGCGGGTTCTCGGTGGCGACGTAGGCCTCGCCCTCGGGCACCTTGATGATGCGGGGCACCTTGGCCATGATCGGCCCGGAGGGCAGCCCGTCGAGCAGCTGCTCGATGATGTTGCAGGCCTCCCGGACCTCCTGGAGGCGCACCCAGCAGCGGCCGAAGCTGTCCCCGTCGGGGTGGGTCCAGACCTTCCAGTCGAGCCCGTCGTAGGCCAGGCCCGGGTTGGCGTCGCGGCGCAGGTCCCAGTCGACCCCCGAGGCCCGCAGGTTGGCGCCGCTGAGCCCGTAGGACTCGGCCACGTGCGCCGGGACCACGCCCACGCCCCGGGTCCGAGCCTGGAAGATCTCGTTGCCGTAGACCAGGTCGTCCATGGTGACGCAGTAGGCGCGCACCCGGCGCAGCGCGGTGCGGGTCTCGTCGATCCACCCCTTGGGCAGGTCGTCCTTGAGGCCGCCGATCCGGTCGAAGTTCGGGTGGAAGCGCCCACCGGTGACCGACTCGATCTGGTTGAGGATGAACTCCCGGTCGCGGAAGGCGTAGAAGGCCGGGGTCTGCGCGCCGAGCTGGAGGGCCAGGTCCCCGATGAACAGGGTGATGTTCGCGATGCGCGACATCTCGAAGAGGATCGTGCGGATGTGGTTGGCCCGCGGCGGCGCCTCGATCTCCATGAGCTGCTCGGCGGCCAGGATGAACGGGACCTCGTTGGCGAAGCTGCCCAGCCAGTCGATCCGGTTCACCAGGGTCGTGACCTGGGGGTACGAGCGGACCTCGCAGAGCTTCTCGTAGCCCCGGTGCATGTAGCCGGCCACCACGTCGGCCTCGACCACCTGCTCGCCGTCGAGCCGGGCCACCAGTCGCAGCGTGCCGTGGGTGGCGGGGTGCTGCGGGCCCATGTTGAGGACCATGCCGTCCTCGGTCTCGAGCTCGACGTTGATCCGGGCGTCGGCGGCCTGGGCGTCGACGTAGGCCCGCTGCTGGGCGTCGGTGAGGGTCATCCCTCGGCCTCCTCCGCCGGCTCGTCGTCGTCGCCCCCGGGCATCGGCTCCACGTCCACGATGCCGGGCCACGGCTTCACGACACGGGCCAGGAGCGGGAAGTCCTTGCGCAGCGGGTGGCCCTCGAACCCGGTCGGCAGGTAGATGTTGCGCAGGTCGGGGTGCCCGTCGAAGCGGATGCCGAACATGTCCCAGGCCTCGCGCTCGTGCCACAGCGCACCGCTGTAGACCGCCGACCACGTGGGCACGACCGGGTCGTCGTCGGGCACGTCGGCCTTGAGCAGCACCCGCAGGCCCGAACCGACCCTGGCCACCGCGGCCAGGACCTGGAACCGGGTGTCGCCCCCCGTCAGGCCGGGGACGGCGGCCGACCGGTCGGGCACCGGCGGCGGGAACTCCACGTCGGTGGTGGCGTCCTCGTAGCGGCCGAAGGGCGAGGGCAACCAGTCGATCGCCGAGAGGAAGTCGAAGAACCTGAACCCGGCCTTGTCCCGGGCCACCTCGGCCGCCGTGGCCCAGGCCGAGGTCTCCACCCGGATCCACAAGCCCTGGCCGGGCCGGACGTGGCTGGCCACCAGGGCGTCGCCGAGGTGCTCGGAGAACACCGCCAGGACCGCCTCCCGCTCGTCGTCGCGGGGGCCCGCCTCCGGCGCGGCCTCCTCGGCCGTGGTGGTCTCGTCAGCCAACGACGATCGGCTCCCCACGCCAGCGCGCGGCCATGTCCTCGTTCTGGATGCGCTCCTGGAGCAGCACGATGCCCTCGAGCAGGGCCTCCGGGCGGGGCGGGCAACCCGGGACGTACACGTCGACCGGGATGATCTGGTCGACCCCCTTGGTCACCGAGTAGCTGTCCCAGTAGGGGCCCCCGCAGTTGGTGCACGAGCCCATCGAGATCACGTACTTCGGGTCGGGCATCTGCTCGTAGAGGCGCTTGATGGCCGGCACGATCTTGTCGGTCACCGTGCCCGACACCACGACCAGGTCGGCCTGGCGGGGGCTGGCCGGGAACGGGATCACGCCCAGGCGCATCACGTCGTACCGGGGGGAGGCGAACGCCGCGCCCATCTCGATCGCGCAGCAGGCCAGGCCCCACTGGTAGGCCCAGACCGAGTACTTGCGACTCAGGTTCAGGAGCTTGGTGAGCGGCCGGGGCAGCTTGCCGGACTCGACTAGGCCCACCGCAGGACCTTCTTGCGCCAGGCGTAGAGCAGGCCGAGGGCCAGGATGGCGATGAAGATGCCCATCTCGACCAGGCCGAACCACTCGTAGGCGTCGACCCGCGTCGCGAACGGGAAGATGAACACCGCCTCGACGTCGAACATCACGAAGAGCAGGGCGAAGATGTAGTAGCGCACCTGGCTCTGGGACCAACCCGAGCCGACCGGGTCGACCCCGGACTCGTAGTTGATGTACTTCTCCGGCTGGGGCCGGGACGGGCGCAGGAGGCGCCCGATGCCCAGGAACGCCCCGACCAGCGCGGCTCCCGCCAGCCCGAAGATGCCGACCGTGAGGTAGTCGCGCAGGAGTTCCGACATCGCCGCGGGAGCCTAGTGAAGCCTCGCGCAAGGCACCAAGATGGCCCTGGACCCCGGAATTCGGGCCCCGTCCGAGGCCCGTCGGCCCCCCCAGAGGACCCTCAGGCCACCTCGAGCAACGACGTCAGGGCCAGGATCGAGCCGTCGGGAGCGTGGCACGCGGCGGTCAGGAGGTGGTCGCCACGCTCGGCCTGGTCGAGCTGGTAGGTCGCCTGCAGGCCGCCGTCCGCGGCCTCCGCGGTGGCGATCACCGGGTCGGAGCCCACCAGGTGCACGGGTCCGGCGTCGAAGCGCAGGGCCGGCTCGTCGCAACCCGCCGGGAAGGCCACCGTGACCGGGTCCGACCGCCGGAGCCGGGGCAGCCGCCCGGAGGTGCCGGACGGGTCGACCAGCACGATCCCCTCGCCGCCGACCGCCGCCGGGTCGACCTCGGCCTCGGCCCCCCGGACGCGCACCGGCAAGGTGAGGACCTGGGGCACCGAGGTGCCGTCGCCGGGCAGGTCGGCCACCATCGTGACCAGGGCCACGGCCCGGTCCGAGCCGGTGGCCAGCGCCGTCTCCAGCAACATCTGCGGCTCGACGCCGGCCCAGTGCCCGAACTGCGCCCGCAGGAGGGCCGCACCGGCCTCGGGACCGGTCCCGTCGTCGAGGGCATCCCGGGAGCGGGGGGCGAGGAGGTCCCACGCGGTCGTGCTGTCGGCCCCGGCCACCGCGTCCAGCCAGGCCCCCACCGTGGCCGATGCCGACGCCGACGCAGGGGGTGTCGTGGCCGAGGCCGTCTGGATGGCCGTGGTGTCCGCCGAGGTCGAACCGGTCGGCGAGGCCTCGCCGTCATCACCCGGGGGCACGCCGGTCGTCGAGCTGGCCAGGTCGACCGCCAGGCGGGCCGTCGGGCTGCGCAGCAGGGTGGTCGTGGCCATGACCACCACGACCACGGCGGCCACCGCGCCCACCGCCATGGCACCGTTGGCCCGGCGCCG
>JBFWTJ010000225.1:0-6374 GCA_050247895.1 Acidimicrobiia bacterium
TGTCGGCGTAGTAGCGGTCCACGCCGCCGTGCCAGTCCAGGTGGTCCTCGTGCAGCGAGGTGACCGCGACCACCGCCGGCGAGGACCACAGGTCGGTGGCCTGGTAGCTCGACACCTCGACGATCCACAGCTCGGCGTCGTCGGGTGCGTCGGGGTGCCAGGGCGCGGCGCCGATGTTGCCGCCCACGGCCACCCGCACCCCCAGGCCCCGGGCCAGGTGGCCGGCGACCGAGGTGGTGGTGCTCTTGCCCTTGGTGCCCGTGACCCCCACGACGCGCCCGGGCCCCACCTCCTCCAACCAGAGCCCGAGCCCGCCGACCACGGCCAACCCCGCGGCCTCGAGGTCGACCACCTCGGGCCGGTACCGGGAGATCCCGGGCGACTTCACCACCACGTCGCAGCGGGCCAGCCGGTCCAGGCCGCCGCCGGCCAGGGCCACCGCGCCCTCGGCCGCGCCCTCGTCGACCACCACGGCGGGCTCCACGCCGAGCGCGGCCAGGCGGGCGCGCGTGGCCCGGCCCTCGACGCCCAGGCCCCAGAGGCCGACCCGGCGGCCCCGCAGGTCAGCCCAGCGCAGCGGCGAGGACATCGGGGATGTGGTGCGGGCTCAGCGGGCGGCCCAGCGGACCCGCGGCGTCGCGGGCCGCGGCGACCGCGGCGGGGCCCATCTCGGCCAGCAGGGCGCCCAGGACGGGGTTGCCGGCCCGGTCGGCCCGGTCGGCGGCCAGGACCACCGCGGTGCGGCACTCGTCGACGTCGCCGACGCACTCGAACGGCTTGCGCTCGTCGCCCAGCCCGACCAGGGCCCGGAACGGGGCCAGCAGGGTCGGGTCGGCCAGCGGCTCGGTGCCGCCGAACAGGGCGACCAGCGCGGCGGCGGGCACGAACGGGCCGAGGATGAGGTCGATGAAGCAGCACTTGTCGCAGCGGCCGCACCAGCGGTCGAGGCGGCGGGCGGGGTCCAGGTGGAAGGCCCGGTTGCAGCTGTGCACGACCGGGTGGAACCGCTGCAGGGCGGCGAAGCGCCGCGCCACCCACAGCTCGCTGAAGGGGCGGAGGAACGAGAAGTAGTCGACCGAGCCGCCCAGGGCACCGGCCAGGGCACGGCGGAACGCCTCCTCGAAGGCGTCGCCCTTGGACCACTGGTGGTTGACCACCTCGCCGTCGACGACCAGGTTGCCCTTCGACGCCGACCACTCGTTGGACATCACCACGGCGTCGCGCCCGTCGAGGACCGCGGCCAGCACCGCCACGGCGGAGAGGATCCCGGTGATGGGCACGTGCCCGTTGAACACCGCTGCGGGATCCGGCGGGCGCAGCACGAACGGGTCGATCTCCCGCTCGGCACGCACCACGGGCAGACCGGTGGCCTCGGCGGCCCGCTCGATGGCCGCGAACCGGTCGCCCCGGCGGTTGGCCACGAAGAGGGCGGCGTCGTTCGTGACCCGGGTGACCGCGTCGACGGTGACGAACGAGTCGATCCCCCCGCCGAAGGGCACCAGGGGCCGCTCGAGCGCGGGCCGGGCCGGCGCCGGGGCCCGGGCCGGCTCGTCCCGTCCCCCCACGATCTCCACGTCGTGCAGGGACAGCCCGTTGCGGTGGGCGAACTCGCCCAGCCCCGACCGGTAGAAGGAGTCGAGCAGGTCCCGGTCGCCCGGGCGCAGGACCGCGTCACCCAGCTCGATCGTCCGGGCCGCGCCGACCTTGTAGTAGGAGACGCCGGCCAGCAGGTGGACCAACCGGGCCGCCTCGAAGGCCTCCTCGGGCCACGACCGACCCGGGGCCACGACGACCAGCTCGGCGAGCTCCCGGTCGTCGAGCCGGTAGCGGCAGCGCAGGGTGCCCGCTCGCTCGTCGACGTCGAAGCCCAGGTAGGCGAACCGCTCGGCCCGGGCCGGGCGGGGAGGCGGGGGGGCGGCGGCGACGGACAAGGCCCCGCAGGCTACCCGTGGCCCGTCGCACGGCCGCGGGCCGCGGTCAGCACCAGGCGGGCCGCGGCGAACACGAGCAGCACGCCGAACAGGACCCGTGAGATCCGCTCGTCGAGGTCCAGCGCGACCCGCGACGCGACCAAGGCCGACACCACCCCCGCGGCCCCGACGATCGCCGCGGGCCGCAGCGCGGTGAGCTGGGTGCGCCGGTTTCGCAGGGTGCCGGCGACCGCGGTGGGCACGATGACGGCCAGGGAGGTTCCCTTGGCCAGGACGTGCGGCACGCCGAAGGCCAGGGTCAGGACGGGCACGATGATGATGCCGCCGCCCACCCCGAGCAGGCCGGCCAGGATCCCCGACGCCACCCCGAGCAGGACCAGGCCGGCCACGGTGGCCCCGGTCAGCTCGTGGCGCCCGGTGCCGTCGCCCTCGTCGAAGAACAGCTTGACCGCGGTGGCCAACATGGCCAGGGCGAACAGCCCCTGGAGCAGGGGCAGGCCGATGCGCACCAGGACGTGGGTGCCCACCACCGCCCCGGCCATGGCCCCCGCGGCGACGCACAGGGCGGCCGGCCAGTCGACCTCGCCGCCCGTGGCGTACCCGACCACGCCGGCCAGCGAGATCGGGATGATCGCGCTGAGCGAGGTGCCCGTGGCCAGCTTGTGGGACATGGCGGCGATCATCACCAGGCCGGGGACGATGACGATGCCCCCACCGACGCCGAACAGGCCCGAGGTGGCGCCGGCCAGCACGCCGACCGCCACCAGCCGGCCGGGACGGGTGGTGGCCACCGCCGGGGTGCGCACGGGGCCTCCCGTCACGCCACGGTGGCGGGCCACAGCGCCTGGGCCACCTCGTCCCACAGGGCGCGGTACGCGGCTGCGGCCGCGGTGCGGGGGGCGAACAGGCCGACGGGCGCCCGCTCCACCCCCATCCGCTCGATGACCGCGGCCGCCGGGACGGCCGTGTCGAGCAGGTCGGGCCAGTCCCGGGCCAGCGCCTCGGCCAGGTCGCGGTGCAGCCGGCGGCGGCGGTCGACCATCGACAGGAGCGGCAGGACCCGGGGCGGGTCGTCCTGGCCCTCGAGGAAGGCGGTGAGCTGGTTGAGCGTGCGACTGGCCAGCGTGGCCGGGACCACCGGCACCAGCAGGGCGTCGGCCGCGCCGAACACGCTCTCGCTGGCCAGCGAGATGCTCGGCGGGCAGTCGAGCAGGGCCAGGTCGTACTGGTCGGCCAGGGGTTCGAGCAGGGCGGCGATCCGCTCGGCGGGCCGAGCCGTGGCGTCGAGGTGGAGGTCGAGGTGGCGCAGCGAGAAGTCGGCCGGGGCGACGTGGACCGAGGAGATCTCCGAACCCCGGACGTGGGCGGCCAGCTCCCCGCCCCCGACGAGCCGCTTGCTGCCGCCCCGGACCTTGGGCCGGACCCGGAAGAGGTAGGTGGCCGACCCCTGGGGGTCGAGGTCCCAGACCAGGACCCGGGTGCCGGCCCGGGACGCCTCGTAGGCGAGGTTGACCGCGGTGCTGGTCTTCCCGACGCCGCCCTTGATGCTGTAGGTGGCGACGATCCTCACGGGCGGGCCCGCCGTGCCAGCTCGTCGAGCAGCGCCCGGTTCCGCTTGGTGTCGTAGGCCGCGAAGCGGGCGTGGAAGTCGTCGCGGGCCTCCTGGCGCCGCCGGTCGAGCTCGCCGATCATCCGGCCCACGGCGAGCAGCACGTCGGCGTCGGCCCCGTCCCGCTCGTGGAGCTCGACGGCGAGGTCCCGCAGGGCGCCGAGCTGGACCTCGGCGTCCTGGTGGGCGCCCAGGTTGTCCTGGAGGTCCTTGAGCTGGGTCACGAACGCCTTGCGGGGCTTGGCCGGCAGGAGGCTCCCGAAGCACTCCAGGACGTAGCGCAGCTTCTTGGCGTCCTTGCGCAGGTCGTGGAGCGCCTCGGCCGGCGACCCGCGGTCGATGGCCCGGCCGTGCTCGAGCAGGGCCCGCTGGGCCCGGGCCACCCGGCGGGCCACCACCTCGCCGATGGGCGGATCGCCCTCGCCGGCGTGGACGTCGGGGTCGGTGAGCCAGTCGTCCCAGTCGCCCAGGAGCGCCTCGGTGGCCGGCGAGCGCAGCACGGTGGCCATCTCGGCCCGGGCCGCGGCGCGCCGGTCCTCCAGCGCGGCGAGCAGCGGGTCGGTGACCGACGGGTCGAGCTGGAGCGGGGCCACCGCCTCGTGCCACCCCAGCACGTAGACGTCGAGGTCGCGCGACGGGCCGGTGGCCACGCCGAGCTGGCCGAACCCGGTGCGGAACCTGTCCCGCACGTCGTCGGGCAGCACGCCCCGGCCCTGGGCCAGGACCGAGCGCGTCCGGCGGACGGCGACCCGCAGCTCGTGGAGGAACTCGGGGTCGAGGTCGGCCAGGGTGCCGGGGAGGTTGTCGACGACGGTGGCCAGCAGGTTGCGCAGCACGGCCCGGAAGGCGTCGAGCGCCCCGTCGGCCGGGTCGAGCGGGACGGTCGGCGAGCTGGTCCGGCCGGCGGCCGTGCGCCCGGTCGCGGCGAGGGCGACGTCGAGCACCTCGCGGTCGTCGGGAGCCACGCCCAGGCCCCGGAGGCGCCCGACGGTGCGGGCCAAGTCGTCGTCGTGCCCGACGACCGGGACGACCTGGGCGAACCAGGCCGGCAGGGGGGCCTCGGGCTGGTCGACGCAGCGCAGCTCGTCGTCGACCACGACCGTCACCACCGGCTTGGCCCGGCGGTCGCGGCGGCGGGCCTCGCGCCGCTGGGACCGCACCACGATCATGGGCAGCAGGGCGCGCTCGGCCACCTGCGGGGCGAGCCGGGCCCGGAACGGCCCGGCGGGCAGGTCGGCCACGGTCCGGGGAGCCTCTCCGGACCAGGGCAGGACGGCCGGGGGCGAGCCGGACCCGGCCGCCAGGACCAGGTCGGCCCCGGTCCCCCGCCGGAGCTCGAGGCGCAGGCCGGCGCGGTGCAACCGGCCGTCGAAGGTGTCGAGCAGGGTCCGGGTCGTCGCCACCGGCGCGTCGACCTCGAAGCCCCACGAGCCCAGGGCCTCGACGATCCGGTCGGCGGAGGCGTCCGTGGCGTCTGCGCTGTCTGCGGCGGTGAAGGAGTGCGGCATTCCTCGCTGACGCTCCGTCGGGCGGACGGTCCAGGCTACCCGTCGGCACGCACCCCGTCGGAGGTCCGGGCCCGGGCCACGTAGCGTGGCCGCCGTGATCGAGGCGGCCGGCGGTCTGGTGTGGCGCAGGACGCCGAAGGGCGCGCTGCGGGTCCTGCTCGTCCACCGCCCCCGCTACGACGACTGGTCCCTGCCCAAGGGCAAGCTCGAGGCCGGCGAGCGCCACCGCGACGCCGCGCTGCGGGAGGTGGCCGAGGAGACGGGCCTGCGCTGCGCCGTCGGCGAGGAGCTGGGCGAGGTCCGGTACCGGGACCGCAAGGGCCGGGCCAAGCGGGTGCGCTACTGGACCATGGAGCCGATCGGCCGGGGCAGGCTCCGGCCGGCCGACGGCGACGAGGTCGACGAGGTCCGCTGGTCGAGCGTGCCCCGGGCCCTGGCCACGCTCTCCTACGGCCACGACGCCGATCTCGTCCGGCAGCTGGCCCAGCACCTCGACGCCCGCCGCGGCTGAGCGACCCGGCGGCCCTCAGCCCAGCGGACCGACCTGCGCCTCCACCGCGGCCAGCAGCGCCCCGGAGGCGACGAGCCGCTCGACGGCGGCCAGCTCGGGGGCGAGCCAGCGGTCGGGACCGGGACCGGGCACCTCGGCCCGCACCGCGGCGAGCGCGGCCGCGGTGCCCGGTGCGGGGCGCAGGGGGGCGCGCAGGTCCAGGGCCCGGGTCCCGCAGGCCAGCTCGACGGCGGTGATCCGGGCCAGGTTGGCCAGGGCGGCGCGGAGCTTGCGCAGGGCGCTCCAGCCGAGCGAGACGTGGTCCTCCTGCAACGCGCTGGTCGACATGGTGTCGGCGCTGGCCGGCACGGCGAGCCGGCGGTTCTCGGCCACGAGGGCGGCCTGGGTGTAGTGGCCGATCATCAGGCCCGAGTCCACGCCCGCGTCGGGGGCCAGGAAGGGCGGCAGCCCCTGGGAGCGGGTGGCGTCGAGCAGCCGGTCGGTCCGCCGCTCGGCCAGGGCCGAGAGGTCGGCCACCGCGATGGCCAGGAAGTCGGCGACGTAGCCGAGCGGCGCGCCGTGGAAGTTGCCGCACGACTCGACGCGCCCGTCGGGCAGGACCATCGGGTTGTCGATGGCCGAGGCCAGCTCGACCTCGGCCACCCGCGTGGCGTGGGCCAGGGTGTCGCGCGCCGCGCCGTGGACCTGGGGCGTGCAGCGCAGGGAGTAGGCGTCCTGGACCCGGGGGTCGCCGTGGCGGTGGCTGGCCACGATGGGCGATCCCTCCAGCAGCCGGCGGAGGTTGGCCGCGCTGGCTCGCTGGCCGGCGTGGGGGC
>JBFWTJ010000226.1:0-6307 GCA_050247895.1 Acidimicrobiia bacterium
CAGCGGACCGCACCCGCCGCCGAGGTGCCGCTCGGCTCCTCGTGCTCGTGGCCACCCTCGCACACCTGGTGGCGGGCGAGGGCCCGGCACACGCCCTGCCACCCGACGGCCCGGGGCCCGAGACCCCCGGGACGGGCTCGCGCGTCTGGCCCACCACCCTGCGGGCCGGCGAGACCCTGAACTTCGAGGTGACCGGCTACCCGGCCAACGAGACCGTCTACATCAAGATCGACGACGGCCTGATGTGCAGCGACACCTCGCACGGCGCGTGCGTGTACCACACCCAGCGCCTCGACAGCCGAGGCCATGCGACCGGCTCGCTCGTGCTCCCGGCGAACCTGGCACCCGGTGACCACTGGCTGCGGATGCTGGCCACCGGCGACGTCTTCGACCAGGTCACCGGCCAGAAGATCGGCTACGAGGGCTACACGCGGCGAGGCGGCAACGACTTCACCGTCGTCGCCGCCGACGGGTCGACCGGAGCTCCCGCCGGCAGCGGCAGCAACGGTGGGGGAGCGACCGGCGGCGCGGGTGGCGGATCGGCCGCCGACGGCGGTGCCACTGCCCCGGCCGCCGACGGCAACGCCCCCGCCGTCGACGGCGGTGCCACCGGCTCGGGCCAGGTCGGCACCGACGGGAGCGTGGCAGGCGGCAGCCTCACCGTCGATGCCGGCACCGACGCGAACAGCATGGACGACGTCACGTTCAACGCTGCCGACGAGGAGGAGGCCGCTCCGGCCCGCAACGTGCCCGGCGCGGCGGAGCGCATCGTGCCGGCCGGTGCCGAGGGTGGTGACGGCGGCATCCCGGCCGGTGGGGTCGCGGTCCTGGTCGCCGCGGTCGTGGCCGGGCTGGGCCTGCTGGGGTGGTCGTGGCGGCGCAGGAGCCGGGTGGCCACCGAGGCGCGCACCGTCGCCGCCACGGCCGAGTAGCCGGCCCCTCCGGTGCCCTCGACGGCGATGCCGGCGGTGCCGGCCGGCCCGCAAGCGCCGCCCGACCACGCCGACCTGCGGGCCCGGCTGGGCCTGACCCGAGCCGAGGTCGTCCGGCCCGGGGCGGTCAAGGCCACGGCGGTGGTCGCGGTGGTCGCCCTGCTCGGACTGGCCATCCTGCTCTCGCTCTCCTTCGGCTCCCGTGACATCCCCCTGGGCGACACCTGGCGCCTCCTGCTGCACCGCGACGCTTCGGCCGACAGCACGGTCCTCCACGACCTGCGCGTCCCGCGCACGCTGCTGGGCGTCCTGGTCGGGCTGGCCCTGGGTGTGGCCGGCAGCCTCATGCAGTCCCTGACCCGCAACCCGCTGGCGGACCCGGGCATCCTCGGCATCAACGCCGGGGCGTCCTTCGCGGTCGTGCTCGTCGTGGCGGTGACCGGGGTGAGCGGCATCGGCTTCTACCTGTGGTTCGCCTTCGCGGGGGCGGCGACCGCGTCGGTGGTGGTCTTCCTGCTCGGCACGTCGCGGCGCAACGCAGCCACCCCCGTGCGCCTGACCCTCGCCGGCGTGGCCATCAGCGCCGTGCTCCAGGCCATGACGACCACGGTGATCCTCGCCGACCAGGTGGCGTTCAACGAGTTCCGCTTCTGGGTGGTGGGCTCGCTGGAGGGCCGGCTCTACCCGGTGCTGCTCTCGGTGCTGCCCTTCATCGCCGTCGGGCTGCTGTTGGCCCTCGCCCTGGGTCCGGGGCTCAACGCCCTGGCCCTCGGCGAGTCGACCGGTCGGGCCCTGGGGGTGCGGGTGCGGCGCATCCGGGTCGGCGCCATGCTCTCGGTCACCCTGCTGTGCGGCGCCGCCACCGCGGCCGTCGGGCCGATCGCCTTCGTGGGACTGGCCGTGCCGTACGCGGCCCGGCTGATCGTGGGCAGCGACCAGAGGTGGGTCACCGCCTTCAGCGCCCTCCTCGGGCCGGTGTGGATGCTGTCCGCCGACGTGCTGGCCCGGGTCGTCTTCCGCCCGGAGGAGGTCCAGGTCGGCATCATCGCCGCTGTCGTGGGCGCTCCGGTCTTCGTGTCGATCGTCCGTCGCCGCACCGTCACTTCGCTGTGAGGCGGGCGCAGCGAGCCGAGCAGGACGGCGGCCCCTCGGGCACGCCCGGTGACGCCGCCGCCCTGCGGGCCCACGCCCGGGCGAGCCTCCGGGCGCACCACCTGGCGCTGTCGTCGGGTCCGCTCCGGGTCCGGATCGAGCGACGGGCCGGCGCGGTGTACGTCGGCCTGGTCCTCGTCGCCGTCGCCATCGCCGCCTACGCGATGGTGCTCGGCGACTACGGGATCTCCATCGACCAGGTGGTGGCCGCCCTCCGCGGCCGGGCCGAGGATCGCCTGACCCAGTACTTCGTCAGCGAGGTGCGCCTGCCCCGCACGGTGACAGGGGCGCTCGTCGGTGCAGCCCTGGGGACCTCCGGGGCGATCTTCCAGACGATCTCGGGGAACCCGCTGGGGAGCCCCGACGTCATCGGCCTGACCACCGGTGCCGCGACCGGAGCGCTCCTCCAGATCATCGTGCTCGGGGGCGACACCCGCGCCGTCGCCCTGGCCGCGGTGGTGGGCGGCCTGCTGACCGCCGTGCTCGTCTACGGGTTGACGTGGCGTGGCGGGATCTCCGGGCTGCGCCTCGTGCTGGTCGGGGTGGGGGTCGGCGCCTTCCTCGCGGCCGTCAACGCCCTGCTCGTGGTCAAGGCGCCGCTCGAGGAGGCGCAGACCGCCTCGCAGTGGCTGGCGGGCTCGCTCAACGGCACCCTGTGGCCGGAGGCCACGGCGGTGGCCGTCGCGCTCGCCGTCCTGCTCCCGGTCGCCTGGTCCCAGCTGCGGGCCCTGGGCCAGCTCCCGCTCGGCGACGTCACGGCAATCGCCCTGGGCGTGCGGGTGGAGCGCACCCGCTTCGTGCTCATCCTCGTCGGCGTGGCCCTCATGGCGGTGGCCACGGCCGCGACGGGACCCATCGCTTTCGTCGCCCTGGCCGCGCCCCACCTCGTGCGACGGCTCACGGGGACCGCGGGCGTCGCCCTGGTCGGCTCGGGGCTCATGGGCGCGGTCCTCGTCCTGGCCAGCGACATCGTCGCCCGGCGCCTGTTCGCGCCCAACGAGCTGGCCGTCGGGGTCGTCACCGGCTCGCTCGGAGGTCTGTACCTGGTGTTCCTGCTCGCCGTGGAGCGACGGAGGCTCTGACCATGCTCGATCCCTCGCCCTCGTCCACCGCGTCGCCCGGCACCGGAGCGCCCCTCGGGGCCCGGCTCGAGGCCCGGGAGCTGAGCGTGGGCTACGGCAGCCGGCCGACGGTGGTCCACGACGTCGAGGTGGTCGTCCCCGACGGCCAGCTCACCGTCATCGTGGGCCCCAACGCCTGTGGCAAGTCGACCCTCCTCAAGGCGCTGGCTCGCATGCTCCCGGCCCGCACCGGGCGGGTCGTGCTGGACGGCCGGCCCATCGGCAGCTACCCGTCGAAGGCCGTCGCCCGCCGGCTCGGGTTGCTGCCGCAGGCCCCCACCGCCCCCGACGGGATCACCGTCGCCGACCTCGTCGCCCGCGGGCGCTACCCCCATCAGCGGCTCCTGCGCCAGTGGACCCCCGAGGACGAGATAGCGGTGATCGAGGCGCTGCTCGCGGCCAACGTGGCCGACCTCGCCCACCGGAACGTCGACGAGCTCTCCGGCGGGCAGCGACAGCGGGTCTGGGTGGCCATGGCCCTGGCCCAGCAGACCCCCCTGCTGCTCCTCGACGAGCCCACGACCTACCTCGACGTGGCGCACCAGATCGAGGTCCTGAACCTGGCCCGTCGCCTCCAGCGGAGCGGGCGGACCGTCGTCGCCGTCCTCCACGACCTGCACCTCGCCTTCCGGTACGCCACCAACCTGGTCGTCATGCACGAGGGGCGCATCGTCGCCCACGGCGCTCCCGGGGAGATCGTCACGCCCGAGCTCATCGAGACGGTGTTCGACCTGCCGTGCAGGGTCATCCCCGACCCGGTCACCCGGACCCCCCTTGTGATCCCGCTCGATGTCGAAGATTGATACATGAGATGAAAGTTTCATTGACTCTGATCTAGATGTAAGGCACCCTTACTATCGCTTGTCCGGTGGGCGGATCGTGCATGCCCCCTCGGTGACCCAAGGAGCCCTCGCGATGGACACGAACCCGGGGACGCACCCCTCGAACCACGTGCGAGCCGACCGCCGAGCCCGGGCGCGGCTGCGCCACGCGCTGGCCGCCGTCCTCGCCGTCCTGCTGGTCGCCGGCGGCCTCGTGGTGGCGCCCGTGGTCGCCTTCGCGGCCGAGACGACCTACACCCACTTCGCCGGCGAGACGGTCACCTACGACACCGAGGCCGTCGTCGGCGAGCCGATCCGGGTCAGCGGGACCGGCTGGCTGGCCAAGCCCGACTTCGTCGACGAGGGCGAGGAGGGATCGGTCATCGGCCTGAAGCTGATCGACCCGACCCTCGGCCAGCTCGAGCGCCAGGAACTGCTCGAGAACCCCCGGCTCGGCACCACGATCACCAACGCCACGGTGTGGGGCGTGGTGTGGGCCGACAGCGACGGCAACTTCGAGGTCGAGCTCGAGTGGCCGGACGCGTCGGTGGCCAAGCCCGGCTTCGTGCCCTCCTGGGAGCCCGGCGACACCTTCACCCTCCAGCTCCTCTCCGGCACCCTCTACAGCGACGAGCCCGGCGTCGACCCGACCCAGCGGCCCGACGTGTCGCGCACCGTCCCGCTGACGATCAC
Organism: Acidimicrobiia bacterium; assembly: GCA_050247895.1. Classification (GTDB taxonomy): domain Bacteria; phylum Actinomycetota; class Acidimicrobiia; order Acidimicrobiales; family VFJN01; genus CAVPEW01. The sequence continues at coordinate 4,720 of JBFWTJ010000226.1, forward strand.
CGTGGTCGACGCAGGCCCGGTCGCCACCGCGCCGGTGGTCACCCAGCAGCCCGTCACCACGGAGAACGCGATCAGCGGCAGCGAGGTGACCTTCACCGCGGCCGCGTCGGGTGACCCCGCGCCCACCGTGCAGTGGCAGCGCAGCACCGCCGTGCACGCCTCGGTCCCCCCGGCCAACTGGGTGGACATCTCTGGCGCGACCGACCCGACCCTCACCATCGTCGCCGGCACCTCCCCCCACACCAACAACCGCTGGTACCGGGCTGTGTTCACCAACGCCGAGGGGTCGGCGACCACCGAGGCGGCGCGCCTCGCCATCGCCGCGGCCCCGACCGTGACCCAGCAGCCCGCCGGCGCCACGATCTCGGACGGCGGCACCGCGACCTTCACCGCCGCGGCCAGCAGCCCCGTCGCGACCACCGTCCGCTGGCAGTCGACCGCGACCGCCCTGCCCAACGGCGAGCCCGACGACGCCACCTGGACCGACGTGCCCGGTGCCACCGCCGCCACCCTGGTCGTGGAAGGCGCCGGTGCCGACCGGCACGGCACCTTCTACCGGGCGGTGTTCACCGGCTCGGGTTCGACGAACACCCAGCCCGCCCAGCTCCGGTTCTTCGAGCACCTCGACACGAACGGCTCGGTCACCGTCTCGGGCGAGTCCTACACCGCGGGCCAGTCTCCGCTCCCGTTCTCGGTGTCGGCCCCGAACGCCGTCGTGGCCGGTCAGCCGATCGTGATCTCCGGCACCGGCTACGTGCACACGGACGGCACCCAGGGGTCCGTCGTCAACTTCTTCGTCGACGCCGCCTACTCCGGTGACCCGAACACCCTCAACACGACCCGGGAGATCACCCACCCGGTCACCGGCCAGGTCATGGCCGACAAGCGCACCCACGCCGTCCTCCAGGCCAGCCCCGACGGCACCTGGCAGGTGCAGATCCCCTGGCCGGACCACACCAACACGACCCAGACCGAGGAATTCTTCGCGACCAACTGGGCTCCCGGCACGCACCACATCGTGCGGATCCTGACCGGCTCGTTGCTCAACGGCGACCACCAGCGCGGCATCTCGGTGCGCTTCACCGTCCTGGGCGAGCCGACCCAGACCGAGGTCGCCCCCGAGGTCACGGGCCAGCCGGCGGACCTGACCGTCCAGGCGGGCGAGGACGCCGTGTTCACCGCTGCGGCGACCGGTGATCCCGCGCCCACGGTGCAGTGGGAGTCGTCGGACGACGGCGAGACCTGGTCGCCGATCGCCGGTGCCACCGCCACGACCCTGACCCTGGCCGGGGTGACCGTCGAGCAGTCCGGCATCCAGTACCGGGCCGTGTTCACCAACGCCGCGGGCTCGGCCACGTCCGAGGTGGCGACCCTGACGGTGGACCCTGTCCCGCCCACGCCCGCGGTGGTCGTGCACGATGGCACGGTCGAGTTGGGTGGCACGGTCCGGGTGACCGGCGAGGGGTTCGTCCATCCTGAGGGTGGCGGGTCGCGGATCGCGCTCAAGATCGACGACGGTGCGATCGCGCGGGTCGACAGCACGTTGCATCCCAACCAGACGATCTGGTGGATCGTGGATGCCGAGGCC
>JBFWTJ010000227.1:0-6264 GCA_050247895.1 Acidimicrobiia bacterium
GACCGTGGCGCCATCGAGGACTACATGGACGGCGACTGCGAGGCGGCGACCCAGCTCTACCCGAGGGACCAGGTCGGCCACGATCCGGACCTCGACGACCAGTTCACCCACGACCCCGAGCGGGCGCGTCGCCTCCTGGCCGAGGCGGGCTTCCCCGACGGCGTGGACCTCCAGCTCGCCACCATCGCCGGGCAGTCCCCCTACGAGGCCTTGGCCGCCATCATCCAGGAGCAGCTGGCGAACGTCGGCATCCGCGTCGAGATCCTGCGCGCCGACGCCGCTTCGTTGACCCAGCAGTTCGCGGCGGGCGACCTCGACATGGCGACCGGCGCCATGATGGGCACGCCCCCGGATCCCGGCGAGATCCTCACCTCCCACTTCCTCGGGGTGCAGAACCTGGCCCAGGGGGTCGCACCGGAGATGGCTGACCTCGCCGTGGCCGGTCAGGACCGGACCGGGCCGAGCGAGGGATGGCAGACCCGGTACCGGGAGGCAGCCCGGATCGCGGGCGAGAAGGCCCTCTACATGCCGATCTGCAACGGAAAGGCCCAGTACCTGATGACCTCGAAGGTGGGTGGCTTCGACGAGATGCCGGGGCAGTCGCTGTTCGGCTCCGTCGAGGCCCGCGCGCTCTGGATGAAGCCGTGACCGGGTCGGAGCGGTCGGTGGAGGAGCGGCTGGCCTGGTTCCTCGACCGGGCCGAGATCATCGACACCTGCACCCGGATGCACTGGTACCTCGACCGCAAGGAGTGGGACAGGCTGGAGGAGGTGCTGGCGCCGGAGATCTCGGTCCCGACCCTGGCCGAGTTCCGTTCCGTGCGCCCGGGCCAGGCCGCGACGGGCCGGGCCCGGCCGCGGGGCGAGTTCGTCGCCGGCCTGGCGGTGCTCATGGAGGGCCTCACGACCCAGCACCTCGTCGGCAACCACCTGGTGGACATCGACGGGGACAGGGCCAGCTGCTACGCGAACGCCTCCAACATGCACGTCGGGCCGCCCCAGATCGCGGAGAACCGCGTCGTCCACGGCAGCGCCTACGAGTACCGACTCGCCCGGACGCCCGACGGCTGGCGGATCACCGCGCTGAACAGCACGCCGATCTGGGCGACCGGCAACGAGATGGTGAGCTCCAACGGTCCGCGCCAGGACGCCTACTTCGCCGGCCTGGCCCAGCCGGCGCCGACCGATGGCCGCCCCAGCTCGCCAGGCGGCGGGCCTCCGCGGCCCTGATGCACGTCGGACCGGCCGTGACCTCGCCCCGGGAGAGGGAGGTGCCTTGCCCCTGCAACCTCACATGAAGGTCGTCTCAGCCGACGACCACCTGCTCGAGCCGCCCGACCTCTGGCGGAGCCGCCTGCCCGCCCGGTACGCGGAAGCGGCACCCCACGTGGTGGCCGACGAGCTCGGCGATGCCTGGGTGTACGAGGGCCGACGCCACCGCATCGAGCGCGTGCTGGCCATCGCCGGGCGCCCCGAGGCCGAGTACGACCTGTCGCCGCTGCGCTTCTCGGAGATGCGGCCCGGGTGCTCCGATCCGGTGGCGCGCCTGGCGGACATGGACGCCGACGGGATCCACGCCCAGCTCTGCTTCCCGACGTTCCCGCGCTTCGCGGGCACGCGGTTCCTCGAGGGAGGGGATCCGGTCCTTGCCGGACTGTGCGTACGAGCCTGGAACGAGTTCGTCCTCGACGAGTGGTGGGCTGCCGCGCCCGATCGCTTCATCCCCATGGTGATCGTGCCCCTGTGGGACGTGGAGCTCGCCGCGGCCGAGGCGGCGTGGGCCGTCGAGCGGGGGGCGCGGGCGGTGTCGTTCCCGGAGAACACCGTCCACCTCGGGCTGCCGTCGATCCACGGTGGGTACTGGGATCCCCTCTTCGCCGTGCTCGACGAGGCATCCACCCCGCTCTGCCTGCACTTCGGGACCTCGGGCGTCGTGCCCACGACCGGCCCGGACGCCCCTCACATCGTGGGGAGCATGCTCTATGGCACCAGCACGATGTCGGCCATGGTCGACTTCCTCATGTCGCCCGTCTTCCATGCGTTCCCGGCGCTCCGGATCGCCCTCTCGGAGGGTGGGATCGGCTGGATCCCCTACCTGCTGGAGAAGATGGACCACATGTGGCGGCGCCACCGCCACTACCAGCTCGAGATCAACCAGGACGTGTCCCCACGCGAGCTGTTCCAGGGCCACGTCTTCGGGTGCTTCATCGAGGACGAGCACGGCGTGCGGAACCTGGACGCCATCGGGACGGGGCAGGTCCTGTTCGAGTCGGACTACCCGCACTCCGATTCCAACTGGCCCGACAGTCGGAACCGGTTGGCCGCCTTGCTGGCAGAGGTGCCCGACGACGACGCCCACCGCGTCGCGGAGCTCAACGCTCGGGAGCTCTTCCGCTTCCCCTGATCGCGGCATCGGTCGACCGGACCGCACCGACCCGGCCGGAGCCGCTCCACCCGCGGATGGTCGAGTACCGTGCGCCGCGGTGCGGCGGGGAGCCGGTCGCCCAAGAGCTCACCCGGGCCTGTAGCTCAGTTGGTCAGAGCAGGGGACTCATAACCGGTAGGGCGTAAGCGGGATGCCACCGGGTGAAGTCCCAGGTCAACGGGCACCGAAGTGGCGAATTCCCCTGCTGTAGCTACTACAGCAGGAGGAACCCATGACGATGGTCGAGGATGAGGACGTCGTGATCCCGGCGTTCACGGTGCCGGCGAGGGCGCGTGAGATGGTCGACGAGATCAGGTCGGCGGTGTTGCGGGTCGAGCCGGCGGTCGACGAGATCTACGCGAAGGCGTTGGAGCTGCGCGACCTGTACGAGGACGTGCTGCGGGAGATCGGCAAGGACGGCCGGTCGCTGGAACAGGACGGGCTGTTGGAGGTGGTCGGGGAGGCTGTCGGCTGGTCCAAGGTCTGGGAGCGCTTGGTTCGACTGTTCGGTGATCGGTTCTCTGATCAGGCGGGGTTCGACCACGAGACGATGCGGGGGCCCGAGCTGCGTCGGGGTGGCGAGGCCAACTTCCCGCCGGGAACCCGGGCTCGGCTGGTGGACCGCGACGGGGTCTCGTGGGAGGTGGAGGTGGCCCACGCTCCCTACGGCCAGAAGGAAGACCTGTACACGATCGTGACGATCGCTGAGCCCCACGACCGGTTCATGGCCAGCCACGACGAGATCAAGGCCGGGCTGATCGAGGTTCCCGACAAGAAGGCCAGGGGTGCAGCGCTGTTGCTGCACTACGAGTGGGAGACCGCCCGCATCCGCCGTGAGAAGCCGTACTACATGCGCACGATCACCATCGACGACGACCTTGAGGTCACGGTGCTGTCGGGCCCCGATGACCAGGGCCGCTACCTCGCCATCGGTCGGACCCCCAGCGAGAGGTACTACATCAGCGAGGAGCAGATCCGCGACGGCCTCGAGCCCGACGAGGACCCGGGGATGCCCGGGGCGGGCCAGGTGCAAGCGACCGTCGCCGGCGAGGTCGACCCGATCAGCCTCGACGAGGTCGATCGGTGAGCGGGGCCGCGCCGGTCTGGTTGGACATGGGCACGGTCTGGCCGCCGGAGAAGAAGATCCGGGCCTTGGAGCTGGCCGAGCACTTCGAGGGGCTCCGAGTCAACCTGCGGCCCGTGCTGCGGGAGGCCTACCAGCTCCTCGTCGAGGGCCAGGCCGCGACGCCTGATGTGCCCGATGACCTGTTCCCCACGGCGTTCGAGGCCATGGGCCTGGAGCCGCTGTACCAAGCCATGCGCCGGCTCGGGGAGCTGGTCGATCCCGCCTACGACGGGAAGAAGACCGAGCTGGAGCTGGACGCATGAGCGGGGCCGTGACGGTGGCGGACCTGTGCCGGCACCGGGACCTGTTCGACCGAGCAACGGCCCAGGTCCAAGAGATCCTGGGCCGGCTCGAGGTCATCCTGGAAGGCACCAGGGACGCCCAGCGGGACTACCACGACGCCCTGTGCGCCCTGTACCGGCAGGGCATCGAGGACGACGACCTGGCTGACCGGGCCGGCTACGCCGCGTTCCACTACGCCGTCTACCAGCTGTGCGACTTCTTCCCCCAGGTCGAACGGCTCGGCGCCCAGGCCACCCGGCGTGACATGGCCGCCCACGGCGAGCTCACCCACGGTCCTGGACTGGGGCTGTGGTGAGAGCGCTCAACTCGGCCGCGAGTGTGTGGGACCTCTACGACAACACGCCGGCCGAGGAGGCCGTGGGGACTGGAAGGATGGTCACCGTGGATGAGCAGCGGGCGATGCTGGCCAGGATCTCGCACGAGATCGAAGGGATGATCGGTGAGGATGGTGAGCCCAAGCCCGGCACGGTCCTCTACGAGGCATGCGTCGGCGACGCTGATGAGATGGCGACCGCCCAGACCTTGCTGGCGTGGGTGGTCGAACTGCTCGGGGAGGCACCGTCGCGTAGCATGCCGTAGATGGCGGACGAACTCCTCTTGAAGACCGTGACGGCCACGAACATCGACGACAGCGATGTGGTCACGCTGACGATCGAGCTCAGCCGCCAGACCTCCCTGGCCGAAGACGAAGCACTCCGCCATCTGACGATGCCCCCAGGCGTGTTCTCGGTGGATATGTCTGACGGTCAGCTCCGTGTCGAGGTCCTCGACGAGGCCAGCATCAAAGTCGCCATCAACTGGCTATTTGGCTCGAATGGGCTCGACGCGGCCGTGAAGGCGGCTGGCGATCGATCGGTCCGGTTGACGCGGATTCGCCAGGGAGCGCAGCAGCTTATTGACAACCACCCGCGCACGCTCTGAGCGACGCGGCCGGCCTTCTCACTTCAGCTCAGCCTGCTTGCTCGGGGTGGTCGCCGCAGGCGAGGGGTAGGGGGCCTCCTGCTACGGAGCCGCCGGTCGGAGTAGTAGAAGCTCCAGGGCACCGTCGCGTGAAAGGGGCTGAGAGATGTGTCCCCAAGTTGGACACCTCGGACCCTCAGAGCCCTCTGTAGGCGAGGCGGAGGGCGTTCTTGTTGCGGAACCGGTCGGCGGGGTGGGCGTCGTTCCAGAGCTTGAGCCGGTCGCTCCAGAACATGTCGGGAGTCGAGGCGACCAAGTCCAGGAGAGCGTCGGTGAGGGTGTCATCCTGGACCTGGAGTGTGGTTCGGCCTTCTCGCGGGGCTCGGCCACCCCACACGCCGTGGTGTTCCTTCTCGCCGGCCTGGGCGCACAGCTCGACCACCGGGCAGGTCGCGCAGATGGCCTTGGCAGGGCCGAGGGTCTCGCCGTGCTCTGCGTAGAAGAGGCGGGTGCCCTTGCCCCGACAGGCGGCCTGGGCGTGCCAGGCAGGACGTTGCGCGACAGCGAGAAGGTCTTCTAGGACGTCGACGAGGACGCCGGGGTCGCCTCGCCACTCGGGTTCCTCGGGGTCGGACAGGCGGGTGAGCGGCTGCCAACTGTCCACCTCGGGAGGATACCCCTAGGGGGTACGGCTGGTGGTCCCAGACCCGTACACGATCCGAGGTCGTCACCATGTTGTCGGCGACTACTTCATGGCCGGGCCGGACGTCCTTCGGCACGACATCACTCGGGCGGATTAGATGGTCACCACGACCCCTATCTACGCCCACACCCAAGTCGCCACGCTTAGCGATCTGCGCCGAGCTGTGGCCCGTCGCGGCCAACGTGTGGATCTGCGCGGCCCGTTCCTGCAGCGGACGGTTGCGGGGCTCGGGCGCCTTCTCGCGCACCTTGCGCACGACGTTGGCGCGGGACAAGTTCCCCTCCTCCTTCGCCTCGGAGATCGCCGCCTCGAACTGGTCGTCGGAGACGTCGTCGGTCATGGCGTAGGTCTCGGTCGTCTGCTTCCCGACGGCCATGTAGTCCCTCGGCGACACCTTCATTCCCTGGGGAAGAAGGTGCTCTCGGATGGCAGTGCCGTCGGCCCGCGTCTGGATCTCTCCCGCCGCCTGGCCTTCCCGGATCAACTGGCCGATGCGCCGCTCCGCGCGGCGGACAATCTCGGCGGCTGACAACTCGGCCTCTCGGCCCATGTCCTTCTGCTGGGTGTAGACCTTGATCGCCTCAGCCCGGGACTTGATCTCCAGGGCCTCGGCCAGTCCTTCCATCCCGGTCGCTTGTGCGAGCAGGGCGCGGGCTTGGTCGACCAGGGCGACCATCACGGCCCCGGGGTCCGCAGCGAGATCGAGCGCGGCGGGGTCCTGCGGGATGACCACGAGTTCGCTCACCCCGCGACCTCCGCGTCAGGAGCAGCCGAAAGGGAGGGTGCCGGCCGGGGGGAAGGAGCGATG
>JBFWTJ010000228.1:0-6260 GCA_050247895.1 Acidimicrobiia bacterium
GGCCCGGCCCGGCGAGCCCGTGCTCCAGGTCGAGGACCTGGTCGTGCGCGACGAGCGGCGCCAGGTCGCGGTCGACGGCGCGAGCCTCGAGGTGCGGGCGGGCGAGATCCTGGCCGTGGCCGGCGTGCAGGGCAACGGCCAGAGCGAGCTGGTCGAGGCCATCGCCGGCATGCGCCCCGTCGTGTCCGGTCGGGTCCGCCTCGACGGACGGGACGTGACCGGCCTCGACCCCCGCCGGCTCTTCCGGCGGGGCCTGGCCCACGTGCCCGAGGACCGCCAGCGCCACGGCCTGGTCGGCACCTTCTCGGTGGCCGACAACATGGTGCTGAACATGTCCCGCCAGCGGCCCTTCGCCCGGGGCCTGCGCATCGACCGGGCCGCGGTCCGCCGCCACGCCGACCAGCTCGTGGCCGACTTCGACGTGCGGACCTCGTCGATCGACACGCCGGCGGGGACGCTGTCGGGCGGTAACCAGCAGAAGGTCATCGTCGCCCGCGAGATGTCCCACGCCGACCGGCTCCTGATCCTGGCCCAGCCGACGAGGGGCCTGGACGTGGGCTCGATCCAGTACATCCACGCCCGGGCCGTGGCCGCCCGTGACACCGGCGTGGCCGTGCTGCTGGTCTCCTCCGAGCTCGACGAGATCCTGGCCCTGGCCGACCGGGTCGCGGTCATGTCCGAGGGGCGCATCGTGGGCGTGCTCGACCGGGACGAGGCCACCCGGGAGACCATCGGCCTGCTCATGGCCGGGACGGTGCGGGACGCGGCCCAGGCCGTGGCCGAGGCGACCGACGAACCCGACGAGGAGGTGGCGGTCACGTGACCCCGCCGACCGCTCGGCGCCGGCCGGCACCTGTCACCCCGACCGCCCCAGGCCGGGTGCGACGGTGACCAGCGCGACCGCCGCCCCCGGGAGCCCCCGCCCCCGGTCGGCCCGCGGCCCGCTCGGGCGCGTGGGCGACGTGCTGCTCGTGCCGGTCCTGGCCCTGGTCAGCGCGCTGGTCCTGGGCGGGATCGTCATCGTGTTCAGCGATCCCGACGCGCTGCACGACTGGGGCCGCTTCTTCTCCGACCCGGCCGGTGCGCTGTCCTCGTCGTGGCACGCGGCGAACGACGCCTACCGGGCGCTGTGGAGCTCGTCGCTGGGCAGCACGGCGGCGTTGAGCCGGACCCTGGCCGAGACCACGCCGCTGCTGTTCGCCGGCCTGTCGGTGGCCCTGGCCTTCCGGGCCGGCCTGTTCAACATCGGCGCCGCGGGCCAGCTCATGGTCGGCGCCACCGTCGCGGCCTACGTCGGGTTCCACTGGGACCTGCCCCGAGCCGTCCACCTCCCCGCCGCGCTGGTCGCCGGCGCGTTGGGCGGCGCGGCCTGGGGCGGCATCGCCGGGCTGCTCAAGGCGCGGACCGGGGCCCACGAGGTGATCACCACGATCATGCTCAACTACGTGGCCCTGCGGCTCCTCGACTACGCCCTGTCGACCGAGGCGTTCCGCCGGCCCGGCCGCAACGACCCGATCTCGCCGCCGATGCGGGAGTCGGCCCGCCTGCCGACCTTCGACCTCGGCGGCCTGCGCGTCGGCCTGGGCCTGGTCCTGGCCGTCGCCGCCGCGCTGGGCGTGTGGTGGCTGCTCCAGCGCTCGACGGTGGGCTTCGGCCTGCGGGCGGTGGGCGCGAACCCCGACGCGGCCCGCTACGCCGGCCTGCCGGTCGGCGGCGCCTACCTGCTGGCCATGGCCCTGGCCGGTGCGCTGGCCGGCCTGGCCGGCTCGACCAACCTGCTGGGCCGGTCGAGCTACAGCCTGACCGGCGGCTACTTCCAGTTCATCGGCTTCGACGCCATCGCCCTGGCCCTGCTGGGGCGGACCCACCCGATCGGCGTGGTCGGGGCGTCGCTGCTGTTCGGCGTGCTGCGGGCCGGCAGCACGGGCATGCAGTCCCAGACGTCGACCCCGGTCGACATCATCGTGGTCATCCAGGCGCTGATCATCGCCTTCGTGGCCGCGCCGGCCCTGGTCCGGGCCATCTACCGGATCCGCACGCGGGACACCGGCGGCACCCAGCGGTTCACCTCGGGCTGGGGCGCCTGATGGCCACGACCGTCCGGCCGGGCGCCGACGACGCCCCCACGGGTGCCGCGCCCGGCGCGGCCCCGGGCGCGCTCACCTCGGCCCGGGCCCGGGGCTTCGGCGTGGCCACCGTGCTGCTCGGCCTGGTCGCCCTGGTCGCCTTCGGGCTGGGCTCGGCCGCCGGGGTCGACTCCCGCTTCGTGTTCAGCCCACGGGGCGAGGCCGTCGTCGACCTGTCGGTCCCGGCCCGCGGCGGGGCCCTGGTGCTCTCCGCGCTCCTGCTGGCCCTGGGCGCCCACCTGGTGGTGCGCCGGTCCACGGCCCGCACCTACGGGCTGTTCGGCCTGGCCCTGGTCCTGTTCCTGGCCGCCCTGCTGGTGTGGGCCACCCGGGACGCCTCGATGAGCGTGTTCGGGCTGGCCAGCGGCACCATGCGGCGGGCGGTCCCCCTGGCGCTGGGCGCGTGCGCCGGGGTGCTGTGCGAACGGGCCGGCGTGGTCAACATCGCCATCGAGGGGATGCTGCTGGCCGGCGCGTTCACCGGTGCGGTGGTCGGCTCGGCCGCGGGCAACGTGTGGCTGGGCCTGGTCGGCGGCGCCGCGGCCGGCGCGGTGCTCGGCCTGTTCCTGGCCACGATGTCGATCCGCTACAAGGTCGACCAGGTCATCGGGGGCACGGTGGTCAACATCGCCGCGCTGGGCCTGACCAGCTTCCTGGCCGCCCGGGTCCTGGTCGACTCCCCCGACCTGAACCGGCCCGGCTCGTTCCGGCCCTTCTCGGTGCCCGGCCTGGTGGAGATCCCGGTGCTCGGTCCCCTGCTGTTCCGCAACACGATCTACGTGTACCTGATGTTCGGCCTGGTGGCCCTGCTGACCTGGGCCCTCTTCCGGACCCGGTGGGGGCTGCGGCTGCGGGCGGTGGGCGAGCACCCCAGGGCGGCCGACACCGTGGGGATCCGGGTCCTGGCCACCCGCTACCGGGCCGTCACGCTCGGCGGGCTGGTGGCGGGGGCGGCGGGCACCTACTTCACGCTCGACGCCACCGGCGGGTTCGACGAGGGCATGACCGCGGGTCGGGGGTTCATCGCCCTGGCCGCGCTGATCTTCGGGCGCTGGCACCCGGCCGGCGCGCTGGCCGCGGCGCTGGTCTTCGGGTTCTCCGAGGAGCTCCAGGACCGCCTGGCCCTGCTCGACACCCCGCTGCCGTCCCAGGTGCTGCTCATGACCCCCTACGTGGTGACGATCGTGGTGGTGGCCGGTCTCATCGGCCGGGCCCGCCCGCCGGCGGCCGACGGCAAGCCCTACGAGCTCGGATGACCGGCACCGACGACGGCTCCGGACGCCCCGACCGACCGGCCGATACGTCGGGGGGCGAGCCTGCTGGCGGAACAGGCCCGGCACCGGCCGGCACGTCGTCGGCGGCCGCGCACGCGGGCGAAGCGGCGCCGGTGGTCGACTGGGCGCGGTTGCGGGCCGCGGCGACCGCCGCGCTGGTCCACGCCTACGCCCCCTACTCGCGCTATCCGGTCGGCGCGGCCGGGCTGACCCCCGACGGGGAGGTCCTCGCCGCCGGCAACGTCGAGAACGCGTCGATCGGCCTGTCGCTGTGCGCCGAGTGCGGCCTGGTGTCGATGCTGCGGGCCTCGGGCCGGGACCGCTTCGTGGCCGTGGCCTGCGTCGACGGGGACGGCCGGGCCCTGGCTCCCTGCGGCCGCTGCCGGCAGGTCCTCTGGGAGCACGGCGGGCCCGACCTGCTGGTCGACGGCACCCGGCTCGCCGAGCTGCTGCCGGCCCACTTCGGTCCCGAGCACCTGGACCGCGGCGGTGCCTGACGCCGTCGAGGTCATCGTGGCCAAGCGGGACGGGCACCGCCTGACCGACGAGCAGATCGACTGGTTCGTCGCCGCCTACACGGCGGGCGAGGTGGCCGACGAGCAGGCGTCGGCCCTGCTCATGGCGATCCTGTGGCGGGGCATGGAGCCCGGCGAGCTGGCCCGGTGGACCGCGGCCATGCTGGCCTCGGGCCGGCGCATGGACCTGGGCCCACTCGGCGTGCCGACCGTCGACAAGCACTCGACCGGCGGGGTGGGCGACAAGATCAGCCTGGTCCTGTGCCCGCTGGTGGCGGCATGCGGGGTGGCCGTGCCCCAGATGGCCGGGCGTGGCCTAGGCCACACGGGCGGGACGCTCGACAAGCTGGAGGCGATCCCGGGCTGGCGGGGTTCGCTGGGTCCCGGCGAGGTCCTGGACGTGCTGGCCCGCACGGGCGCGGTGATCTGCGCCGCGGGTGACGACCTGGCCCCCGCCGACCGCAAGCTCTACGCCCTGCGGGACGTGACCGGCACGGTCCCGTCGATCCCGCTGATCGCCAGCTCGATCATGTCCAAGAAGATCGCCGAGGGGACCGGCGCGCTGGTTCTCGACGTGAAGGTCGGGCGGGGCGCGTTCATGCCCGACGTCGCGTCGGCCCGCACCCTGGCCGAGGCCATGGTCGGGCTGGGCGCGGCCCACGGGGTGACGACGTCGGCCCTGCTGACCGCGATGGACGTGCCGCTGGGACGGACGGCGGGCAACGCCCTGGAGGTGGTGGAGGCGATCGAGGTGCTCCAGGGCGGGGGGCCCGACGACGTCGTCGAGCTGACCCTGGCCCTGGCCCGCGAGATGCTGGCCCTGGTGGGCCGGGACGACGTGGACCCGGCCGACGTGCTCGCCTCCGGGCGGGCCATGGACCGCTTCGACGAGGTGGTCCGGGCCCAGGGCGGCGACCCGGAGGCGCCGCTGCCCCTGGCGGGCGAGGTCGAGCTGGTGCCGGCCCCGGCCACGGGGACCCTGGCCCGGCTCGACGCCCTGGACGTGGGGATCGCGGCCTGGCGCCTCGGCGCCGGGCGAGCCCGCAAGGAGGAGGCGGTCTCGCCGGTGGCCGGGGTCGTGTGGCGGGCCACGGTCGGCGAGGCGGTGCGCGCCGGCGAGCCGCTGCTGGAGCTCCACACCGACGATCCCGACCGGATCGGCCCCGCCCTCGCCGCCCTGGCCGACGCGGTCGAGGTCGTCGACGGCCCCGCCGACCGCGGTCCCCTGGTCCTCGACCGCGTCCCGCCCCCCTAGCCGGAACTGACTACCTCGGCAGCCGACAGGTGCCTCCTTGTCATGGGCAACCAGCCGAGCGTCCACAGAACGAGGGTCGGTCTTGACCGTGCGCTGGACACAGCGGTCACAAGACACGAACGAGGTGAAGCAGGCCAACCTTTAGGGATCGACACTGTTGGTTGACCGTACAAGCAGCAGGACGTCCGCCACATACTAGTTCGTAAGGTGATCGTAGACTCGGGATAGTGAGGACTTGATGCTTAGTACTGCATGACACAAGAGCCAACTAGCAACTAGCCCGTGCCACCCACCGACCTCAAATGTCGTATTGCCAATAGGAGTAGGCCAACGAACGCCAGAACTACCACACCTAAGAAGGCCGCATTGATAAGCCTGAAGCCTGTTGATCCATCCGTGCCTATCAAGGTCACAGTAGATGCCGTGACAGACGATGACGCGATTAGGAACAATTCCAACCGGTTCATAGACGCGAGACGAGTAGCCACCGAAGTTGCCAGCCTAAGCAGGATTGCAGCGATTGCAGTGTTCGCAATAGCTGATACAAGCCGGACTAGAAGGGACGAGCCTGGCGGCACGAAGAAGAAGGCAGCGACGGACGCCACGACTACGTAAGGCAGCCAGCGCAGGATGGAGACCGGAGAATCAGCCATGGCCTCTTAACATGGTTCGGTTTTCGCTATCCAAGACTCTAGAAGTTTGAACTTCGTTCCCAATTCATCATGCATTTCCCATTCGACTGGCTGCCAACCAACTCCCCAGAGTTCGAGACCCAAACCACTCGAATACGATGATCTTCTTTGGATCATCTGAAGGCGGATGAACAGGTCTCCGTTCTGACTTGTGAGAACACGATCTCTGGTCTGGTAGCCGTCATGTGACCAACAGAGCCCAGCGCACATACTGAGTCCCGTCAGGAGATCTCGCTTAGTAGCACTCCACTCGCTCCATCCTGTGTCCGAGATGGGTCTGTCCGATCGTGTGTGTAAGTGGCGTGGCCTGACGGGTCCGCGACGAGGTATGACCTGAACCTGTGGATCGGCCATCCGCTCGAGGGCGCGGCGTACCTTCCTCGTTGAACCAAACGAGT
>JBFWTJ010000229.1:0-6246 GCA_050247895.1 Acidimicrobiia bacterium
GTGCTGCTGGTGGCCCGGATCCTGGCCGGCGTCGCCGCCGCGATGATCATGCCCGTCACCCTGTCGGTCATCACCTCGAGCTTCCCGGCCGAGGAGCGGGCCCGGGCCGTGGGCATCTGGTCGGGCGTCGCCGGCGCCGGCGGCATCCTCGGCCTGGTCGTCTCGTCGTTCCTGATCGACAACTTCACCTGGCCCTGGCTGTTCGCCATGCCCGTCGCGTTCGCCGCGGTGTCGCTCGTCCTCACCCTGTCGGCGGTCCCCAACTCGCGCGAGGACCACGCCGGCCGGTTCGACACCGTCGGGTCCGTGCTCTCGGCCGTCGCCGTCGGCGCGCTCGTCCTGGGCATCCACGAGGGCCCCGAGCGCGGCTGGACCGATCCGCTCACCCTGGCCGGCCTCGTCGTGGGCATCGCCGGGGCGCTGGCCTTCGCCGCATGGGAGCTGCGCCACGACCACCCGCTGCTCGAGATCCGCCTCTTCGCCCACCGGGGCCTCTCGGCCGGCTCGCTGACCCTGCTGATCGTGTTCGCCGTGATGTTCGGGATCTTCCTGGTCCTGGTCCAGTTCATGCAGGCCGTGCTCGGCTACTCGGCCCTGGCCGCCGCGGCCTCCCTGCTGCCCATGGTGGTGGTGATGATGCCGCTGTCGGCGGTTGCGCCGACCATCGCCAAGCGCGTCGGGTTCCGCTCGGTGGTGACCGGCGGCGTCGGCCTCTTCGGGATCGGGCTCGCCCTGCTGGCCGTGATGGTGTCCGCCGACGGCGGCTACTGGTCGGTGCTGCCCGGCCTGCTCGTGCTGTCGCTCGGCATCGGCCTGTGCATGAGCCCCTCCACCACCGCCATCACCGAGTCGCTGCCCAACGAGAAGCAGGGCGTCGCCTCCGCCCTCAACGACACCGTGCGCGAGCTCGGCGGCGCCATCGGCATCGCCCTGCTCGGCTCGTTGGTCGGTGCCGGATACCGGTCGAGCGTCTCCTCGGCCACCGACGCGCTGTCCCCCGACCTGGCCCACCGGGTCGAGGAGGGCATCGGCTCGGCCTTCGCCGCGGCCCCCGACCTCGGTGCCGACGCGCCCGCCGTGCTCGACGCCGCCCGTGACGCCCTGGTCGACGGCTGGCGGCTGTCGATGTGGTTCGGCGTGGGCCTGGCCGTGGTGGCCCTCGCCTACCTGCTCGTGCGGGCCCCCCGGGCCGAGGACCTCGAGGCCGAGGATGCCCTCGACGCCAGCGAGGCGGCCTGGGAGCCGGTCGCCGGCGGCTGAGACGACCCGAGGGTGCCGGCCGACGGGCACGGCCGGCACCCTCCCGGGGCGTCAACTGGTGCGGGCGCTCGAACCGCTGGAACCGCCGGCCAGGCGGGCGGCCACGTCGAGGGCCTGGTCGATCGAGATGGCGAAGCCGACGTTCGACGCCTGGACGCCGCCGCTGCTGGCGGCCACGGCCGTGTTGATGCCCACGACCTCGCCCTTGGCGTTGACCAGCGGGCCACCCGAGTTGCCCGACGAGATCGCCGCGTCGGTCTGCACCAGGCCGTCGAGCACGCCGTCCTCGGTCTGGATGCTGCGGTCCAGGGCCGAGACGATGCCCTGGGTCACCGTGAGGCTGCCCTCCAGGGCCAGGGCGTTGCCGACCGCGATCACCGGGTCGCCCACGGCGGTGGTCCCGCTGTCGGCGATGGCCACGGGCACGAGGCCCTCGGCGTCGGCCACCCGGAGCACGGCGATGTCCCGGGCGGTGTCGGCCCCGACGACCGTCGCCGTGCGCGGCGCGTCCTGGCCGTCGAGGGTCACCGTGATCGACGTCGCCCCGGCCACGACGTGGGCGTTGGTCAGCACCAGGCCGTCGTCGATGACGATGCCGGTCCCGGCCGACTCGCCCTCGGTCACGTAGGGCCCTCGGCGGGCCTGGACGGTGGTCTGGATCGACACGACCGATCCCTCGAGCGCGTCCAGGACGGCGGCGATGTCCATGGTGTCGCCGAGCGAGGTCGACGACACCGGCGTGGCCGTGGCCACGGTGCCGGCGTCGTCGCCGGGCCCGCCCGCGGCCAGACGGCCGCCGACCGCGCCGGCGGCGAGCGACGCGACGACCACGGCGGCGGGGAGGAGCAGGCCCCGCCGCCGCCGGCCGTCGCTGCTCGCGTTGCCGGGCCCACCGGCCGGTGGCGTCGCGAACGATCCGGCTGGTGGGCTGGGCGGCGCCCCGCCCGGCCCGTGCGGGGCGGTCGCCGGACCGGACGGGGTCGCCGGGAACGTCGTCGTGGGCGGACGTGTCGAGACGGCGGTGGCCGATCCGGACGGGGTCGCCGGATCCGGGAGGGTGGCCGTGGGCGGATGGGTCGGAAAGCCGGTGGCGGGTCCGTGTCGGGTGGACGGGAGGGGGAAGCCGGTGGCCGGTCCGGACGGGGTCGCCGGATCCGGGAGGGTGGCCGTGGGTGGATGGGCCGGGAGAGCCGCCGCCGGGGGCAGGTTGGGCTCGTCGATCGGCAGGCCCGGGGGAGGGGGCGGGGGGACGATGGCCGGGACCGGCGGCAGGCTGGGCTGACCCGTCGGTGGCGCCGGCCGGTCGGGGACCGGGGCGGGAGCGTCGTTCGGTGTCATGGCCCCACCGTGCGCCTCGACCTGGGTGAGGGCCCCGTGATCGGGCTGTGAGGTCGCTGTGAGCCCGTTCGGCGGGACGGGTGCGGGCGGAGTCCCGGTGGAGGATCCGTGCGCCGGCGCCGGCCGGGGTGCCGGTCGGGACCTGACATCCTGGCCGGCGACGACACGCCCGACACCGGCCGGGCGTCGACAGAGGAGGAGTCCCGATGACCGCCCGATCGAGCGACGTCGTGATCATCGGCGGTGGACCCGCCGGCGCCAGCGCAGCCACCTTCACCGCCCGGGCCGGGCTGTCGACGGTGGTCGTCGACGCCGACAAGGGCATCACCCGCCGGGCCCAGCTGAACAACCACCTCGGCTTCCCCGAGGGCATCGCCGGGCCCGCGCTGGTCGACCGCGGGCGGGACCAGGCGGAGCGGGCCGGGGCGACGTGGGTCGAAGGCACGGCCGAGGCGATCGAGGGGGCGACCGGTGCGTTCACCGTGCGCCTGGCCGACGGCGCGGAGGTCGCCGCGTCGAGCGTCGTCCTCGCCACCGGCACCAGCGTCGCCCTCGCCGAGGCCGCCGGGGTGGCGACCGCGGCCGGCACCGAGCCGCGCATCGCCACGATCGCCCAGGTCGACGCCGAGGGCCGCACCTCCGTGCCGGGCATCTGGGCCGCCGGGACGGTGGGAGGCGTCAGCGTGCACACCATCGTCACCGCCGGCGACGGCGCCCGCGTGGCGATCAACCTGATCAGCGAGGTGCGCGGCGAGCGACACGTCGACCACGACGTCCTTCCCGCCGGCTGAGCGCACGAGCGATCGTCGCCGGTCGCCGGTCGCCGGTCGCCGGTCGCCGGTCGCCGGTCGCCGGTCGCCGGTCGCCGGTCGCCGGTCGCCGGTCGCCGGTCGCCGGTCGCCGGTCGCCGGTCGCCGGTCGCCGGTCGCCGGTCGCCGCTGCGCAAGACTCGTCGCCGTGGGAGCCCCGTCGAGGTCGGCAGTGGGGCCGCGGGTCGCGTTCGGCGGGCTGGCGGTGCTGGTCGTCGTGGGCTTCTGCTTCCAGGTGCCCGTCGTCGTCGACGCCCGCGGCGGACACTTCCCGACGGTGGGCGGGCGGCTGTTCAACCTCTTCTGCTACTTCACGATCCTGTCCAACGTGCTGGTCGGGATCACCTGCGGCCTGCTCGCTGCCCGGCCCGACCGATCGGGTCGGGTGTTCGCCGCGGTCCGGCTGGCCGCGATCGTCGACATCACCGTGACCGGCATCGTGTACCACCTGGCCCTGGCCGACCTCGACCGGCTCGAGGGTGCGGCCCAGGCGGCCAACCTCATCTTCCACATGTTCGTCCCGATCCTGGCCGTGGCGACCTGGCTGCTCTGGGGGCCGCGGGGCCTGGTCGGGCGCGACGCGATCCTGGGTGCCACGCTGATCGGCCTCGCCTGGGTGGCCTTCACGCTCGTGCGGGGCCCGCTGGTCCGCGACTACTACCCCTACCCCTTCATCGACGTGGCGGCGCACGGCTACGGGCGCGTCCTGCTCAACGTCGCCCTCGTCGGACTGCTGTTCCTGCTGCTGGCAGCTGGCGGGTCGTGGCTCGACGAGCGGCTCCCCGGCGCGCGGCCGGGCTCGGTCGCGGTGGCGGGCGGTCCGACGGGCTAGACCGCCGTCGTCTCGCACGTCGGCCCCGATCCAGGGGCGGTGGAGCACCCTGTTACGGTCGGCGCAGCCGAAGAGGAGGCCAGTGGCGGTCGACCGACGAGCGCGAGGGCGATGAGCTCCACGGGTGGGCAGGGTCAGGGCCAGAGCCGCTACCTGGCCGCGCTGTGGTGTGCCGCCGAGGCCGGGGTGCCCCTGGTGCGGGCGCGGCTGGCCGGCTTGCTCGGGGTGACCAGCCAGACGGTCAGCGACGCGGTCGCCGCGCTGCGCGCCGCCGGGCTCGTCGAGGTCGACGGGCGCGAGCTGCGCCTGACGCCGGAGGGGACCGAGATGGCGGCCACCATCGTGCGCCGGACCCGGCTCGTCGAGCGCCTGCTGATCGACGAGCTGAGGTTGCGATGGGCCGATGCCGCAGCGGAGGTCGTCGCCTGGGAGCGGGCGATGTCGGCCCAGGCGGTCGAGGCTTTGGCCGAGCGGCTCGGCCGCCCGACGACGTGCCCGCACGGCAACCCGATCCCCGACGGGGGTGGACCCGTCGATGCCGGTCGTCGGCTGGCCGAGCTCGAGGCCGGGGCGGAGTTCGAGGTGCTCCGGGTCCCCGAGTTGATCGAGCCGCCGGGCGCGATGCTCGAGTTCCTCCAGTCGTCGGGTGTGGTACCGGGCGCCCGGGGTCGTGTGACGAGCCGTGCCGGCGACGGCACCGTGGTGGTCGGCCTCGAGGGGGGCAGCGTCGCGCTGGGCGCCGACACGGCGGCCCACGTGCGGGTGGCCTGACCTCCATCGTGCACCGCCCGACCGGGCGCTCTATGTTAGGGCGACCTAAGTCACCTCGATAGGCGGCCAGATGGATTGGGCGGTTCTTCCCGGGAACGAAGCGGGTGAGGCGGAGACCGTCGAGCAACGTTGCGTCGCGGCCGTCTGGGAGCTGATCGAGGAGGGTGAACAGCCGGCCGCGGGCCGGCTGTCGGTGCACGTCGACGTGCCGTGGTCGGAGCTCGAAGCTCACCTGGCCGACCTGGAGCGCGCCGGGCTCGCGCGCCGCGGCACCGTGGTCGAGCTGACCGTCGACGGCTGGCAGCGCGCCGCGCAGGTCGTCCGCCGGCGCAGGTTGGCCGAGTGCCTGCTGGCCGACACCGTGGGCTTGCCGCCCGGCCGGGTGTCGGCCGAAGCCCGTTGGCTCGGCCCGGTGCTCAACGACCGCACCGAGGCGGCGCTCGCCGCTGTGCTGGGCGAGCCGGTCAGGTGCCCCCACGGCAACCCGATCCCCGTGCCGGGCGACCGGCCCACCGGCGGCCTGTCGCTCACCGCGGCCGGTCCCGGGCGAGCGTTGGTGGTCGACCGGATCGCCGAGTCCGTCGCCCTGTCGCCGTCGCTCGAACAGGTCCTGCGGGCCGGCGTGCGGCCCGGCGCCACGGTGGAGGTCATCGACCTGCGCGGCGACGTCGTGCACCTCGACGGTGAGGCCGGGCGCCAGTCGCTGGCCCGACACGTGGCCGACCGCATCCGGGTCAGCTAGCGCCGACGGGCTCGGCGGGCGGGGGAGCCCGGTCGGGTGATTTCGTCACACCACGCGCGTAAACTCGCCGGGAGGCGGTGCTGCCATTCCTCGGAGCCGTCAGGGCCCTTCGTCATCCGTCCGAGCCGAGGTCGACATGTCGGTCACCGAATCCAGGCGCCACCACCTGTTCCAGTACTTCGAGAGCACCATGGGTCAGAGAGGGCCGCCACGATGATGGATCTCCTCCCACCGGCCGGCTGGAGCGACCTGGCCACCCGATCCGACCTCCGCACCGAGATGAGCCTCCTCCGCTCGGAGCTCCACGGCGAGATGGGCCTGCTGCGGTCGGACCTGCAGGGTGACATGGCGGGTCTGCGGTCGGACTTGCAGGGTGAGATGGGTCTGTTGCGGTCGGACTTGCAGGGTGACATGGCGGGTCTGCGATCCGAGCTCCAGGGTGAGATGGGTCTGTTGCGGTCGGACCTCCAGGGTGACATGGCGGGTCTGCGGTC
>JBFWTJ010000230.1:0-6175 GCA_050247895.1 Acidimicrobiia bacterium
CAACCACACCGGCACCCACATCCTGCACTGGGCCCTGCGCCAGGTCCTCGGGCCCGACGTCAAGCAGCAGGGCTCGCTGGTGGCGCCGGACCGGCTCCGGTTCGACTTCGGCCCGTCCGACGCGCTGACCGACGAGCAGATCCGCCGGATCGAGGACCTGGCCAACCACGAGATCCTGGCCAACTCGCCGGTCCGCCACTACGAGACGACCAAGGCGGCGGCCACCGAGCTGGGCGCGATCGCCTTCTTCGGCGACAAGTACGGCGAGGTGGTGCGGGTGCTCGAGGCCGGCACGCACTCGATCGAGCTGTGCGGCGGCACCCACGTCGCGGCCCTGGGCGACATCGGGCCGCTCAAGGTGACCTCGGAGGCGTCGATCGGCTCCAACCTGCGCCGGATCGAGGCGGTGACGGGGTTCGGCCCGATCGAGCGGCTCCGCACAACCGAGGCCGTCGTGGCCGAGGTGGCCGAGCTGCTCAACGTGCCGGTCGGCGAGGTGGTCGACGGCGCCCGGAAGCGGCTGGAGGAGGTGCGCTCGCTGCGCAAGCAGGTCGACGCGCTCGAGCGAGAGGCTGCTGCCGCCCGGGCCGGCGGGTTGGCCGACGGGGCGGTCGACGGGATCGTGGTCGAGCGGGTCGACGGCGTGGCGCGCGACGCCCTGAGGGAGATGGCGGTGGCGCTGCGCGACCGCCCCGGGATCCGCGGCGTCGTGCTGGGTGGGAGCCCCGAGGGCGGTGGTGCGGCGCTGGTCGCCGCGGTGCGCCCCGACAGCGGCCTGGACGCCGGCGCGCTCATCGAGGAGGGCAAGGCGCTCATCAAGGGCGGGGGCGGGCGCGACAAGGTCCTCGCCGTCGCCGGGGGCAAGGACGCCGAGGGGATCGACGCCGCGCTGGACCGGGCCCGGGCCGCGGCCGGGATCTGATGCGGGCGTTGGGGATCGACCTCGGGTCGCGCCGCGTCGGCGTGGCCCTGTCCGACGGCGCCGGGACCCTGGCGGTCCCCTACGAGGTGGTGGTCCGCTCCGGTGACCGGGCCCGCGACCGGGCCCGCATCGCCGAGCTGGTCGACGAGGTCGGCGCCGAGGTCGTCGTGGACGGCCTCCCGCGGTCGCTGGACGGATCGGCCGGGCCGGCCGAGCTGGCCGCCCGGGCCGAGGTCGACGCGCTGCGGGCCGAGCTCCCCGTCCCGGTCGAGACCTGGGACGAACGGCTGACGACGGTGACCGCGCACCGGGAGCTGGCCGCGGCCGGCGTGCGGAGCCGCGGCCGGCGCGCCGTGGTCGACAAGGTCGCGGCGTCGGTGATGCTCCAGTCGTGGCTCGACCACCGGCGGGCGACCGAGGAGGACGCATGACCCCGCCGCCCGAAGGCCCCGAGCGCTCGCCCCGCGACCCCCGGGTGGCCCGCGGCGGAGGGCCGGGGACCACCGGCGTGTGGGAGCCCGGCACCGAACCTCCCGGGGACGTCCCGCCGACCGCGCCGGGTGCCACCGGGGGACCGGCGTCGGCCCCTTCGGGTGACGACGGGCGGCCGGGCCGGCCCGGCAAGGGCGAGGCGGGGGCAGATCGCGGGGGCGTGCTCGGCGTGGAGGCGCGTGGCGGCGCGCTCGACGGCGACCCCGTGTCGTTCGACGAGGGCGACGACGACCTGGCCTACCCCGACGAGGATCCTGACCTCGGCGCGCACGACGATCCCTACGGGTACGACGACGCGACCTACGGCGACGAGGATCCCGGCGTCTACGAGGATCCCTACGGGTACGACGACGACGGGTACGACTACGAGGACCTGCGGCCCGAGAGCTCGGTCGGGCGCCGCGTCGCGGTGGTGCTGGTGGCCCTGGTCGTGGTGATGGCACTGGTCGTCGGCGCGGCCTGGACCTGGTACCAGCGCCAGGTCGACCCGCCCGGCCCTCCGGGCGACGAGGTCGTGCTCACCGTGCCCGAGGGCTCCACGTCGGACCAGATCGGAGCCCTGCTGGCCGACCACGACGTCATCGCCAGCGAGATGGTGTGGGGCTGGTACCTGCGGCTCAACGGCGGCGGACCGTTCCAGGCCGGCGATTACACGTTCCGCGAGAACTCGTCCATGGGCGACGCGGTGTCGGTCCTCGAAGCGGGCCCGGCCCCGCCCGAGGTGCGCCGCTTCACGATCCCCGAGGGCCTGACCCTGCGCGAGGTCCTGGACCGCCTGGCCTCGGCCGACCAGGGCCTCGGCTTCGACCGGACGGTGCTCCAGCAGGTCGTCGACGCGGGCCAGATCCGCTCCCGCTACCAGCCGGCCGAGGTCACCTCGGCCGAGGGGATCCTGTTCCCCGACACCTACGACGTCGGCGAGGACGCCGATCCGGCCACGGTCCTGGCCATGCTGGCCGGCCAGCTCGACTCGACGATGGCCGAGCTGCAGGTCGAGGCCAAGGCCGCCGCGCTGGGCCGCTCGCCCTACGAGATCCTGGTGATCGCCTCGCTCATCGAGGAGGAGTCCAGGGTTCCCGCCGAGCGGCCCCGGATCGCCCAGGTGATCTACAACCGGCTCGAGCGCGGCATCCCGCTGGGGATCGACGCCACGTCCCGGTACGAGGCCGAGCTGGCCGGCCGATCCCGCGACGACCTCGACTTCACCAGCGACTCGCCCTACAACACCCGCCGGGTGGCGGGGATCCCCCCGACGCCCATCGCCGCGCCCGGGCGGGCCAGCATCGAGGCGGCGCTCGACCCCGAGGCCGGACCGTGGATCTACTACGTGCTCGCCGACGAGGCCGGCAACCACTTCTTCACCGACAGCAGCCGCGAGTTCGAGCGGGCCAAGAGCGAGTGCAAGGCCAAGGGCCTGGGCTGCGGGTGACCCGGTGATCGGCGGGCGGACGCGGCTCGCCGCGGTCATCGGCGCGCCGATCGCCCACTCGATGTCGCCGGCCATCCTCAACGCCGCCTTCGCGGCCCGGGGCCTCGACTGGGTCTACCTGGCCTTCGAGGTGCCCGAGGGCGGGGCCGGGCGGGCCCTCGACGCCGTGCGGGCCCTGGGCATCGAGGGGCTGTCGGTCACCATGCCCCACAAGGCGGCCGTCATCCCCGGGCTCGACCGCCTCGACGAGGATGCCGAGGCGCTCGGCGCGGTCAACTGCGTCTGGCGCGACGGGGGGCGGCTGGTCGGGTCGAACACCGACGGCGCCGGCTTCGTCGACGCCCTGCGCGTCGACCACGGCGTCGACCCGGCCGGACGGCGCTGCCTGGTGGTGGGCGCGGGTGGCGCGGGCCGCTCGGTGGCCCGGGCGCTGGGACTGGCCGGCGCGTCCGAGGTCGTGGTGGTCAACCGCTCGGAGGGTCCGGCCCGCCACGCCGCGTCGCTGGCCGGGCCGGCAGGGCGGGTGGGCACGGCGGCCGAGGCGGCCGACGCCGACCTCGTGGTGAACGCCACGCCTCTGGGCATGGGCGCACCGGCGGCGTCCGGCACGACCCCCGACCCGCTGCCGATCGACCCCGGCGGGCTCGGCCCGGGCCAGGTCGTGGCCGACCTCGTCTACCACCCGCTCGAGACGCCACTGCTCGTGGCCGCTCGGGCACGGGGAGCGACGGTCGTCGACGGGCTGGGGATGCTCGTCCACCAGGCCGGGCACGCGTTCCGGCGCTGGACGGCGCAGGATCCGCCGCTGGCCGAGATGTCCCGCGCCGCGAGGACCGCGATTTCCCGCCCCGCGGGTGAAGGTTCGTGTTCATAATGCCGATGACCGCGTGGATCTGAGACCGGAGGTGTGGCGGTGGCGCTGCAAGGGACCCTCGACACGTTCGCGCTGCCCGACGTGCTGCGCCTGCTCGCCACGACGGGCAAGACGGGCCGGCTGGACCTGAGGGGGGACCGCGGCACGGGCACCGTGTGGCTGGCCGAAGGCGCGGTGGCCGAGGTGTCGGCGCCGCGCCGGACCGAGGGCACCCCCGACGCCGAAGCGCTCTTCGAGCTGCTGCGGTTCGAGGCCGGCGAGTTCACCTTCGAGGCCGACGTGCCCGCGCCCGAGGGCGAGCGGGCCGAGGTGGAGGAGATCCTGCGAGAGTCGGGCGAGATGCTCGACCGCTGGCGGGAGGTCGCCGTCGTGGTGCCGTCGCTCGCCTCGCTGGTGCGCCTCCGCCCCGAGCTGGAGCACGACGAGGTCCGGGTCGACCGGAGCCGCTGGGCCACCCTCGCCGCGGTGGGCGCCGGCTCGACCGTCGGGCGCCTGGGCGAGGCCCTGTCGCTGTCCGAGCTCGCCGTGTCCACCGCGGTCAAGGACCTGGTGGACGCCGGCCTGGCCGAGATCACCTCGGTCCCCGACACGCCGCTCGACCCCGGTCCGGTCGCGCCGCCCGGTCCCGACGGGTCGACGGCCCTGCCCCTGCCGCCCCCGGCGCCGACCGACCTGGACGGCCCCGCCGCCCCGCCCGTGCCGCCTCCGCCGCCGCAGGGGACCGACGCCGGCGGGCTGGTCACGCCGGTCGCCGGCGGCCTGCCCGACCTGCCGCCGCCCCCGGGCGCGCCGGGGATCGACGCCCCGACGCCGGCGGCCGACCCCGCTCCGGCGGAGGGCGCCGTGGAGCAGGAGGTGCCCGCGCCGCCCGCGGTCGGGGTCCCCGACGACGCGCCGGTGGCGCCGGTGGTGGGCCTGAGCCCCGCGGCGGCCGATGCCCTGGCCACGATCCAGGGGACCGATCCCGACGTCCCGGCCGCCCCGCCGGCGCCGGGCGCCGCGACCGCCTCGGCCGACGAGGGGCGGAACAAGCTGCTGCGGTTCCTCTCCTCGGTGAAGAGCTGAACCGGGCGATCCGGCCGACGTGCGGCTGTCCTCGCGCCGGCTCGGGGAGTTCCTCGTCGAGCGACGGGT
Organism: Acidimicrobiia bacterium; assembly: GCA_050247895.1. Taxonomy (GTDB): domain Bacteria; phylum Actinomycetota; class Acidimicrobiia; order Acidimicrobiales; family VFJN01; genus CAVPEW01. The sequence goes on from JBFWTJ010000230.1 coordinate 4,852, forward strand.
CCTGTCCCGGGACGTGCTCGAGGAGCTGCTGGCCCGCGAGGCCGCCGGCGACCTGCCCCTCGGGCCGCTGTTGGCCCGTGAGCGGCTGGTCAGCGACGAGGACCTGACCGCGGCCATCGCCAGCGAGCTCGGCGTGCCCATGGTCGAGGTGGCCGAGCAGTCGATCCTCGCCGACGCCTGGCGGTTGGTGCCCGAGGACCTGGCCCGGGCGCACCTGGCCGTGGCCCTGGAGGTGGCCGACGACCGGGTGCTGGTCGTCATGGAGGACCCGGCCGACGACGCGATCGTCGAGGCCCTCGAGCAGGCGCTCGGCCGCCGCGTGGCCCCGGCGGTGGCCACGCGGGGCCAGCTCGCCGAGCTCGTCGACCAGGTCTACGGCCCGGCGCCGGGCGAGGCCCCGGCCCCGGAGGCACCGCGCCCGGCCGCCCGGCTCGACGCGCTGCTCGACGCCGTGCTGGCCCGCGGTGCGTCCGACCTGCACCTGGCCGTGGGCGCGCCGCCCATGCTGCGGGTCGGCGGCGAGCTGGAGCCGCTGGGCACCGAGGCCCTGAACGGCTCGGACGTGCGCGACCTGGTCCTGTCCGCCCTGACCCCCCGCCAGCGGAGCCGGTTCCTGGAGGAGGGCCAGTTCGAGACCTCCCACTCCCTGCCGGGCCGGGGACGCTTCCGCATCAGCGCCTTCGTCCAGCGCAGCTCGGTCGGGGCGGTCCTGCGTCCGGTGCCGGCCGAGGTGCCGGACCTCGATGCCCTGGGCCTGCCCCCCGAGGTGACGGCGTGGGCGCGGCACCACCGCGGCCTGGTGCTGGTGTGCGGCTCGCACGGGTCGGGAACCTCCACCACGCTGGCCGCGATGGTCGACCGCATCAACCGGTCCCGGTCGTGCCACGTGCTGACCATCGAGGAGCCCATCGAGTTCCTCCACCGCCACGACCGGGCCCTGGTCAACCAGCGGGAGGTGGGCGACGACACGGCGAGCTTCGCGGTGGGGCTGCGCCACGCCCTGCGCCAGGACCCCGACGTGGTCATGGTCGGCGAGCTGCCCGACCCCGAGACCCTGGCCCTGGTCCTGGCCGCGGCCGAGACCGGCAAGCTGGTGCTGGCCACCCTGCGCACGATGGGCGCGGTGGGCACCGTGCAGCGGATCGTCGACGTCCTGCCGGTGGAGCTCCAGCAGCAGGCCCGGGTGCAGCTGGCCGACACGCTGCGCGGCATCGTGGTGCAGCAGCGCGTGCCCGGCGTCGTGGGAGGGATGGTCCTGGCCGCCGAGGGCCTGGGCGCGACCCCTGCGGTGCGGTCCGCGATGCGCGACGGCGACCCGGCGGCC
>JBFWTJ010000231.1:0-6130 GCA_050247895.1 Acidimicrobiia bacterium
GTGCGGGTCAGCGCGCCGCTCGACCACGCCCAGCGCAGCACCCCCACCGAGCGGGTCGACGCCCCGGCCGCGGGCCAGGCGTCGCCGGTGGCCACCGAGACGACCTCCAGCGAGACCTACGCCGGCGCCGCCACCGCCGTCGGCGGGGCGCTCGGTCCCGACGGCACCCCGACCACCGGCGACGGGGGCGACACCCAGTACGAGAAGGAGGCCGCCACCCGCACCTACGCGGTGGGCAAGGTCACCGAGCAGGTCGAGGCCGCGCCCGGTGCCGTCCAGCGGCTCTCGGTCGCCGTGCTGCTCGACAGCGGGGCCAGCGGCGCGGCGGGCACGGCCGAGGTCGAGCGGCTCGTCTCCGCCGCCGCCGGGCTCGACACCGGCCGGGGCGACCTGCTGGCGGTGAGCGAGATGCCCTTCGACCGCACGCCGGTGGAGGCGCCGGTGACCGCCGCGCCGGCCGACGGGTCCAGCCCGGTCGACCTGGTCCGCCCGGTCGGCGCGGTGCTGCTGGCCCTGGTCGTGCTGGCCGCGGCGTGGCGGTCCGCCCACCGGGCCACGGCGGTCCAGCGCATCCCGCTGCCGCTGCCCGCGGGTGCGGGCGGCGGGTACCCGGCCCTCGACGAGATCGGTCCGGGCGTCCTCGACGACGACGCCGACGGCGTCGACGGCACGGCCGAGCTGGCCCTGCCGGCGCCGATGGCGCTCGGTCCGGCCGAGGCCGACGAGCGCACAGTGGTCAAGGAGCAGATCGCCGACCTGATCGAACGCCAGCCCGACCAGGTGGCCCAGGTCCTGCGGGGCTGGCTCGCCGACCGGAGGAGCTGACGTGGCCGCCACCAGCACCGAGCTGAGCGGGCCGCAGAAGGTCGCCGTGCTGCTCATGCAGCTCGGCCCGGAGACCGCGGCCAAGGTCCTCCAGTCCCTGCGGGACCACGAGGTGGCCGACGTCATGGCCGAGGTGGCCCGCCTGCGCGACGTCGGCGCCGACCAGGTCGACACCGTCCTGGGCGAGTTCGCCGAGATCGCCGGGGCCAGCATGGCGGTGACCTCGGGCGGCCTCGACCTGGTCCGCACGATGCTCGAGGCCAGCGTCGGCCCCGACCAGGCCCTGGCCATCCTCGACCGGGTCGCGGCGGGCATCGTCGAGCTGCCCTTCGAGTTCCTGCGCCGGGCCGACCCCCGCCAGGTGCTGTCGTTCCTCCAGGACGAGCACCCCCAGACCATCACGCTGGTCCTGGCCCACATGCCCGCCGAGTCGGCCGCGCTGGTCATGAGCGGGCTGAGCGAGGAGCTCCAGCGCGACGTGGCCCACCGGCTCGCGGTGATGGAGCAGTGCGCGCCCGAGGTCATCGGCGAGGTCGAGGGCGTCCTGCGGCGCAAGCTCTCCTCGGTCCTCCAGTCGACCGAGCTGACCTCGGTCGGCGGCGTCCAGAGCCTGGTCGACATCCTCAACCGGTCCGACCGGGCCACCGAGCGGCTCATCCTCACCGGGTTGGAGAGCGACGACGCCGACCTGGCCGACGAGGTGCGCCAGCGCATGTTCGTGTTCGAGGACGTGGCCGGCCTCGACGACCGGTCGATCCAGCTCGTCCTGCGCCACGTCGACGGCAAGGAGCTGGCCGTGGCCCTCAAGGGCGTGCGGGCCGACGTGCGGGACAAGATCCTGCGGAACATGTCCGAGCGCGCCGGGGAGAACCTGCGCGAGGAGATGGAGATCCTCGGCCCGGTCCGCCTGACCTCGGTCGAGGAGGCCCAGGGCTCGATCGTGCGGGTCATCCGCACGCTGGAGGAGTCGGGCCAGCTGGTCCTGGCCCGGGGGGCCGATGAGTTCGTCGTGTGACCTGGCCCCGGCCACGATCGGCGGCGACCCGTGGATCCCCGCGGCCATCGTGGACCGGTCGGCGCCCGGGCCGGCCGAACCGGATCCCGAGGTCGTCGCGCCGCTCCTCGCCGCGGCCCGCGCCGAGGGCCGTGCCGCCGGCCTGGCCGAGGGCCGCCGCGAGGCCCGGGCCGGGATCGCCGCCGCCCGCGCCGACGCCGAGCGGGCCGTGGCCGACCTGGCCGCCGCGCTCGACCGGGCCCTGACCGGCCTCGCCGCGCACCGTGCCCTGGCCGCGGCCGACCTCGGCCGTGCGGTGGCGGAGGCCGCGCTGGAGCTGGCCGAGGCGGTGGTGGGCCGCGAGCTGGCCCTGTCCACCGACCCGGGCCGCGACGCCCTGGTCCGGGCGCTGCGGGTCGTGGCCCCGCCCGCCGCGGTGGTCGCCCACCTCCACCCCGACGACGCGGCCACCCTCGGTGACGCCGGGCTGGCCGTGGTGCCCGAGGGGGTCGAGCTGACCGTGGTGGCCGATCCGGCCGTGGACCGGGGCGACTGCCGCCTGACCGTGGACGACGGGGCCGTCGACGCCTCGATCGGCGCGGCCCTGGCCCGGGCCCGGGCCGTCCTGCTCGACGAGGGCCCGTGGTGACGTTCCCCGTGGCGACCGGTCCCGCGACCGTCGACCCCGACGACCCGACCGGTACCGGTGGCGGCCCCGCGCCGTTCGCGCTGCCGGCCGAGCAGCTGGCCCGGGCCGTGCGGGCCGCCCGCCCGGAGCGCACCGGCCGGGTGACCCGGGTGGCCGGCGTCCACCTGGAGGTGGCCGGCCTCGATGCCGCCACCGGCGACGCCGTGGTCGTGCGGGCGGCGCAGGGACCCCTGGAGGCCGAGGTGGTGGCCCTCGAGCGCGACCACCTGGTCTGCATGCCGGTCGGTCCCGTGCGGGGCGTGCGCTGCGGCGACCCGGTGGCCACCGACGGCCGCCCGGCCACCGTCGGCGTGGGCTGGGAGCTGCGGGGCCGGGTCCTCGACGCCTCGGGCCGGCCCCTCGACGGGCGCCCCCTGCCCGCCGGCCTGGCCCGGGTGACCCTGGACGGGGTCGCACCCCACCCGCTGCGCCGGGCTCGGGTCGACCGGCCGATGGCCGTGGGCGTCCGCGCCCTGGACACGCTGGTGCCCTGCGGCCGGGGCCAGCGCCTCGGGGTCTTCGCCGGTTCGGGCGTGGGCAAGTCGAGCCTGCTGTCGATGATCGCCCGGGGCACCGAGGCCGAGCTGTCGGTCCTGGCCCTGGTCGGCGAGCGGGGCCGGGAGGTCCGGGAGTTCATCGAGAACGACCTGGGCGAGGCCGGCATGGCCCGGTCGGTGGTCGTGGTGGCCACCTCGGACGAGCCGGCGCTGGTCCGCCTGCGCGCCGCGGTCACCGCGACCCGCATCGCCGAGTGGTTCCGCGACCAGGGCACCGACGTGGTGCTGATGATGGACAGCCTCACCCGGGTGGCCATGGCCCAGCGGGAGATCGGGCTGTCGGCCGGCGAGCCGCCGGCCACCCGCGGCTACCCGCCGTCGGTCTTCGCCCTGCTGCCCCGCCTGCTCGAGCGGGCCGGCGCGGCCGAGGAGGGGGCGATCACCGGGATCTACACGGTGCTGGTCGACGGCGACGACCACGACGAACCGGTGGCCGACACGGCCCGGTCGATCCTCGACGGCCACGTCGTGCTGTCCCGCCGGCTGGCCACCGCCGGCCACTTCCCCAGCATCGAGGTGCTCGACTCGGTGTCCCGCGTCGCCGGCGCGGTCACCACCCCGGCCCAGCGTGCCGTGGCCACCGAGGTCCGCCGGCTGCTGGCCGCCCACCGCGACGCCCGCGACCTGGTCGAGATCGGTGCCTACGTGGCCGGCTCCAACCCGCTCGTCGACCGGGCCCTGGTGCTGCAGCCCGAGATCGAGGCGTTCCTGCGCCTGGACCTCGACGACCGGGCCCCGGCCGAGGCGAGCTGGCAGGCCCTGGCCCGGATCCTGGGGGCGGCGGCGTGACCCGCCCCTTCCGCCTGGCCACCGTGCTGCGCATCCGCCGGATCGAGGAGGAGCGGGCCGCGGCCGGCCTGGCCCGGGCCAACGCCCGGGCCGGTGCGGCGACGCGGGCCGCGACCCACGAGGTGGCCCGCCACCGGGCCCGGGTGCGGGCCGCGGCGCCCGGCACCGACCTGCGCTGGCACCTGCTGGTCGGGGCCCGCTCGGCCGAAGCCGTGCGGCGGGCGGTCGAGGAGCGGGCCGCGGCCGACCTCGAGGTGGCCACCGAACGTGCCGGGTACGCCCTGGCCCGCCAGCGGGTGGCCGGCCTGGAGCGCCTGGAGGAGCGGGACGCACGGCGTGCCGCCCGGGCCGCGCAGCGCCGGGCCCAGCGGGCCGCGGACGACCTCGCCGCCGTGCGCCACCTGCGCCGGGGGAGGGACGGGACGTGACCGGGCTCGCCGCGGTGGCCGAGGTCGAGCAGCGGATCGCGGCGATCCGCGCCGCGGGCCGGGCGCCGTTCGGCCCCCTGGCCCCGGCGGGCTCCGCCGGCACGAGCGGGTCGCCGGAGGCCACCGGGCCCGGGTCGTTCGACGCCGCCCTGACCCGGGCGCTCGCGGCGGGGACGTCCGGGAGCCGCGCCCCGGACCCGTCCACGCCGGGCGAGCCGGCGGCCGCGCCGCCCTGCTGCTGCGGCCGCTGCGCTCCCTCCGCCGCGGGGACGCCCGAGGCCGCGTGGTCCCGGACCGCATCGACCGGCGCGGCGGTGCCGCCCGTCGGGCCGGGCGGATCGTGGTCGCCCACCGGCGCCTCGTCCGGGTCGCCGGCGAGGGGCCTGTCCTGGTCGCTGGCCGCGGCCGGGCGGACCGTCGTGCCGTGGGCCGGTGGCACGGGCGACGTGCCCTACGCCGACCTGTTCGCGGCCGCCGGGGCCCGCCACGGCATCCCCCCGGCGCTGCTCGCCGCGGTGGCCCGGGCCGAGTCGGGCTTCGACCCCCGAGCCGTGAGCCGGGCCGGGGCGCAGGGCCTGATGCAGATCATGCCGGCCACGGCCCGGGGCCTGGGGGTCGACCCGCTGGTCCCCGAGCAGGCCGTCGACGGCGCGGCCCGCCTGCTGGCGGGGCACCTGGAGCGCTTCGGGTCGGTCGAGCTGGCCCTGGCCGCCTACAACGCCGGCGGCGGTGCCGTGGCCCGGTACGGCGGCGTCCCGCCCTACGAGGAGACGCGGGCCTACGTGGCCCGGATCCTCGCCGACCTGGGAGGCCCGTCGTGGACGCCCTGACCGTCGACCCGCCCACCCCGTCGCGCGCCCCGGCCCGCCGCCGTGGCCCGGTCCGGGACGGGACCGGCCCGGAGGAGTTCGCGGCCGCCGTCGCCGCGGTGCTGGCCCCCGGGCGTCCCGCGGCCGCCGTTGCCGACCGGCCCGTCGTGCCAGACCCGTCCGGTCCCTCGGGGACCCGGACCGCGCCCTCGCGCCCCACCCGCCCGGCGTCGTCGGTCCCTCCGCACGGCGGGCCCCGGGAGGGTGCGGCCACGACCGCCCGTGCCGAACCCGGCGCGGGCCCGGCCGGGTCCGGCACGGCGGTCCCGGACCCGGCCGCCCCCGGCTCGACCGGTGCCGCCCCGCCGTCGCCCGGCGGGACGCCCGCCGCGCCCGGTGCCCCGGACCGGCCGGCGGGACCGGCGGTGGAGCCCGGCGCGCCCGACCCGGCCGCGGTTCCGGCCGCGGGTGCCGCCGGCACCGGGACGACCCCGGCCGCGCTCGTCGCCGACCCGCCCGTCCCCCGGTTCCCGCCGGCGGAGCCCGCGGGCCCCTCCGCCGAGGGTCCGGCCGTCGCCCCCGCCTCGGCCGCCGCCGTCGACCCGACCGGTCCCGTCCCCGCGCCGGTCGGCCCGAGCGATCCCGCCGACCCGGGCCCCGCGGGCGTCCCCGCGCACGACGGTGACCTCCCGCCGGGCACCGTTGGCCCAGGTGCCGCCCACCGTGGCCGCGCCGCGGCCCGACCGGCGGACGACGTCCCGGCCGGGCCCGCCGCCGATCCCGCGGCCGACCTCCCCGACCTCCGGTCCGCCCCGGCCGGAACAGGTCCCGACGTCCCCGGCGCCGACCGGCTCCCCACCTCCACGGGTGGAGCCGGCGGGCACGGCACCGGCGGGGACGTCGGCGGTGGGGCGGGCCCGGTCGTCCCGGGCCTGCCCCCCCCCTCCCCACCCGGCGGCACCGCCGCCCCGGTGGGCGCGTCCCCGCCCCCCGCCACCCCGCCGCACGCCGGCCAGGTCGGTCGGCTGGTCGAGGTCGTC
>JBFWTJ010000232.1:0-6126 GCA_050247895.1 Acidimicrobiia bacterium
GGCGATCGAGTCGGGCCGGTGGCTGGTCATCGACGAGCTCAACCGCTCCAACTTCGACCGGGCCTTCGGCCAGCTGTTCACGGTGCTCTCGGGCCAACCCGTGGTCCTGCCCTTCAAGCGGGCGGGCCGCATCGACCCCATCTCGCTGGTCCCCCCGGGCGTGGAGCCCCCGCTGGACACCGACGCCGTGCGCCTCCCGGCGACGTGGCGGATCCTGGCCACGATGAACGTGTTCGACAAGAACCTGCTGTTCGAGATGTCGTACGCACTCATGCGCCGCTTCGCCTTCGTCGAGGTGACCTGCCCCGACGACGAGGCCTACGCCGCGCTCCTCGACGGTCCGGGCGAGGTGGTCGAGGAGCTGCTGCCGCTGCGCCGGTTCCGGGACCTCGGCCCGGCCGTCTACCTCGACGCCGCCAAGTTCGCGGCCCGGCGGGCCGAGGACGACCCGACCCGGTCCCGGCTCCTCTACGAGGTCTTCTACGCCTACTTCCTCCCCCAGTTCGAGGGGATCGACGACGACCGGGCGCTCGAGCTGTACCAGGCCGTCGCGGCGCTGCTCGACGAGCCCGAACGGATCGAGGTGCGCCGCACCATCGGCGAGGTCCTGGGCACGCCGCTCCCGGCATGAGCCCGGGTGGCGACGCCACGACCGGGCCGGTGGCGCCGGGGTCCGATCCCGTCCTGTCCGCCGTGCTGAGCCGCCTGGCCCGGCCGTTCCACGGCCCCGCCGTCGTCGAGGCGGTCTGCGGGCTCGACGAGCGCCGGGCCCAGCGACTGGTCGGGGTGGCCGTAGCGGCCTCGCCCGAGGCCGATCGCCTGCTCGACTCGATGCCCCACACGGTGCGCTCCCTGGCGGTGGCCACCGCCGACACGCCCGTGCGCTGCCAGGGCGAGGTGCGTGGTCCGATCCTGTGGGCCGAGACGGTCTCGGCCCGGGCCGCGACCGCGGGGGACCCCGGCCTGTTCGTCTGCGCCTCGCCGTCGAAGGCCTTCGACACCGAGGAGAACCGGGTCCTGGCCGCCGCCCTGGGCACCGTGCGTGCCGCGGCGGAGGCCGGTGCGCCCCCGCTCGCCGCCTCGGTCGGGGAGGCCCGCCGGGCTCGGATCAACGGGAGCCGGGCGGCCCGCTACCTCGAGCACCGGGGCCTGGCGGACCTGAGCACCCGGCGCCCCGGGGGCCGTGCCGTCGCCCGGACCCGCACCGGCAAGCGCCGGGCCACCTACCGGCCCGCCGTCGAGCTGCTGGCCCGGGCCGACGACCCGCTGACCCCCGAGCTGCTCCTGCCCTTCGTGGGAACGGGGCTCCGGGCCCGCCTGGCCCTGCTCGTCGACGTGCTGGACCGGGTCGAGGCCGGCACCGGCGAGGTGCTCCGGCTCCGGGCCGTGCGAGGGGCCCTGGTCGCGGGCCCGGTGCGGTTCCGGGCCGTGGCCGGGACCGACGGTCGAGGCGGGCCGCTCGAAGAGCCCGGCGTCCACGTGGCCGGGCTGCACCTCGACGCCACGGTCGCCCTCGGGGATCCCGTGCCCTCAGGTCGACAGGTGGTGCGGGTCGCGAGCCGGAACGACCTGGAACAGGCCCTGGAGGTGGCGTTGGGGACCGGGGACGAGCGAGAGGGGTGACGGGAGCGGCTCAGCCGTCGTCGTCGGCCGCGGGATCTTCCTCGTCGTCGAACGCTCCGTACTTGCGGGCCAGCGCCGCGTAGCCGTCGTCGTCCTCGTCACCGCCCTCGTCGTCCGCACGTGTCGGCTCGGTGAAGAAGAAGTCCGGACCGGACTGCTTGAGCTTGCGCGCTTCCTCGAAGCGACGATGGCGTCCCTTCTTCACAGAGGCTCCCGACGGCTCGCAAGGGTGAAGTGGAACCGCCACCATAGCGCGGGTTCTCGGGACCCGTGCAGTCGGTCCCAACGCCGTGACCAGGGCCGACGCGGCATCGACACGGGATCACAGGGTGCGATGGCTGCGCTCTTCGAGGACCAGCTGGCCCCCGGGGTCCACGGCCAGGGCGGCCTCGCCCGAGGCCAGCGCGCGGATCGGTTCACCGGCCACGTCGGCCCTCCAGCCCTCGGCCAGGCGGGAACCCCGTCCGGCCAGGAGCGATTCGACGTCGGCCCGCGTGGCCAGGATCGACGGATCCAGGTCGAGGTCGCGCGCCCGCTGCGCCACCCAGGCCGCCACCAGCGACGCCGTGGCCCGGCGGGCCTTGTCGAGCGGGCCCTCCGAGGCCGGGAGGTGGAGCTGCTCGGCCGGCAGCTCCCGCCCCGCGGCGATCACCGCGAGGAGCTCGGCCGCGCCCTTCCCCCGACGCATGCGCTCCTCCAGGCCCCGCACCTGGCCGAGCGCGGCCTCGGTGGTCGGGGGCCGCTGGGCCATGGCCACGATGGCCAGGTCCGACAGGACGAACCGGATCGGCCGGTCCAGCTCGGCGGCCCGCCGCTCGCGCCAGGCGGCCAGCGCCTGGGCCACCCCGGCGGCCCGGCCCCGGAGCTGTCGAGCCTCCTTGATCCGCCACCAGGCACGTTCGGGGTCGGGCTCCTCCACGGCGCGGAGGCGGGCCAGCTCGCACTCGTCGAGCGCCCAGCCCAACCGGCCCCGCTCCTCCAGGGCGGCGACCAGGCGGTCCTGGAGGGTCAGCAGGTGGGCGACGTCGGCCGCCGCGTACTCGTCGGCGCCCGGGGGCAGCGGTCGGGCCATCCAGTTGGCCAGGCGATCGGTCTTGGGCAGCGCCACGCCGAGCTCGCGCTGCACCAGCATGCCCAGGCCGGGGCTGCTGTAGCCGAGGAAGCCGGCCGCGATCTGGGTGTCGAACAGGTGGCGGGGGGTGGTGCCGCACGCCCTGCGCAGGATCTCGAGATCCTGGACCGCGGCGTGCATCACGCAGGCCCCGTCGCCGTCGAGCACCCGGGCGAACGGGCCGATGTCCACCGCCAGGGGGTCGACGAGTACCAGGCCGCCGGGCCAGACCAGCTGGAGCAGGGCCAGGTGGGCGAAGTAGGTGCGCTCCCGGTGGAACTCGGTGTCGAGCCCGTAGACGGGTGCGGCGGCGATCTCGTCGAGGACTGCGGCGAACGAGGCGTCGTCGGCGATCCAGCGGGGTTCGGGATCGGCGGCAGGCCCGTCCGCGGCGGTCACTCCGGGGCGCCGGACTCGGTCGGCAGGCCGGCGTCGATCCAGGCCAGGGTCCCCCCGGCCACGTTGACCGCGTCGAGCCCCGCGGCCCGGTAGTGCTCGACGGCGCGGGCGCTGCGCCCGCCCCGGGCGCAGATCACGTAGACGGTGGCGTCGGCCGGCACCTCGCCGATGCGCTCGGGCACCTGGCCCAGCGGGATGTGCCGGGCGCCCGGGACGCGTGCCTCGGCGAACTCGTCGTCCTCGCGCACGTCGACGAGGGGGACGCCCTCGCCGAGCTTGGCCCGCAGGGTGGCGACGTCGATCTCGGGAACCTCCATGGGCGGAACCCTACCGACCCCGTCCAGGTCCGCGGGGCTGTCGGCGTCGGCCACGACGCGCGGCGCCAGGCCGTGCACCTCCCGGACGTCGAGGCCGGCCACGGCGGGGGCGAACGAGCGGTCACCCCGGCCCAGGGCGGCCCGCAACGGGCCCAGGGCGTCCGGTCGCCAGGCCGAGTGCAGCCACTGGTGCCGGCCGCCGACGACGGGCACGGCCACCGACGCGCCCGACCGCTCCAGCTCGGCGCAGACCCGGGCCAGGGCGGCGGGCGACGGGTCGACCAGGTCGCAGGACAACGCCAGCACCACCTCGCCCGGCGGGTTCGCGAGCGCGGTGGCCAGCGCGGCGACGGGACCTGCGCCGGGCTCGTCGTCGGCCAGGACCTCCAGGCCCATCCCGGCCAGGGTCGGGCCGTCGCCGCCCACGGCCACGACCCGGCGCGCGCCCGCAGCCCGGGCCGCGGCGGCGACGCGCAGGACCATCGGGGTGCCGTCCAGCACGAGGGTGGCCTTGTCCCGGCCCATGCGCCGTGACCGGCCCCCGCACAGGACGACCGCGGCTCGGCCGGTCACCCGGGGAGGTCCGGGGGCGGCCAGGACGGGTCGAGCTGGCGCAGGAACAGCGCGCACCGCTCGGCCTCGTCGTGCTCGCCGATGGCGGCGGAGAGCTCGGCCAACCCGGCGAGGGCCCGCAGGAACCCCCGGTTGGTCTCGTGCGTCCAGCGCACGTAGCCGCTGCCCCGCCAGCCGCCGGCCCGGAGCCGGTCGAGCCCCCGGTGGTAGCCGACCCGGTAGGCCGCGTAGCGCTCGACGTCGTCGCGACCGAGGTCGCCGAGGCGGGCCCAGCCGGCCAGGAAGCGGGGCCAGCGCGCCACCACCGCGGCGACCGCGGCCCGCCGGCCGGGCGCGTCGACCTGCTCCGCCGCGGCCAGGGCGGCGAGGGCCTCGGCCGGCTCGGGGTCCAACACGGTCTCGGGCGGGCCGGCAGGTGAGAGGGAGACGTCGGACATCGGCGGCACCGTACCGGCCTCGCCGGGCGGCGTCGCCCGCCCGCCGGGCCCGGTGCGTCCCGCGCTCGGGTCAGGACCCGGCCAGGGCGACGGCCCGGCGCACCAGCGCGGCGAGCTCGGCGGGATGGCTCAGGTGGGCGCCGTGGCCGGCGCCGGCGATCTCGTGCCGCTCGCCGCGGGGGGCGGCACCCGCGATCTCCTCGGCGGCCCGCCGCTGGTGGCCCGGCGAGCGACCACCCGACGCCACGACCAGCGGCGCGACGATCGTGGCGGGGTCGATCGGCACCGGCGCCGGTGGGCGCACCGAGGCGAGGTCGGCCAGCAGCGCGGGACCCTCGGCCCGACGCTGCTGGCGGGTTGGGGCCGGCAGCCGGGCCCAGTGCTCGTCGCCGATCAGGGCCCGCATGAAGCGCTCGGCCGCCTCGGCGGGGGTCTCGGCGAAGCGCGTCGCGGCCTGGCCCGGTGTCGCCAACGGCCACCAGCCCAGCCAGGGCATGGGCGCCTCGTAGACCAGCACCGCCCGCACCAGGTCGGGCCGGCGCCCGGCCAGGGCCAGGGCCAGGAGGCCGCCGAAGCTGTGGCCGACAACCACCGACGGGCGCCCGTCGACGACCCCGACCAGGTCGTCGACCTGCTGGTCGAAGTCGACCGCGGGCCCGGCGTCCAGCGACCGGGCGTAGCCCCGGCGGTCGTAGCGGACGACGGTCAGGTCCGGGAGGTGGCGCTCGGTGCGCAGGAACGAGCTCGCCCGGTCGAGCCCGCCGTGGACCGTCACGACCCGGGCCACGTCGGGTGGCCCGGGTCGCTCCACGACCCACAGCCCCCGCCGGAGCTCGCCCCGGGGCGCCACCTCAGAGCCGGCGCCGCAGCGGGTGGTCCTCGGGGACCTCCACCAGCACGAGCCGGACCCCGTCGGGGTCGTGGGTGGTCATCTCGTGCAGGCCCCAGGGCATGACCCGTGGCTCGGCGTCGACCGGCCAGCCCGCGGCGACCAGCTCGGCGTGGGCGGCACCCAGGTCGCCGACCTGCAGCCAGAGCCGGGCACCGTCGGGCCCGGCCGGCATGTCGGGCGACGAGCCCGACAGCTCGAGGTGGCCGCCGCCGAGGAAGTAGACGACGCCGGTGACCCGACCGTCGACCCCGTACTCCCGGTAGATCCGCAGCCCGAGGACGTCCTCGTAGAAGGTCCGGCTGGCGGCCAGGTCGCGAGGGCGCAGCAGGACCCGGCTCGAGAGCACCTCCACCGCGGCGAAGCTAGCCGCGGGGCACCTCGCTCCAGGGCAGGTCCTTGTCGACCCGCACGTCGCCGGGCAGGCCCAGGACCCGTTCGCCCAGGATGTTGCGCATGATCTCGGTCGTGCCGCCCTCGATCGAGTTGGCCCGGCTCCGCAGGAACGTGCGGTGGGGCCCGGCCCAGCGGCGTGGGGCCCGGGGCCGGTCCATCGGGTAGCCGGGCGGGTAGAGCATCCCCTCCGGGCCGAGCAGGTCGACGGCCATCTCGCCGATGTCCTTGTTGAGCTCGGCCGCCAGCGCCTTGCCGATCGAGCCCTCGGGGCCGGGCGTGCCCCGCGAGCGCATCTGCGCCGGCCGCACGTTGGTCAGCCGCTGCTCCTCGGCTCGGGCCCACAGCGCGGTCAGCCTGTCCCGGGCCACGACGTCCCCACCA
>JBFWTJ010000233.1:0-6100 GCA_050247895.1 Acidimicrobiia bacterium
GCGCCGCACTGCGGACGCACTCGAAGGAATAGACGGCGGCGAGCCTGCTGATGTCTGACAAGCCGAAGGCCGAAGCGTTCGTTACCGAATGGAACCCCGAGGGCCTCTGCAACTTCGAGGATGCCCACGGGGTGTGCGACAACGCCGCCACGACCTGGCAGAAGGACGGCTTCGGCGGACGCATCGGCGTGTGCGACGAGCACCGGGAGGAGTCTCATGCCTGACCAGCCGAGGGCGGAGAAGGTCGCCTACGTAGAGCGCCGCTGGCCTCGCGAGGAACGTTCGTCGTACCCAACCCGATGGGTGCAGTGGTTCGGCTGGCGGCAGATCGTGCTCTGGACGCCGAAGGTCGGGCTCCGCTCGGCGATCGTCACCGTGCGCGTGCTGCCCCGCTGGGGGCTGTTGCTCGGCGTGATGGTGCAGCGCGACGAGGACGACGAATGGGTCGGCTCGCTCGGGCTGGGCCTGGTCGAGATTGAGGTTCAGGGGATGACGTGGGTGGGAGCCAGGGGAGCACCGATGACTGACCCGCGCCCGTGGGAGCACCAGTGACCCCTACGTCGTGGCCTCCCCGGCCTGTCCCTGTCGAAGAGTTGCGGCCCGTCGAGGAGCGCAAAGCGATCTGGCTCGCCGCCATGCGAGAAGCCGGCTACGGAGACGTGGAGATCACGGGGGGCTTCGAAGCCGCGAATGGCGTGGAGACCTGGATATGGACGAGCCCCCACTCGTTGGATCTGAACTTCCGTCTGGCGTCCTACCGGGCGTTCATGCTCTCCGGCCTGTCACCGACCGCCGTCTGTTGGCCTTGCTTCCGCGACTACGAGGACTGTTCTCACGTCCCGGAGTGGCCCACCGACATACACCAGGAGGCGAAGTGACGCCCGAGGATGTTCGCCGACGGTTCGCAAGCCTTCGGGGGATGCTCCGCCACGTGGAGGGCCCTCGCTCGGTGCTGAACCCGGACACGGTCTTGAAGCTCCACGAGGTCGAGGCGCGGCTGCTGGAGGCGGTGCGACGCGACCGGGGCCCGGGCCCGGCGCGTGACGGCTTCCCGTCTGGCCGGCTCGGCCCGGGCGGCGAGTACGCACCATCCTCGACGACGGAGGGCGCGGCTCTCGCCGGCTACCGGCTCTCGGGCGGCCCGGTGGAGCTCGCTGCGGGGCACTGGGAGGACCCGGAGGTCTCGTACCACCACCGGTTGACCGTCGAGGCGGGAGCGGCTCTCGACGCCCTTGACGAGGCTTGGCGCACCCTGTTGAGGCGCCTCGACGCGATCGGCGCGGCGTCGAAGGAGCCGCCCCGCACGTCCGGCCCGGGCGGCTACTGCCTGGTCTGCGGCCGCTGGGTGACCGGCGACAGCGACGACCGCCTCCGCCGGGGGATGTGCCGCCCCGACTACGTCGCTTGGGGGCGTGCCGGCCGCCCGGAGCTCGTCCCGCAGTTCGACCTCACCGACCCGGACAACCCGAAGCACCGCACCGCGGGCGACGGCGCCCCCATGTTCACCTGGGCCGGCCGGCAACGAGACGACGAGGCAGCATGACGGCGATGAAGCAGCCGAAGCCGCTGACGTCGATGGAAGCCGGTGCTCGGCTCACGGCCGAGCTTCACCGGCTCGGAGCGAACCTCCTCCGCTCGGTCCGCCTGAACGGCGACCGACAGGACCGTCTCGCCCGCGAGGCCGACGCCAGGGCGGTGCGACTACGACGGGAGGCCACGACGATGGACCCGATCGACGACATGCTCGAGCACGAGGCCGCGCTGCTGATCGCTCGCGATCTCCCGACGTCGGAGCCGATGGAACGGGCGATGGACCTGATCGGGGCGTTCTACGAGCTCGACGGCTGCCAGATGGGCGGCCCGCTGCACGTGGTGACCGACGACGACAACGTCGAGGACGAGTTCCTCGATTGGGACGAGGACTGCGAGACGTGGCTCGAGGAGTGGGGGCCGAGGTCGGGTGTGACCGACCCGGCCGCGGTACGTGCGGCCAGCCAGGCCATCCTCGAGGCGCTGCGCCCGCTCACCTACCACGAACGGCTCCGGGTCACGACCAGTCTGGCGGTCCCGCAGCTAGCCCTCGGTGGCGAGGGTGAGCGGGTAGCTGGCGCCGTCGTCGAAGGTGGCGACGAGCTGAAGTTGCCCGCCGAGCCCCTCGACGTAGTCGCGGAGGGTGGACACCTTCACGTCGGCCGACCGTTCAACCTGGCTGACGGCGGACTGGCTGACGGTGAGCCGTTCGGCGAGCTCGGCCTGCGAGAGGGCCGCACGGCGGCGGAGCTCGAAGAGACCGATCTCGACGAGGACGTCGGCGCGGTGCTGGGCGATGCGGTCATCGGCGCCGGGCCGGTCGGTCGCGGCGTCGCGGATGGCCTTCCAAGGAGTGGTGGAGGGCATGGTGGGTTGCCTCCTGAGGCGAGGGGGGATCTCTGCGATCCCGATGTGGGCTGGTGGCTGTGGGCTGGTGGACGGGTGGACGGTGCTGGGCCGAGGGGGCTAGTGGTCCCCCTCGGCCCGAAGTTCGGCCAGGTGCTCGGCGTAGAGCCGTTCGGCGACGGGGATGGCTTCGGCGTACCAGGCCTTCCACTGGCCGGTCTTGTCGCCGCCGACCAGCAGGATCGCCGTGCGGCGGGGATCGAAGACGAACAGGACCCGAAGGTGGCCGCCCTTGGAGGCGCGGATCTCCTTGAGGTTGTGGATGGTGGAGCCGTCGACCTGACCGACCGCTGGCCGGCCGAGGGCCGGGCCGTACTCGACGAGGAGGTCGATGGTTCCGGCCAGTTGCTCGCGCTGGTCATCGTCGAGCGAGTGGAACCACTCGGCGAACTGGTCGGTGCCCTCGACGTCCCAAGCCATGCCCTGAGTATAAGGGGAACCTGCTAAAGAAGTCAACCCTTATGTCGGAAGGTGGGCACAGAAAACCCGCAGGTCAACGAGGATGCTTGACACGATCTGTGCCCATCGATTACGAATCCGACTACGGGTACCCTGCTGCACCCTGAGCCAGGAGCCCCCATCCTCCGCCGCTGAGCCCACCGGGCCGGCGGCGGTCCCGCGCAGCGGTGTAGAGCAGCTGGTAGCTCGCCTGGCCCATAACCAGGAGGCCGTCGGTTCGAGTCCGACCACCGCCACCATGTCCCGACCCACCGTCATGGTCTGTGCTCGCCCCGGGTGCCCGAACCTCCGCCCCTGCCCGATCGCTGGGCACCAGCCTGCCGCCTGGCAGGGCAGCTCCCGCAAGGCCGAGCTTCCGAAAGCCTGGCGGTTCATCAGGGCCAGAGTGCTGAGGCGCGACGGACACCGCTGCACCCATGTCGAGGATGGCCACCGCTGCCTTGCCCGAGCTACCGACGTCCACCACGTCGAGGACCCAAATGACCATCGAGAGAGCAACCTCGCGTCGCTCTGCTCCGACCACCACCGAGCCGAGACCGCCGAGGGCGCAGCCCGAGGACGCAGGCGCGAGCGATTGCGCTGACACCCCTCCCCCCACCCCCCTCCGGGGGTCGATGGGGGCTGCGGATTTTCCTGTGTACGGGATCCCGTTCTCCATCGGGGTCCCGGGAAGCAGGTCCCCCACGACCCGCATGGGTCGGCCCACGATCCCGCATGGGAGGCCCACCTGCGATGCCCGGCCCGCTCCCTGACCCGAACCGTCGGCGCCGCAACGCCCCGACCATCCCGACGACCGATCTCCCGGCGGCCGGCCGCAAAGGGCAGGCCCCCAGGGTGCCGGCCGGGTACGAGCTCGGTGGGCAAGGACTCGAATGGTGGGGCTGGGCGTGGCACACCCCGCAGGCCTCAGGGTGGTCCGCCGGCGACCTCTTCCTGATTGCCCGCCGCGCTCAACTCGAGGACGACGCAGCCTCGCTCGAGGCCATCGGGTTCGAGCCGCCACCGTGCGACGACGAGGCCGTCGCGGACTGGCTGAAGGACGTAAAGCGGGTCGTGCAGATCCTCAAGGCCCTCGCCGGGGGCCGCCTGGCGATCATGAAGGAGATGCGGGAGATCGACGACCGCCTCGGCCTCACGCCGAAGGGGCTGGCCGCTCTTCGCTGGAAGATCGTGGAGGAGGAGGCCAAGGCGCCGGCGACCGTCCGGCAGCTGCGGGCCGTCGCCGGTGGAGCGAGTGACCCGAGGCGCTCGCTCGGCGGGTGAGCACGCTCGTCGTCCCGGAGCTGGACGAGGAGCCCTGGCCCACCCTCGGACCTCAGGTCGTCGACTTCATCGAGGCACACGGCGTCTACGGCCCCGGCGAACTCGCTGGGGCGCCCTACGTCGTCACTCCCGACTTCGAGGCCTTCCTTTACCGGGCCTATGAGGTCTACCCCCAGGGGCATCGCAACGCCGGCCGCCGTCGGTTCAAGCGCTGCTACCTCGAGGAGCGCAAGGGCACAGCAAAGACCGAGAAGGCGATGCTCGTCGCCCTCGCCGAGGCCCACCCCGACGGCCCGGTCCGCTGCGACGGCTTCGACGCCGGAGGCGAACCGGTCGGCATCGGCCTGCGCTTCCCGTACGTCCCCCTCCTGAGCTACACCGTCGAGCAGACCGAGGACCTCGGCTTCAACGTCCTCAGGTACATCATCGAGAACTCCGACCTCGCCGACGACTTCGACACCGGCCTCGAGCGCATCCTCGTGCTCGACCGCAAGGCGCGCAGTCGGGAAGCCGGAAAGCTCACCGCCCTCGCCGGCTCGCCGAACTCTCGGGACGGCGCCCGGACCACTTTCCAGCACTTCGACGAGCCGCACCGCATGACCCTCACCCGGCTTCAGCGGGCCCACTCGACGATGGTGGAGAACACCTACAAGCGGGTCGGCGCCGACGCCTGGACGCTCTACACCTCCACTGCTGGCGACCCCAACGAAGAGTCCGTGGCCCGGGACATGCGCCA
This sequence comes from Acidimicrobiia bacterium, assembly GCA_050247895.1. Taxonomy (GTDB): domain Bacteria; phylum Actinomycetota; class Acidimicrobiia; order Acidimicrobiales; family VFJN01; genus CAVPEW01. Next base: position 4,895 of record JBFWTJ010000233.1, read on the forward strand.
GTACGCCGAGCTCGTCATCAAGGGCGAAGTCGACGACCCCCGACTCTTCTTCTTCAGCCGCTCGGCGCCGCTCGAGATGCCGATGGAGACGCCCGAGGAGGTCCGGGCCTTTCTCCTCGAGGCGTCCGGGCCCAACGCCTCCTGGTCCGGCGACATCGACGCCCTGGTGTCCCGCTGGTTCGAGCCGAAGACCGACCGTGCCTACTACCGGAGGGTGTGGGGCAACCAGTGGGTCCCCGGCGGCGACAAGGCCTTCGACGCAGACGCATGGAGGGCCTGCGCCTGGCCCGAAGAGGTCCCCGACGGCACTCTGATCGTCGCCTTCTTCGACGGGTCCCGCTGGGACGACCACAGCGCCCTGGTCGGCACCGTCGTCGAGACCGGCTACCAGTTCGTCATCGGGCACTGGGAGCCCGGTGACGACGGGATCAGCGAGGGCGACGTCGACAGGGCCATCGACTCGATGTTCGACCGATGGGACGTGTGGCGGCTCTACTGCGACCCGCCTCACTGGGAGGACGCCATCGACCGCTGGCGCGGCCGGCACGGGGCCCGTCAGGTCATCGACTACTTCACCAACCGCCCCCGCCCGATGGCCCAGGCCTGCCGGCTCTACCGGGCGGCGATCCTCGACGGTTCCGTCAGCAACGACGGCAACGAGGCGATGGCAGTGCACATCGGGAACGCCTACAAGCGGGCCGAGGTGTACGTCGACGAAGAGTCTGGCGAGCCGCTCTGGACGATCCGCAAGGAACGGCCCGACTCGCCCAACAAGATCGACCTCGCGGTCTGCGGGGTGGGGTCATGGGAGGCGCGAGGCGACGCCATCGCCGCCGGTGCGAAGCCCCGATCGAAGGGGGCCTGGTTCGTCTGAGGAGGTGACCCGTTGGCCGAGATCCCCGGGTCCCCGCCCTGGTGGCTGGAGATGCTCTCCGACGCCCTCGACGCGCGAGCGCAGAAGGTGCGAGAGGCCGAGAACTGGTACTCCGGCGACCACCCCATCCCCGACCCGCCCCCGAACACCCTTGCCCACTACGACCACGAGACGCGCGTGGCGTTCGACCGCCTGGCCCGGCTCGGGATCACGAACTTCGTCGGCCCCGTCGTCGACGTCCCCGCTTCGAAGCTGCGGGTCGAGGGGTTCCGCTTCGGCGACGGAACGCCGGCGGGCGACGCCGAGGCCTGGACGATCTGGCAGCGCAACCA
>JBFWTJ010000234.1:0-5977 GCA_050247895.1 Acidimicrobiia bacterium
CCTGCTGCGCGAGGCCGGCTTCGACGAGGACGCCATCGCCGACCTGCTGGCCCGGGGGGTGGTGGCCGCACCGGTGGCCCGGCACACCTGAGCCGCCTCGGCCTGGGAGCACCCGGGGGTTGACGTCTACCGTCAAGTCCATGGGCAGCGCCGACGAGCCGGACCTCGACCCGGGCCGCTGGGACGCCGCGGCCAGCTCGGCCCGGCGCCGGCTGGTCGCCGCGACGCGGGCCTTCGCCGACGCGGCCGTCGACGTGGACGCCCCCGACGACGTGCTGGACCGGATCGCGGGCGACCTCGAGCACTGGGCCGCCGACCTGCACCCGGGTCCCGACCGCCGGGCGCGGGTCGACGACCTGAAGATGACGGCCTACGACGACGGTCCGGCCGCCACCGGCACCACGAACCACAACCCCGACTGCGTCGTGTGCGGTCCGGGCAACCCCATCAGCCTGGGCATGGTGGTCGAGCGCGACGGCGCCGACGTCGTGGCCCGCCTGACGCTGGGCGCGGCCCGGCGTGGCGCCCCGGGCCGGGTCCACGGCGGCCTGCTCTCGCTGGCCATGGACGACCTGATGGGCCACGTCCTGGTCGTCGAGGGCCTCCCCGCCTACACCGTGCGCCTCGACACCGAGTTCCTCGCCGCCGGGCCCATCGGCGAGGAGCTGGTCCTGCGCAGCGGCGTGACCGGGCGCGAAGGGCGACGCCTGTCCCTGTGGGCCACCGTGCACGCCGGCGAGGTGCTCGTGGCTCGGGCCGACGCCCTGTTCATCACGGTGGAGCGGTTGGTGGCCGCGCCGAGCCGCGCTGCGGGCGAGTCGCCGGCGCCGGATCAGAACAGCGCGGCGTCCACGAGCCGGCCCGCCACGTAGGTCGCCGCCATCGCCGCGGCCCCGCCGGCGACGAGGCGGACCACGGCCGGCCCCGCCCGGGCCCGGCCGATCCGGGCGCTCACCGTGGCGGTCAGCGCGAGGGCGACCAGCACGGCCACGAAGGTGACCCGGATCCGCCAGGCCGGCGCCGGGACCAGGATCGCGACCAGCGGCAGGACCGCCCCGGCCACGAACGACACGGCCGAGGACGCCGCCGCGCTCCAGGGGCGGGCCAGCCCGCCCCTCTCCAGCCCGAGCTCGAGCTGGAGGTGGGCGGCCAGGGCGTCGTGGTCGGTCAGCTCCCGGGCCACGGTGGTGGCCGTCTCGGGCCGCAGGCCCCGATCCTCGAGCAGGCCCTCCAGCTCGTGCAGCTCGGTGTCGGGCATCCGTTCGAGCTCGCGGCGCTCCCGGGCCACCAGGGCCCGCTCCGAGTCGCGCTGGGCGCTCACCGACACGTACTCGCCCAGCGCCATCGACACCGCGCCGGCGAGCAGGCCGGCCACCCCGGCCGCGCCCACCACGGCGCGGTCGTCGGAGCCCGCGGCCACGCCGACGACCAGCCCGGCGGTCGACACGATCCCGTCGTTCGCGCCCAGCACGCCGGCCCGCAGCCAGTTCATCCGGGCCGCCACCGGCTCCCGGTGGGGCTCGTGGCGGTGGCGGGCCCGGCGTCCCGTCAGCTCCCCGGCCATGGCGGCATCGTAGGTTCCCGGCCCGTCGAAACCGTGTCCCGTGGCCGTCGCGAGGGGGTGCGGGGCGCTAACTTCCCGCCATGGCCGGGCCGAAGCTGGTGCTGGTGGACGCGGGGATGGTCGCCGGCTTCCGGCGGTCGACGCCCTCGCTGCTCCAGCTGCACCAGGCCGTCATCCACCTCCACCGCCAGCACCCCGACGCCCACGTGGCGGTGATCGCCGACCCCTCCCTCAAGTGGGACCTGCCCGCCGCGGAGCAGGTGCTGTTCGACGGCGACATCGTGGCCCGGGCGGTCGTGTGCGCGCCCGCCGGCGCGATCGAGGGGACGCTGGGCTTCCTGTCTCGCACCGCGGCCCGGGCCGTCGCGGCCGAGGACCACGACGTCGTCGCGGTGACCGACCGGGCGGTCCCCGACGTGGCCATCGGACGGCTCCGCAACGAGTCCGGCCGCTGGGTCTGGGACCTGACCGAGACGCGGATGGTCGACGCCGAGGTCGCCTCGGGCGCGGCCAAGGCCGGCGCCCGCCGCCGCGTCCGCCGCAAGCGCTGACCCGCGCCGGGCACGTCGACTGGATCGCGACCCCCGCCCGTCACCACCATGGACGGGTGCGACGACGCGGCGCCCGCCTGCTCGGATCCCTGGCCCTCACCCTGACCCTGGCCACCGGCCCGGTCACTGCGGCGGGGGCGCAGGAGCCGGGACGGTCGACCACCACCCTGGCCCCGGCGGTGCCGGCCCCCGACATCATCCCGAGGCCCAACTCGGGCAGCGAGCCCACCGAGGCCGGCGACCGGGGTGGCGCGCTGCAGCTCGGCCTGCTCGGGCTGCTCGTGGCGGCGGTCGGCGGGGGCGGCTACGCCCTGGCCCGGCAGTCGCGGCGGGCCCGCGGCACCGATCGCGAGCGCGTCGCCTCCTAGGCCGACCGGCACGGCCCGGCGCCCCCGACACGGGGCCGGGTCCACGGTTGTCGACCGGGACCCCGCTCCACCGCTACTGTCGGCCGGGTCCGGACGGGAACACCGGTGTGAATCCGGGGCTGTCCCGCAACTGTGACCGGGGAGCGGACCTCCACGACGCCACGGCCGTGCGGCTGGAAGGCGGAGGCGAGCTTCGATCCGGAAGCCAGGACACCGAACGGACGGCACATCGGAATCCACGAGGATGGAGACACACATGGCCGTCACGACCTGGCCGACCCCCGCCGTCGCCCCGATCCGCGTCCCGGCGCTCGCCTGGTTCGCCGTGCTGCTCGCCGTGGCCTGGGCGTACCTGATGCTCCAGGAGAACGGCGCGGTCCTGTCGCACACGTGGGAGCACCTCCACGAGCTCTTCCACGACGGTCGTCACGCCCTCGGCGTGCCCTGCCACTGACCCCGGCGGCACGACGATGACCTACGGAACCGTCCTCGCGCGCGCCCTGGTGGCCGCCCTCGCCGTCGGCCTGCTGGCCGGCGGCTACCTGCTCACCGTGGTCGAACCGGTCGTCGACCGGGCGATCGCCCTCGAGGAGGAGATGTCCGCCGCGGCCCCGGCCGAGGAGGCCGGAGAGGCCGACCACCACGAGGAGCCGCTCTACACCCGCGGCGAGCAGAAGGGTGGCGGCGGCCTGGCCATGGTGCTCTTCGCGCTGGTGCTCGGCCTCGCGGCCGGGACCCTGTTCGCCTGGCGCCGCCACGTGCTGCCCGGCGCGACCGACTTCCACCGGGCCGTGTGGCTCGCCGCCATGGGCTTCGTGGCCTTCGCCCTGGTGCCCGGGATCAAGTACCCGGCCAACCCTCCCGCGGTGGGCGACCCCGACACCGTGGGCGAGCGCACCCTCCAGTACGTGGGCGTGATCGTCCTGTCGCTCGTGCTCGTCGTGGCCCTCACCCGGCTGTCGCGGGTGCTGCGGGCCACCCTGGACGACCCCACCCGGATCATCGCGGTGGCCGCGGCGTCGGTCGTGGCCTTCGGGATCCTCATGGCCGTCCTGCCCGGCACGCCCGACGCCATCGACCCGGCCGTGCCCGCCGCGCTCGTGTGGGACTTCCGGCTGCGCTCGCTGGGCGGCCTGGCCCTGCTATGGCTCGGGTTCGGCCTGGTCTTCGGCGGGCTGCTGACCCGGGTCCCCGCCACCGCCGAGGCCCCCCAGGGCGCCCGGCTCGCACCGAGCGGGGCGTGACCGCCGGGACCGTCGACCGGTCCGGGTCGTGATCCTCTTCGGCTCCAACGCCGACACCGAGCTCCTCGCCCTGCGGGCCGCCCTCGACGGCCTGCCGGGCGAGCTCGGCCCGGTGCGCGGCTTCCACCCCGACCGGGTCGAGGGGTTGCCCCCGCTCGACGGCGTCCGGGTCGTGGTGGTGCGCCTGCTGGGCGGGCGCGACGCCTGGGCCGGCCTGGCCGAGCTCCGAGCGCGGTGCGTGGCCGAGGGGATCGGGCTCGTCGCGCTCGGCGGCGAGGCCCGGCCCGACCCCGACCTGCTGGCCCTGTCGACCGTGCCCTCGGGCGTGGTCGCCGAGGCGCACCGCTACCTGGTCGCGGGCGGGCCGGCCAACGTCGGCCAGCTCGTCCGCTTCCTGGCCGACACGGTGGCCATGACCGGGGTGGGCTTCGACCCGCCCGCGCCGGTCGACGACGTCGGCGTGTGGGACGGCGCCGGCCTCGGCCCCGGGCTGGCCCGGCGCGACCCCTCCCGGCCGTTGGTGGCCGTGGTCTTCTACCGGGCCCACCTGGTGGCGGGGAACACGACCTGGGTGGCGGACCTGTGCGCGGCCCTGGAGGCCGCCGGCGCCGACGCCCTGGCCGTGTGGACCTACTCGTTGCGCCGCGGCGACGGCGAGGGCGTCCCGGCCCTCGACCTGTGCGCGCAGGCCGGCGTCGACGTGGTCGTCACCTCGACCCTGGCCGCGGGCGAGGCCGCCGCCGACGGCGACGGGTGGGACGTGCCCGGCCTCGAGGCCCTGGGCGTGCCGGTCGTCCAGGCCCCGTCGTCGGGCCGGTCGCGAGCCGAGTGGGAGGCCGACGACGCCGGCCTGACCCCGCTCGACGTGGCCTCGGGCGTGGTCATCCCCGAGTTCGACGGTCGCATCGTCGGCCCGACCTTCACCTTCCGCGAGACCGTCGACGGCGTCGCCGACGGCGGCGCGCCCGGCTCGGAGGTCGTGGTGACCCGGGCCGATCCGGAGCGCACCGAGCGCCTGGCCCGGCTCGCCGTGCGCACCGCCCGGCTGCGCCACCTGCCCGTCGCCGAGCGCCGGGTCGCCGTGGTCCTCTCCGCGTACCCGACCAACCGCGCCCGGCTGGGCAACGCCGTGGGCCTCGACACGCCAGCGTCGGCCGTGGGCCTGCTCGGGCGCCTGGCCGACGAGGGCCACCGGGTCGACCGGATCCCCGCCGGGGGCGACGCGCTCATGGACGAGCTGGCCGCCGGCTTCACCTACGACGCCCCCCGGCTCACCGCCGACCAGGTCGCCCTGGCCGCGGGCTCCCTGCCGGCCGAGGCCTACGCGGCCTGGTACGCGGCCCTGCCCGCCGCCACCCGCGCCGAGCTGGAGGGCCTGTGGGGGCCGGCGCCGGGCGAGGTCTACGTGCACGACGGGGGGTTCCACTTCCCGGGACTGGACCTGGGCCACGTCCTGGTCACCATCCAGCCGCCCCGGGGCTTCGGCCCCGACCCCATCGCCACCTACCACGCGCCCGACCTGCCCCCGCCCCACCACTACCTGGCCTTCTACCGGTGGCTGGCCACCCCGGCGGTCGAGGGCGGCTGGGGTGCGGACGCGATCGTCCACCTGGGCAAGCACGGCACCGTCGAGTGGCTGCCGGGCAAGGCCCTGGCCCTGTCGGCCGGGTGCTACCCCGACGCCGCGGTGGCCGACGTGCCGTTCTTCTACCCCTTCGTGGTCAACGACCCGGGCGAGGGCACCCAGGCCAAACGGCGGACCCACGCCGTGGTCGTCGACCACCTCCCGCCGCCGCTGACCCGGGCCGACACCTACGACGACCTGGCCCGGCTCGAGCAGCTGCTCGACGCGCTGGCCACCGCCGAGGCCATGGACCCGGCCAAGGCCCCGGCCCTGCGGGCCCAGGTGTGGGAGCTGCTGGTGGCGGCCGAGATCCACCGCGACCTGGAGCTGGGCGACGCCCCACCCGGCGAGGAGGCCTTCGCCGACGTGGTGCGCCACGTCGACGGCTACCTCTGTGCCCTCAAGGACGCCCAGATCCGCGGCGGCCTGCACGTCCTCGGACGCCCCCCGGACCACGACCAGCTCGTCGACCTGGTCCTGGCCGTGACCCGCCTCCCCCAGGGCGTGGTGCCGTCCCTGCGGGCCGAGGTGGCCGCGGAGCTCGGGGTCGAGCTGGCCGACGCGGGCCGCGTCGCGCTGGACCGGGTCGAGGCCCGGGCCCGGGAGCGGGTCGAGGCCCTGGCCGC
>JBFWTJ010000235.1:0-5971 GCA_050247895.1 Acidimicrobiia bacterium
GCCTGCGACGGGGACGGCCTGACCGACGACCTGGCCTGGATCCGCCTCCGGCTCACCGTCGACGGGTCCGAGATCGTGGCCGACTTCAGCGAGAGCGGCCCCGAGGCCCGCGGCGGCATCAACTGCCCGTACGCCGTGACGGTCTCGGCCACCTACTTCGCCCTCAAGGCCTTCATCGACCCGTCCAACCCCGTCAACAGCGGCTCCTACCGGCCGATCCGGGTGGTCACCCGCCCGGGCACCCTCGTGCACGCCGGGCCCGACGCCGCGGTGGCCGGCGCCACCGGGGAGACGGCCAACGTGATGGTCGACGTGGTGCTCGGCGCCCTGTCGGCCGCGGCGCCCGACCAGGCCATCGCGGCGGGCTCGGGCACGGCCATGGGCGCCATCTTCGCCGGGCCCCGGCGGGCCACGGCCGGGGGCGGGCGCGGCTTCTACGTGGAGCCGCACGGGAGCTGCTGGGGAGCCCGCTCCCACGCCGACGGCGTCAGCGGGCGGCGGGTCGGCACCGGCAACGCCGGGAACCAGCCCGTCGAGGTGGTCGAGTCCACCTACCCGATCCGGATCCGCGAGTACGCCCTGGCCCGCGACACCGCCGGTGCGGGCCGCTACCGCGGCGGGCTCCCGATCCGGCGGGTCTACGAGGCACGGGACGACTTCGTGCTGACCGTGACCGGCGAGCGGGCCCGGCGCGCCCCGCACGGCATCGCCGGGGGCGGTCCGGGGCGGGTCGCCGACCTGCGGCTGAACCCCGGCACCGACCGCGAGCGCGTCCTGCCGTCCAAGACCGAGCCCATCGAGCTCCACGCCGGCGACGTCGTGCTCCTCCAGGCCGCCGGCGGGGGCGGGTACGGCGACCCCCGGACCCGGCCCCGCGCCGAGGTGCGGGCCGACGTCCTCGACGGCTACGTGTCGCCCGCCGCGGCGACGGCCGACTACGGGGCCACCGCCGAGGACCTCGACGAGGCGGACGAGGGGGTCGACCGTTGAGCGGCCCGCGACCGGCCCGGGAGGGCGCGGCCACCGCGGCACCCGACGGTCCGGCGGTCCGCTTCGCCGGGCTCCACCACGCCTTCGGCGAGACGACGGTCCTCCAGGACGTCGGCCTCGACCTCCCCCGGGGCCAGTTCTGCTCGGTCGTCGGGCCGAGCGGCTGCGGCAAGACGACCCTGCTGAACATGATCGCCGGCGAGATCGCCCCCGACCAGGGCACGGTGGAGGTCCTCGGCGAGGCGCCCCGGTTCGGTCGCCACGAGATCGCCTACATGTTCGCCCGGGACGCGCTCTACCCGTGGCGGACGGCGGTCAAGAACGTGGCCCTCGGGCTGCAGGCCCGCGGCGTGCGCCGGCCGGTGCGCGAGGCCCGGGCCCGCGAGGTCCTGTCGGCGGTCGGGCTGGGCGACTTCTACGGCGCCTACCCGACCCAGCTCTCCCAGGGCATGCGCCAGCGGGTCGCGCTGGCCCGCACCTTCGCCATCTCGCCCGACCTGCTGCTGATGGACGAGCCGTTCGCCGCGCTCGACGCCCAGACCCGGCTGCTGCTCGAGGACCACCTCATCCGGCTGTGGGAGACCGAGAAGTGCACGGTCCTGTTCGTGACCCACGACCTGGCCGAGGCCATCGTGCTGGCCGACCGCGTCGTGGTGATGACCGCCCGGCCCGGGCGGATCAAGCGGATCTTCGACGTGCCCCTCGAGCGGCCCCGCTCGGCCCGCGAGCTCCAGGGCTCGCCCGAGTTCCACGCCCTCTACGAGTCGATCTGGACCGACCTGGAAGAAGAGGTGGAGCACCTGTGACCAGGAACGTGGCCACCGACGCCCCGACGCCGGCCCCGGCGAACGACCCCGCGGCCGCGCCGGTGCCCGGCACCGACCGGGCCGGCGCCCCGGGCTCGCCCGGGCCCCTCGGGAGCGCCCGGGCGGGCCGGGCGACCAAGGGCTCGGCCCGGGAGAAGGCCATCGTCTGGGCCGGCCGGATCCTGGTCCCCGTCGTGGTGATCGGGGCCTGGCAGCTCGCGGTGGACAGCGGGCGGGCCGACCCGTTCTTCGTCGGCCAGCCGTCCCGGGTGTGGAGCTTCCTGCTCGACGAGGGCCTCACCGCCGACATGGCCCGCGACATGTGGGTGACGCTCCAGGAGACCCTCGTCGGCTTCGTCGTCGGGTCGACCGCGGGGATCGCCACCGGCCTGGTGCTGGCCCGGTTCCGGCTCCTCTACGCCATCTTCACGCCGTACCTCACGGCGCTGAACGCGCTCCCCCGCATCGCCCTGGCCCCGCTGTTCGTGCTCTGGTTCGGCATCGGGATGCAGTCCAAGGTCGTCCTGGTCATCTCGATCGTGTTCTTCATCCTGATGAGCGCCACGCTCGGCGCGGTCCGCAACGTCGACCCCGACCTGGTCCGGCTGTCCCGGGTGATCGGGTTCAGCACCCGGCGCACCTTCCTGCACGTCCACACGCCCTGGGCCGTGCCGGGCATCTTCGCCGGGCTCCAGCTGGGCATGATCTACGCCTTCCTCGCCGCGGTCGCCGGCGAGATGATCTCGGCCCGGGCCGGCGTGGGCCAGCGGCTGCAGTACTACTCGGGCACCTTCAACACCTCGGCGATGCTCGGGACGCTGGCCCTGCTGGCCGTGGTCGCCACGGCCCTCAGCCTCGCCATGGACCTCGTCCGCCGCCGCATCATGCGGTACCGGGCGGACTGACCGGGATGGGGGAGGCATCGTGACCCACGACCTGCTGGTCCGCGGCGGCCTGGTGGTCGACGGCAGCGGCGGTCCCCGCCGTCCGGCCGACGTCGCCGTCGACGACGGGCGGATCGTCGCGGTCGGCCGCGGCCTCGGGCCCGCCCGGCGCGTCGTCGAGGCCGAGGGCCGCATCGTGGCGCCCGGCTTCGTCGACGTCCACACCCACCTCGACGTCCAGGGCTTCTGGGACCCGATGCTGACGCCGTCGCCCCTGCACGGGGTGACCACGGCGCTGGGCGGCAACTGCGGGTTCACCGTGGCCCCGCTCGACGGGGATGCCGCCCCGTACCTGATGCGCATGCTGGCCAAGGTCGAGGGCATGCCCCTGACCTCGCTGGAGCGGGGCGTGCCGTGGGACTGGGGGACCACCGCGGAGTTCCTCGACCGGCTGGAGGGCCGGCTGGCGCTGAACACCGGGTTCTCCGTGGGCCACTCGGCCCTGCGGCGGGTCGTCATGGGTCCCGACGCGACCGAGCGCCACGCGACGCCCGACGAGCTCGCCGCCATGCTCCGGTTGCTCCACGACGGGCTGTCCGCCGGCGCGCTGGGCTTCTCGTCCACCTGGTCGCCCGCCCACAACGACCACGACGGCCGCCCCGTCCCCTCCCGCGCCGCGGCCCCCTCGGAGCTCGTCGCCCTCGCCGCGGCGTGCCGGGACCACCCCGGGACCTCGCTCGAGTTCCTGGCCGGTGCCGGCGAGTGGGACGCCGCGACCCGGGACGTCATCGTCGACATGTCGGTCGCCGCCGGGCGCCCGCTCAACTGGAACGTCATCAGCGGCACGGCCGAGTCCCTGGACCGCTGGCTCGACAAGCTGGCCGTGTCGGACCTGGCCCGGGCGCGGGGCGGGAAGGTCGTCGGCCTGGCCCTCCCCCGCTCGCCGGCGGCACGGTTCTGCATGCGCTCGGGCTTCGCCCTCGACGCGCTGGTCGGGTGGGACGCGGCGATGGCCCTCCCCGACGACGAGAAGCTGGCCCTGCTCACCGATCCGGACGGCCGCCGGCGGCTGGCCGAGGACGCCGATCGGCCGAGCGCCTACCGGCACCTGGCCGACTGGGGCGGCTACCGCATCATGGAGACGTTCTCGCCCGACACCGAGCGCTTCGAGGGCCGGGTCGTGGCCGACATCGCCCGCGACCTGGACAAGGACCCGTTCGACGCGCTCGTCGACATCGTCGTCGCCGACGAGCTCCGCACCTCGTTCTGCATCGCCCGACCCGACGACACCGCCGACGACTGGGCGGCCCGGGCCCGGCTGTGGCGCGACCCGCGGGTGGTCGTCGGGGCCTCCGACGCGGGCGCGCACCTCGACATGCTCACGACCTACACGTACCCCACCGACCTGCTGGGCCTGGCCGTGCGCGAGCACGGGCTGCTCGGCGTCGAGGAGGCGGTCCGGATGCTCACCGCGGAGCCGGCCGAGCTGTACGGCCTGCGCGACCGGGGCGTCCTGCGTCCCGGCGCCTGGGCCGACGTCGTCGTGTTCGACCAGGACGAGGTCGGACCGGGCGAGATCACCACCCGCTTCGACCTGCCCGGCGGCGCCGGTCGGCTGTACGCCGGCGCCGACGGCGTCGGGCACGTGATCGTGAACGGCGTGCCGATCGTCGAGGACGGCGAGCTCACCGCCTCCACGCCGGGCCGTGTGCTGCGCGCCGGCCGGGACACGGCCACACCGTCCCTCGACTGACCACCGACCCGAGGAGATCGCGATGAAGATCGGCGTCTCGCTGCCGACCTACCCGGACTACCCGCCCGAACAGCAGGTCCCCATGATCCTGCGCTACGCGGAGCGGGCCGAGGAGCTGGGGTTCAGCTCGATCTGGGCCTACGACCACATCCTGCGGATCACGCCGAACCCGACCTACGCCGGACTGACCTGGCTGGACCCGCTCCAGGCCCTCGCCTTCGTGGCGGCGCGGACGACCCTGCCGCTGGGCACGATCTACTGCGGCTGCCTGCGCCACCCGGTCTTCACGGCCAAGTCGATCGCCACGCTCATGTACCTGGCCCCCGAGCGGTTCGTGCTGGCCCCGGTGCTGGGCTGGTTCGGCGCCGAGCACGAGCTGGCCGGCTTCCCCCGCGGCGAGCGGGGCGTGCGCACCGACGAGTGGCTGGCCATCCAGGACCGGTTGCTGACCGAGCGGAACGTCACCCACCACGGGCGCTTCCACAGCTTCGAGGACCTGACGATCGACCCGGTGATCGGACGGCGGCCCACCACCTGGGTCACCGGCGGCGCCGCCTACTACGAGCCCGACGCGGCCCAGGACCGGCCGTCGCTCAAGCCCAAGGTCCTCGACCGCATCCTGCGCTACGACGGCTGGCTGGTGTCGGCCCAGGCCAGCGCCCGCAAGGCCGGGGCGGACTGGGAGCGGATCTGCGCCGCGGCGCGGGAGCGGGGCGACGACGCCGAGCGGCTCACCCGCGCCTACACGAACTTCCTGCACCTGGTGGAGACCGACGACCGGGAGGTCGCCTACGAGGTCCAGCGCCCGATCTACGAGGGCCGGAACCGCCACGAGGACAGCACCTTCGAGGAGAGGTCGGGCCAGGTCCTGCTGACCGGTTCCATCGGCGACGTGATCGACAAGCTGCGGGCCCACCGCGACGCCTACGGGCTGGAGGAGTTCGTCGCCAACGTCCACCCGTCGGGCCACGAGATCGACCAGCTCGAGCTGTGGGGCAAGCACCTGGTGCCGGCCCTGGCCGAGCTCTGAGCGAGGGGAGCTCCCATGGACGCGGCACGTGACGTCGCCGCCGCGGTCGCCGAGGTGGCCGACCGCTTCGCCGCGCAGCGGCCCCAGCGCCAGGGCCGCCGCGCCCTGGACCGGGCCGACTTCGCCGAGCTCGCCGCGGCGGGCTTCCTGCGCACCGGCCTGCCCGCCGAGCGCGGCGGGCTCTGGACGGGCCTGGCCACCACGACCCGCACGGTGTGCGAGCTGCTCCGGGTCCTGGCCCAGGGCGACCCGTCGGTCGCCCTGGTCGCGGCCATGCACCCCGGCGTGCTGTCGCTGTGGCTGGCACCTCCCGACGGCGCGGGCGACGATCCCGCCTGGGCCGCCCAGTGCGAGGAGGTCTTCGCCGCGGTCGAGGCCGGCTCGTGGTTCGGCACCATCACCTCAGAGCCCGGCAGCGGGGGCGACGTGACCAGGACCAGGGCCACGGCGCGGCCCCTGCCCGACGGCCGCTGGGCCATCAGCGGGCAGAAGCACTTCGGGAGCGGTT
>JBFWTJ010000236.1:0-5904 GCA_050247895.1 Acidimicrobiia bacterium
CGGCGCGTCCGGTGCCGGCCGCCGAGGCGGCGGCTCGTCAGGCGACGGGAGCGGTCGGTCGCGCAGCGCGGGTGCGGGAGGCCGGTCGGAGGGCGGTGCGCGCGGCGGTGCGGGTGGCGCGGGTCGGTTCGGCGGTGGAAGGACGGCGGGGGGCGGTCCGACGACGGGTTCACGCGCCGGGGGGAGTCGTGGCGCGGCCCGGACGGGCGGGACCGGAGGTCGGTCGGATCGAGCGGGCGGGGAAGGCTCGCGCGGCTCGGCCCGAGAGGATCGGCGCGCTGCAGGCGGTTCGGGGCGCGGGCTCGATGGGGGCCCTCGTGCTGCGGGGCGGACCCAGGGGGGCGGCCCGCGCAGTGGGGCGAGCGGCACCTCGCGCGGGCCGGCCCGGGGAGGCGGGGGCACCGCACGCGGTGCGACCGGAGGTGCCGCACGCTCGCAGGGCGACGGCTCACGCGGTGGACGCGGGTCGAGCGCGGGCCTGGGGAGGAGCTCGGGTCCCGATCGGCCTCGCGCGCCGGGTCGAGCGACGCGCCGGACGGGAGCCGACGGTGCTCCGGCCAAGAGGGGAGCGGGTGGCCGTGGTGCCGGGCGAGCGGCTGGCACCGGCGAGCAGGCCGGTGCCCTGCCGGCCGGCCCGCCGGGTTGGGGCGGTGTCGCGCGGCGCGGGGCGAGCGGGCTGTTCGGCGACGACGCTCCGGCCGGTCCGTCCCGCGGCCCGGCGGGGAGCCGCCCTCGTGGCACGGGGACCGGTGCGTCGGACGCCTTCCGGGCCGCGGACCCGGACCGACCCGTCCCCGAGATCTGGATCGACGAAGGACCCGTCGAGCCCGACGACGGGTTGCGGACGGTGGGTGGCCAGGCCGTGGCCCGTGGGCGCCGGGGCCGGGCGGCCGCGCCGGTGGACGAGGAGGCGGACGAAGGACGCCTGGCCGACGATCCCTCGATCGCACGCGCGGTCGGGCGCGATCGGGTCGAGCGCTTCGAGGAGCGCCTGCGCGACGCCGGGCGGACCTTCCGGCGGGGCCGGTACGACGACGCCCGCCGCATCCTGCGCGCCCTCGCCGAGCAGGCGCCGACCGCCGAGTCGGTCCGGGAGCTGCTCGGGCTGACCTACTACCGGTTGGGCCGTTGGCGTGACGCCCGCCGTGAGCTCGCCGCGTTCCACGACCTGTCGGGCAGCGTCGAGCAGCACCCGGTGCTGGCCGACGTCCACCGGGCGCTCGGCCAGCACAGCCGGGTGGACGAGCTCTGGGCCGAGCTGCGGGACGTGTCCCCGTCGGCCGAGCTCGTCGCCGAGGGACGGATCGTCGCCGCGGGTTCGTTGGCCGACCGGGGTCGGCTCTCCGACGCCATCGCGCTGCTCGAGCGGGCCCGGCCCCCGGCCAAGCGGCCCAAGGAGCACCACCTGCGCACGACCTACGCGTTGGCCGACCTCTACGAGCGGGCCGGCGACCTGCCCCGGGCCCGGGCCCTGTTCGCAACCGTGGCCCGCCACGACCCCGAGCTGGGCGACGTCGCCCGTCGCATCGCCGCGCTGAGCTGACCCGCCCGGCGTCGGCGGCGTTGGGTGCGGGCCCGGCCGGTCCGACAAGATGGTCGGCGAGGTTCGGCCGCCGAGAGCCGCAGGTCGTCGGCACCGGTCCGCTGTCGGGCGGACGGCGGACCCCGAGACAGGAGCAGCGCAGAGCATGGACCAGGAACAGCTCGACAAGGCCGCCGAGGGGCGTGGCTTCATCGCCGCGCTCGACCAGAGCGGGGGCAGCACGCCCAAGGCCCTCAAGTTGTACGGCATCGGCGAGGACGCCTACTCCGACGAAGAGGAGATGTTCGACCGCATCCACGAGATGCGGACCCGGATCATCACCAGCCCCAGCTTCGACGGCGACCGGGTGCTGGGCGCCATCCTGTTCGAGGGGACGATGGACCGCGAGGTCGAGGGCCGGGGCACGGCGGACTTCCTGTGGTCGGTCAAGCGCATCGTCCCGTTCCTCAAGGTCGACAAGGGCCTCGCCGACGAGTCCGACGGCGCCCAGGTCATGAAGCCGATCCCCGGCCTGGCCGAGCTCCTCGAGCGGGCCAAGGCCAAGGGCGTGTTCGGGACCAAGATGCGCTCGGTGATCAAGCTGGCCGATCCCGTCGGCGTCGCTGCCGTGGTCGACCAGCAGTTCGAGGTCGGGCGGCAGATCCTCGCCGCGGGCCTCGTCCCGATCATCGAGCCCGAGGTGGACATCCACAGCCCGTCCAAGGCCGAGGCCGAGGCGCTCCTCAAGGCCGACGTCCTCCGCCAGCTCGACACCCTGGAGGCGGACCAGAAGGTCATGCTGAAGCTGACCCTGCCGAGCGAGGCCGGCTTCTACGCCGAGCTGGTCGCCCACCCACGCGTGCTGCGCGTGGTGGCGCTGTCGGGCGGGTACAGCCGTCAGGAGGCCAACGACCTGCTGGCCCGGAACCCCGGCGTCATCGCCAGCTTCTCCCGGGCGCTGACCGAGGGTCTGAGCGCGGCGCAGTCCGACGAGGAGTTCGACGCCGTGCTCGACGGCGCCATCAAGGGGATCTACGAGGCCTCCCTCACCTGAGCCGCGCCGATCCCGTCGGTCGCGCCCTGCGGCCCGCCGCCACGCGGTGGGCCGCAGGCGCGTCCGGGGGCCGGGATCGGCTCCACCCGGCCGAACGCGTCGGCGGCGCGGGTTGTGGATATGGTCGTGGTCGGCAATCGATGCACGATCGAGGGGGAAACCGACGTGTCCGACACCGCCGAGCGAACCGGGACCACAGAGCAACTCGACCGGGTGATCATCCGGTTCGCGGGTGACTCGGGCGACGGCATGCAGCTCACCGGCGACCGCTTCACCAGCGCCAGCGCCCTGTTCGGCAACGACCTGGCCACGCTGCCCGACTTCCCGGCCGAGATCCGGGCCCCGGCCGGCACCCTGGCCGGCGTGTCGGCCTTCCAGGTCCACATCTCGGACCACGAGATCACCACGCCGGGCGACGCGCCGGACGTGCTGGTGGCCATGAACCCGGCCGCGCTGCGCTCCGAGCTGCCCCGCCTCCAGCCGGGGGGCACCGTCATCGTCAACGTGGACACCTTCGAGGAGCGCAACCTGGCCAAGGCCGGGTACGCGACGAACCCCCTCGAGGACGGCACGCTGGACGGCTACACCCGCTACGACGTACCCATGACCTCGCTGACCCGCGGCGCGGTCGAACCGCTGGGGGTCAAGCCCCGCGACGCCGAGCGGTCGAAGAACTTCTTCGCCCTGGGCCTGGTCTCGTGGATGTACACCCGGCCGGTCGAGGGGACGATCGCCTGGATCGAGCAGCGCTTCGGGGCCAAGCCCACCGTCGCCGCGGCCAACGTCGCCGCCTTCAAGGCCGGTCACGCGTTCGGCGAGACGGCCGAGCTGTTCGACCACGCCTTCGAGGTCCGTCCCGCCGCGCTGGCCCCCGGCACCTACACCAACATCAACGGCAACACCGCCCTGGCCTGGGGCCTGATCGCCGCCGGCCAGCTGGCCGGGCTGCCGATCTTCCTCGGCTCGTACCCCATCACCCCGGCCAGCGACATCCTCCACGAGCTGTCGAAGCACAAGAACTTCGGGATCCGCACCCTCCAGGCCGAGGACGAGATCGCCGGCATCGGCTCGGCCATCGGCGCGGCCTACGGCGGCCACCTGGCCGTCACCACCACCAGCGGTCCCGGCGTGGCCCTCAAGGCCGAGGCCATGGGCCTGGCCGTCAGCCTCGAGCTGCCGCTGCTGGTCATCGACATCCAGCGGGGTGGCCCGTCCACGGGCCTGCCGACCAAGACCGAGGCGGCCGACCTACTCATGGCCATGTACGGGCGCCACGGCGAGTCCCCCGTACCGATCGTCGCCGCCCGCAGCCCCGCGCACTGCTTCGAGGCCGCCATCGAGGCGGCCCGGATCGCGCTGACCTACCGGACCCCGGTCGTGCTGCTCTCCGACGGCTACCTGGCCAACGGGTCCGAGCCCTGGCGGCTCCCCGACCTGGACACGTTGCCGCCCATCGAGGTCGAGTTCGCCACCGGGCCGAACCACGTCGACGCCGACGGCAACGAGTCGTTCTGGCCCTACGTGCGCGACCCCGCGACCCTGGCCCGGGCCTGGGCCCTGCCGGGCACCTCGGGGCTCATGCACCGGATCGGGGGCATCGAGAAGGAGGACGGGTCCGGCAACATCAGCTACGACCCGGCCAACCACGAACGCATGGTCCACATCCGGGCCGAGAAGGTGGCTCGGGTCGACGTGCCGCCGGTCGAGGTCCGGGGCGACGTCGAGGACGCCGAGCTGCTGGTCCTGGGCTGGGGCTCGACCTGGGGCGCCATCGACGGCGGCGTCGACCGGGTCCGGCGCAAGGGTCGCCGGGTCGCCCACGCCCACCTGACCCACCTCAACCCCTTCCCGCCCGACCTGGGCGACGTGCTGCGCCGGTACCCGCGGGTCGTGGTCCCCGAGATGAACCTCGGCCAGCTGGCCCGCCTGGTGCGGGCCGAGTTCCTCGTCGACGCCCGCTCGGTGACCAAGGTCAAGGGCGTCCCCTTCACCGCCGGCGAGATCGAGCACGCCGTCCTGGACGCCCTGGGAGGCCTGCGATGAGCGACGTCACGATCCCGGTCACCAGCCGCAAGGACTGGTCCAGCGACCAGGAGGTCCGCTGGTGCCCCGGGTGCGGGGACTACTCGATCCTGGCCGCGGTCCAGCTGATGATGCCCGACCTCGGCGTGCGGCGCGAGGACGTCGTGTTCGTGTCCGGGATCGGCTGCGCGGCCCGGTTCCCGTACTACATGAACACCTACGGGATGCACACGATCCACGGCCGGGCGCCGGCGATCGCCACGGGCCTGGCCATGGCCCGGCCCGACCTGCACGTGTTCGTGGTCTCGGGAGACGGCGACGCCCTGTCGATCGGTGGCAACCACCTGATCCACGCCCTGCGCCGCAACGTGAACATCACCATCCTGATGTTCAACAACCAGATCTACGGGTTGACCAAGGGCCAGTACTCGCCGACCAGCGAGCTGGGCAAGGTCACCAAGTCGACGCCGTTCGGCAGCCTCGACCAGCCGTTCAACCCGGTCTCGGTCGCCCTCGGTGCCGAGGCCGGCTTCGTGGCCCGCACCCACGACATGGACCGCCAGCACATGATCGACACGTTCCGGCGGGCCCACGACCACCCCGGTGCCGCCTTCGTCGAGGTGTACCAGAACTGCAACGTCTTCAACGACGGCGCGTTCGAGGCCATCACGGCCAAGGTCAACCGTGACGACATGCTGATCCCCCTCGTCCACGGCGAGCCGATCCGCTTCGGGACCGACGGGAACCGCGGCGTGGTGCTCGACGCCCAGCAGGGGGCCCGGATCGTGGACGTGGCCGAGGTGGGCGCGGACGCCCTGCTGGTCCACGACGAGGCCCGACCCGACCCGAGCGTGGCCTTCATGCTGTCCCGGCTGTCCCGGGGCCCGTTCGAGCCGACGCCCATCGGGGTCTTCCGGGCCGTCGACCGTCCCGAGTACGGCGAGGCCGTCAACGCCCAGATCGCCCGGGCCGTCGAGACGAAGGGGCCGGGCGACCTCGCCGCGCTGCTGCGGTCCGGAGCCACCTGGGACGTGGCCTGACGGGTCGGCGCCCCCGACGGGACCCGGGCCCCGACCCGGGAGAGGGCCGGGAGCGCGACGGCGCGCCCGGCGCCCAGGAGGCCTCGACAGCTCGACCGCCACCGGAACGGCGGTCGAGCCGCCGGCGGGCGATCGTGCGGGCCGTGCTCACCCTGGCCATCGGGGCCGGCGTGGCGGTCGCCGCGCTCGGGCCGCTCGGCACGGTGGAGGGCGAGGCCGGCCCCGGCCGGGTCGAGATCCAGGCCCGGGCCACCGGGCAGGGCCGC
>JBFWTJ010000237.1:0-5865 GCA_050247895.1 Acidimicrobiia bacterium
CTGGCGGTGCTGGGCGCGGGCCGCGTCGAGCACCGCGGCGTAGAAGGACACGGGCCGAGGCTACCGGCCGGCCCCGGGGGCGCCGGTGGCTTGCCAGGTCGCGGCCCGGTCGCCTAGAAGCCGGGCATGGCTCGGATCGTGGTCACCGGGGGAGCGGGCTTCCTGGGCTCGCACCTGTGCGAGGCGCTGCTCGACCGGGGCGACGAGGTGGTGGCCATCGACAACCTCATCAGCGGGACGGTGGCCAACATCGAGGCGCTCTTCGGGCGGCCGGGCTTCACCTTCGTCCAGCACGACGTGAGCGCCTACGTCTGGGTGCCCGGCCCGGTCGACGCGGTGCTGCACTTCGCCAGCCCGGCGTCGCCGGCCGACTTCGAGCGCTACCCGATCCAGATCCTCAAGGTCGGCGGCCTGGGGACCCACAACTGCCTGGGCCTGGCCAAGGCCAAGGGCGCCCGGTTCTTCCTGGCCTCGACCAGCGAGGTGTACGGCGACCCCGAGGTCCACCCCCAGCCCGAGACCTACTGGGGCCACGTGAACCCGATCGGGCCCCGGGGGGTCTACGACGAGGCCAAGCGCTACGCCGAGGCCATGACCATGGCGTACCACCGCCACCACGGCCTCGACACCCGCATCGCCCGCATCTTCAACACCTACGGCCCCCGCATGCGCCCCGACGACGGCCGGGCGGTCTCGAACTTCATGGTCCAGGCGCTGGAGGGCAAGCCGATCACGGTGTTCGGCGACGGTTCGCAGACCCGGTCGTTCACCTACGTGGACGACGAGATCCGTGGCTTCCTGGCCCTGCTCGACGCCGAGGTGACCGAACCGGTGAACCTGGGCAACCCGGCCGAGTTCTCCATCGCCGAGCTGGCCCGGATGGTCATCGCGGCGACCGGCTCGCGCTCCGAGCTGGTGTTCGAGCCCCTGCCCGTCGACGACCCGACCCAGCGCCAGCCCGACATCACCCGGGCCCGCCGGCTCCTCGGCTGGGAGCCGACCGTGCAGCTCGAGGAGGGGCTGGCCCGCACCGCGGCCCACTTCCGGTCCGTGCTCGGTCGCTGAGGCAGGGGGTGGTGGGACCTACGGCTGGCCGGCGGCGCCGTCGATGACCACGTCGAGGCGGGGCAGCGCCCGCTCGTCGCAGTAGGCCTCGTCGAAGGCGTGGCGGGCGGCCTTGCGCAGCGCCGCCCGGCGCTCGGCGTCGGCTCCCAGGCCGCGGACGGCCTCGACCAGGCCGGCGGCGTCCCCGTTGCGCAGGCTGGTGCCGCACCCGAAGCGGGCGATCGCCTCGTCGACGTTGGAGCCGGCCGGGCCCACGTAGAGGATGGGCAGGCCGGCGGCCAGGTTGGCGTGGAGCTTGGACGGGCTCATGATCCCCAGGGCGCGATCGTCGAGCGTGATGAGGGCGGCGTCGGCCTCGGCCATCACCGCCGCGGTCTCCTCCTTGGGCACGTAGCCGCGCAGCACCACGTTGGTCAGGCCCCGGGCCCGGGCCGCGTCGTCGATCTCGGCCCAGCGGGCACCGCCGCCCACGAAGAGGAACAGTGCCTCGTCGCCCAGCTCCCCGGCGGCGTCGAGCACGGCGTCGAAGCGGTGGCCGTAGCCGGTGTTGCCCAGGTAGACCACCACCGTGCGGCCCTCGGTGTCGAGCTCGTCGTAGCCGGCCCAGCGCTGGGGGGCGGGGCCGGGCGGGAACAGGTCGGCCCGCTCCCAGTTGGGCACCACGGTGACGTCGCCGGCCGGCCGGGACGGGTCCAGGTCGCCCCGCAGCAGCTCGGCCATGGCCGGGTCGAGGGCCACGAAGCGGTCGACCCGGCCGAAGGCCCAGCGGTTCACGGCCCGCAGGATCCGTGCCACGGTCCCGCCGGGGCGGATCTCGCCCAGCCGCTCGGCCGCGTCCGGGTAGCAGTCCATGGACCAGAGCACGACCCGGGTGCGGGGGTGGAGGAGCTTGTGGACCAGGGCCACGACCACCACGTAGGGCGGCGTGGTCATGGCCACGACCACGTCCTGCCGGGGGAGGGTCACGGCCCGGAGGAGGGCACCGGCCAGGTAGGTGGCGTAGCCGCCCAGGCGGCGGGCCACGGTCGACTTGCCCAGGTCCGGCGTCCAGACCCGCCGCACCCTCACCGGCGAGCCGGCCGAGGTCCCGGGGGAGGGGGACAGCCCCTCCAGGTAGCCGGCCCGCCCGGTCACCACCGTGACGTGGTCGCCCCTCGCCGCCCGGTGCTCGGCCAGGCCCGCGGCGAGCTGGGCGGTGGGGGAGATGTCGGGCGCGTAGAACTGGTTGAGCAGGGCGATCCGCACGTCAGCGGGCGATCTGGGTGCCGACCTCGCCGACCATCTCGGCCACGATCGCGTCCAGGTCGTGCTGTTGCTTCCAGCCCGGGAAGTGCTCCCGGAACTTGGCCATGTCGGTGTAGTAGCAGATGTGGTCGCCGATCCGGGGCTCGTCGAGGTAGGAGAGGTTCGGGCGCCGACCCCCGCTGGCCGCGGCGATCAGCTCCACGCACTCGAGCAGGCTGGCCGCGTTGGCCTTGCCGCCGCCCAGGTTGTACGCCTCGCCGGGACGGGGGTCCTGGGCGAAGGCCCAGAACGCCTCGATCACGTCGGCCGAGTGGATCTGGTCCCGGACCTGCTTCCCCTTGTAGCCGAAGATCGTGTAGTCGCCCTCGACCAGCGCCACGTGCACCAGGTAGCTGAGGAAGCCGTGCAGCTCCACGCCGGAGTGGTGCGGGCCGGTGAGGCAGCCGCCCCTGAACACGCCGGTCGGCATCCCGAAGTACCGGCCGTACTCCTGGGTCAGCACGTCGGCGGCGACCTTGGACGCGCCGAACAGCGAGTGGAGGCACCCCTCGATCGACATGGTCTCGTCGATGCCCTGCTCGTAGGCGGGATCGGCGTAGTCCCAGCGGGTCTCGAGCTCGACGAGCGGGATGCGGTTGGGGTTGTCGCCGTAGACCTTGTTGGTCGACACGGTGATGAACACGGCCTCGGGGCTGTGGCGCCGGCTGGCCTCGAGCAGGTTGAGCGTGCCCCCGGCGTTGGTGTCGAAGTCGTCGAAGGGCCGGGACGCGGCCAGGTCGTGGCTGGGCTGGGCCGCGGTGTGGACGATCAGCTCGTAGCGCCCCCGGGCCAGCAGGTCGTCGACCCCGGCCCGGTCCCGGATGTCCAGGGCGTGGTGGGTGTAGCGGGCGCAGGTCGCCTCGAGCCGCTCCCGGTTCCAGGTCGTGTCGCCCTTGGGGCCGAAGAAGTCGGCCCGGCCGTTGTTGTCGACGCCGTCGACCGCGAACCCCAGCCGGTCGAAGAACTCCACGGCCTCCGAGCCGATGAGCCCGGCGCTCCCGGTCACCAGCACCTTCATGCGGGGGGCCTCTCGGTCGACTCCGCCGTGGGGTCCGGGATCGTCATCCGGGCGATGCTACCGGCGTGCCGCGGGCGGACCGTGGTGGCCCCGGGCCGTCGAGGTGGCCACCGCGGCGACGGCCCGCAGCCGGGGCCGGACCTGACCCAGCCACGGCGCCCGGCGGTCGGCCAGCCGGCCCAGGACGTCGCGCCGCACGTAGCCGCCGGTGGACGCCAGGTGGCGGGCCGCGGCGATCCAGGCCTGCCGCCGGCCCCGGTGCCAGGCCACCAGGAGGAGGCGGTTGCGCTCGTTGAGGAAGGTGAAGCGCTCGGTGCGCAGGCCCGAGGTGGCGGCGTGGGTGTGCCGGACGACGGCCCCGGCCACGTACCGGTGGCGCCAACCGGCCGCGGTGGCCCGCAGGGCCAGGTCGACGTCCTCGTAGTAGGCGAAGAGCCGCTCGTCGAACAGGCCGACCCGGCGGAGGTGCTCGGCGCGCAGCAGCGGGGCCGTGCCCGACCACGCCTCGACGTCGGCGTCCTGCAGGTACCGGCCGGCGGCCGGCTCGTGGATGCCCCGGTCGGCGCCGTGCAGGTCGGCCAGCACGACGGTCCCGACGTTGTTGAGGTGCTCGACGGGCCCGCCGGTGGGCGGGGCCGGGTGCCAGGCCGCGGTGGGGGCGAGCCCGATCTCGACGGCACCGCCCGCGCCGGCCACCCGCAGGGACCGGCCGGTGGGCCCCGACACGAGGAGCTCGACCCGGCCGGGCCGGTCGGGTCGGTCGTCGCCCACCGGGACCAGCAGCCGTGCGTCGCCCCGGGTGCGCTCGACCCAGCCGTCGGGGCCCGGCTCGGGGCCCCAGAAGCCCTCGGCCCGCCGGCACCGGTCCCACGCGTCCTCGCCGTCGACCCGCACGCCGTGGACGGTGGCGCCCACCGGCCGGCGGTCGACGGGGGTGCGCCGGCCCGTGGGCGACGACAGGACGAGCTCGACGTACCCGTCGTCGAACAGGACGCGGGGCGTCGCCGCGGCGAGGCCGGGGTCGTCGTCGAGCGCACCGGCCAGCGCCCGGAGCCACCCGGGTTCGACGTAGGCGTCGTTGTTGACCAGCGCCACGAGGTCGACGCCGTCGAGGTCGCCGATCCCCAGGTTGCAGCCCCCGGCGAAGCCCAGGTTCCGCCCGGCCCGCACGACCCGGGCCGGGCCACCGGCCACCAGGGCGTCGACGTCGTCGCCCGACCCGTTGTCGACCACCACGACGTCGAGCCGGTCGGCCGGCCAGTCGAGCGCGGCCAGGTTCGCCAGGCACCGTGCGGTCAGCGCCGGGTTGCGGTGGTGGACGACCACGGCCCGGACCATCGGCTTGGTCACCGGCGCCTCCCGTGGCGGCAGGCCGGCGGGCGTTGCGGGGCGGGCCGTCGGCGTCCGGGCACGGGCCGCCACGCTACCGGGGGCGCGCGAGACTGCCCCGATGGCCGATCGGCGTCCCGCCCCGCAGGCGCCGCGACGCCCGCCCGGCCGGGGGCCAGGTCCCCGGGGCGCAGGGTGACCGCCCCCCTGCGGGCCGCGGTCACCCTCGAGCAGTGCTGGCACGTGGTGCCCGGCGGGGTCGCCCGGGTGGCGGTCGAGGGGGCCCGGGCCGTGGCCGGGACCGGGGAGGTGGACCAGGTCGGCGTGGCCGCCTGGCACCGGGGCCGTCCCGCCCCGGGCGGGGAGCTGCCGATCCCGGTCCGGCACCTGCCCCTGCCCCGCGCCGCGCTCTACGAGTCCTGGCACCGGTTCCGCCGTCCGGCGGTCGAGCGGGCGACCGGCCCCGTCGAGGTCGTGCACGCCACCGGCTACGTGATGCCGCCCCGGTCGGTGCCCCTGGTGGCCACGATCCACGACCTGCACTTCCTGCACGAGCCCGGCCACTTCACGCCCCGGGGGGTCCGGGTCTTCACCCGCTTCCTGGAGCTGTGCCGGGCAGAGGCCTCGATCGTGGTGTGCCCCTCGCAGGACGCCCGCCGGGACTGCCTGGCCGCGGGCCTCGACGAGGCTCGGATCCGCGTCGTGCCGTGGGGGATCCGCGCCGAGCCCGTGCCGGCCGACGAGGTGGCCGCGGTCCGGGCCCGCCACGGGCTCGCACGGCCCTACGTCCTGTTCGTCGGCACGGTCGAGCCCCGCAAGAACCTGGACCGCCTCGTCGCCGCGTTCGCCGAGCTGGGCCGGGCCGACGTCGAGCTGGTCCTGGTCGGCCCCGACGGCTGGGGGGACGGGCTGACCCTGCCCGCGACGGCCCGCCGCCTGGGCCCGGTCCCCGACCGGGTCCGCGACGCCCTCCACGCCGGCGCCGCGGCGGTGGCATACCCGAGCCAGCGGGAGGGCTTCGGCCTGCCCGTGCTCGAGGCGATGGCCCAGGGGGCGCCGGTGGTCACGTCCCGGGGCACCTCGACCCCGGTGGTGGCCGGCCCGGCCGGCGTTCTGGTCGACACCCTCGACGTGGCCTCGATCGCGGCCGGGCTGGCCACCGTGCTCGA
>JBFWTJ010000238.1:0-5831 GCA_050247895.1 Acidimicrobiia bacterium
AGATGGCCATGGTCGCCGGGGCCATCGCCAACGGCGGCCAGGTCATGACCCCCCACGTGCTGGCCCGGGTCGTCGACAGCGACGGCGAGGTCGTCCACGAGCACGAGCCCGCGGTGTGGCGCACCGCGGTCGACGCCGGCACCGCGGCGATCGTGCACGACGCCATGATCGGCGTGGTCGAGGGCGGCACGGCCAGCCGGTTGGCCATCCCCGGCGTCGAGGTCGGCGGCAAGACCGGCACCGCCCAGCTCGGCACCGACCCGCCCCGCTCGCACGCCTGGATCATCGGCTTCGCCGGCCCGCCCGGCGGCCCGGCCGAGATCGCCGTCGCGGTCGTCGTCGAGGGCCAGGAGGGCGCCTCGGAGCAGACCGGCGGCCGCGTCGCCGCCCCCATCGCCAAGGCGATCCTCGAGGCCGGGCTGCGCCCGCCGGCCCCCGCGGCGGGCACGCCCCCGGCGTCCGGCGGCGGCGGATGAACCGCCCGCCATCGCCGGTGCGCGCCGAGAGCCCCCTCTAGGCTGCGCTGCGTCATGCCGGATCAGACGTCCAGGGTGTTCAACGGCCGCTACGAGCTGCACCGCCTGCTCGGCCGAGGGGGGATGGCCGAGGTCTACCTGGCCCGGGACCAGCTCCTGGACCGGCCGGTGGCGGTCAAGGTCCTGTTCCCCGAGCACGCCCGCGACCCCAACTTCGTCGAGCGCTTCCGGCGTGAGGCCCAGGCCGCGGCCAACCTCAACCACCCCAACATCGTGGGCGTGTTCGACTGGGGGCAGTCCGACGGCACGTACTTCATCGTCATGGAGTACGTCGACGGGCGCAGCCTGGCCGAGATCCTGCGCACCGAGGGCCCGCTGCACCCCGACCGGGCCGCCGACGTCATCGCCGACGTCGCCGCGGCCCTCGGCTTCGCCCACCGCAACGGCGTGGTCCACCGCGACGTGAAGCCCGGCAACGTGCTCGTCACCCCGTCGGGCCAGGTCAAGGTGGCCGACTTCGGCATCGCCCGGGCCATCGAGTCGCACCCCGAGGACAACCTGACCCAGGCCGGCACGGTCATGGGCACCGCCACCTACTTCTCGCCCGAGCAGGCCCGGGGCTCGTCGGTCGACCCCCGCTCGGACATCTACAGCCTGGGTTGCGTCCTCTACGAGCTGCTCCTGGGCCGTCCGCCGTTCACCGGCGACAGCCCGGTGGCCATCGCCTACAAGCACGTGCAGGAGGCCCCGACGCCTCCCCGCCAGCTCAGCCCGGCGGTCCCCCCGGCGATGGAGGCCATCGTCCTCAAGTGCCTGGCCAAGAACCCGGTCAACCGGTACCCGTCGGCCGAGGACCTGCGGGCCGACCTGCGCCGCTACCGGGAGGGCAGCCGGATCCTGGCCGAGCCGGTCATGCCCCCGCCGGTCGACCCGGGTGCCACCGGGGTCATCGCCGCCACCACCGCCGGCCCGGCCTACACCAGCGCCTACCCGGCCGCGGCCGACGACGAGCGCTACTACGACGACGAGGACGACGAGCCCGAGCGCCGGTCCTCGCCCTGGTTCGTCGTGGCCCTGGTCCTGCTCCTCGGCGTCCTCGGCGTCCTGCTCTTCTTCCTGGCCCGCAGCCTCGGGATCTTCGACGACGACGAGGAGCCCGTGGTCCAGGTCGACGTGCCCAGCGTGGTGGGCAAGCCCGTCGACGAGGCCCGGGCCGAGCTCCAGGACCTCGGCCTCGAGGTCCGCACCGAGTTCGCCGAGAACGACGACCAGCCCGAGAACACCGTGTTCGCCCAGGATCCGGTGGGCGGGACCAAGGTCGACGAGGGGACCACGGTGGTCCTCCAGGTCAGCTCGGGGGCGTCGGCGGTACCCGTGCCGGGGGTGGTCGGCCAGCAGTTCGACGCGGCCAAGGCCCTGCTCGAGGGCCAGGGCTTCGTGGTCCAGCGCGAGGACCTGGCCGACGAGGACGCGCCGGTCGGCGAGGTCACCGCCCAGGACCCGCCCGCGGGCCAGGACGTCCCGCGGGGCACCACCATCGTGCTCACCGCGTCGTCGGGCCCGGCCGACCGGGCCGTGCCCGACGTGTCCAACCGCTCGGTGGCCGAGGCGTCCAACCTGCTCGGCGCGGCCGGCTTCACGGTCGGCGGGACCACCGAGCAGGCGTCGGCGTCGGTCCCCGAGGGCCGGGTCATCAGCACCAACCCGACGGCCGGCACCGTGGCGGCGAAGGGCGCCGCGGTCAGCCTGGTCGTGTCGAGCGGCCCGCCGCCGCCGACCGTGCCCTCGGTCGTGGGCCTCACCCAGGCCAACGCGACCAGCCAGCTCGAGGCCCTCGGCTTCGAGGTCGATGTCGACGAGATCCCGGTGGACCAGCCGGCCCAGATCGGCCGTGTGCAGAGCCAGTCCCCGGCGGCCAACACCACCGCCGCGCCGGGTTCGACGGTCACCATCGTGATCGGTCGGGCGCCCGAGCCCCCGCCCGACGGCGGGGACGGCGACGGCGAGGGCGACGGCGGCGACTGAACCGGCGGCCGCCCGGCCCGCCTGAGGGATCCGGCCCGCCCGAGGGATCAGGTCCGTCCGGCCGGTCTGACCGGCGTCGGGCCCGGTGTCGGTCTCCGGCCGGCCTGACGGATCCGGGCCGACCGACGGGTCCGCCCGAGGGATCCGGCCCGTCCGGCCGGCCCGGCTGGCGTCAGGCCCGCATGGCAGGTCCGGCGTTGGTCTCCGGCCCGACCGGCCGGCCCGGCCGGCGTCAGGCTCGGGTGCCGGCCTGGTCGAGGAAGCGCTGGAGCAGGTCGTGCCCCGACGCGGTCAGGATCGACTCGGGGTGGAACTGGACGCCCTCGACCGGCAGCTCGCGGTGGCGTAGGCCCATCACGATCCCGTCCTCGGTCTCCGCCGTGATCTCCAGGCAGTCGGGCACCGAGGCCCGGTCGACCACCAGCGAGTGGTAGCGGGTGGCGGCGAACGGGTTGGGCAGCCCGGCGAACACGCCCACGTCACGGTGGTGGATGAGCGAGGTCTTGCCGTGCATGATCTCGGGCGCCCGCACCACGTCGCCCCCGTAGACCTGGCCGATGCACTGGTGGCCCAGGCACACGCCCAGGATCGGCACCCGCCCGGCGAAGGTGGTGATGACCTCGTTGGACAGGCCGGCGTCCTCCGGGCGGCCCGGACCGGGCGAGACCAGGACCGCGTCGGGGTCGAGGGCCACGATCTCGTCGATCGTGAGGTCGTCGTGGCGGTGCACGATCGGGTTGGCGCCCAACTCGCCCAGGTACTGGACGAGGTTGTAGACGAAGCTGTCGTAGTTGTCGATGACGAGCACGTCGGCGCCCACGGCGCCCGACGGTAGCCGGGCCGGCCGCCGATCCACGATCGGGTGGCCGCTCAGGCCGCCTCGACGACGACGGGGATGCCCAGGACCTCCTCGAGCAGCTCCTTGCGGGCCGTCGCGGCGTAGAGCTCCAGGCCGATGTCCTGGTCCGGGCGGGGCACGACCTGGATCCGCAGCGTGCCGCCGCCCTTGCGGCAGCGGACCTCGGCCACCCGGTCCGAGCGGTTGCGGTCCAGGCCCACGGCCAGGCGGAGCAGGGACGCCAGCCGGCGCACCACGTCCTGGTCCTCGCCCGACAGGGCGGCGAACTCGGCGTGCTTGGCCTTGGGCGCCGACTTGCGGTGGTAGCGGACCACCAGGGCGATCAGCTCGAGCTCGTGCTCGTTGAACCCGGCCAGGTGCTCCGAGCTGCGGATCACGTAGTAGCCGTGCTTGTGGTGGCCCGAGTGGGAGATGAACTGGCCCACGTTGGACAGCAGGGCGGCCGCCTCGAGCAGCTCCCGGTGCTCGTCGTCCAGGCCCAGGCGGTCGCCGACCTCGTCGAAGAGCTGGAGGGCCAGCCGGGCCAGGGTCGCGGCGTGGGTCGGGTCCTCGTCCATCACCTCGACCAGGTGCTGGACGCTCCGGCGGCGCAGGTCCGACAGGTGGTGGAGCGACCCGCCGTGGCGGCGCCGCCAGGTGTCGAGCAGCACGCCCTCCCGCAGGGCGTACTCCGAGATCAGCATCTCGTCGAGGTCGAGCTCGGACATCACCTGCTCGAGCACCAGGGCCCCACCCAGGATGATGTCGGCCCGGCGGTCCTCCAGGCCGGGCAGCTCGGCCCGGGCCGCCACCGTCGGCGCCGCGACCAGGTCGGCCACCACCCCGGCCAGCTCGTCGCGGCGCAGGGCCCGGTTGTTGACCGTGCGGGCCGCGTTGCCCGTCGAGCGGACCACGGCCATCGTGGCCAGCGCCTCGATCGTGCCCGACGAGCCCACCGCGACCTGCGGGGCCAGCCGGCGGACGTCCCGGGCGAAGGGCGCCAGGGTGGAGCGCACGTACCGGCGGCACGTGTCGACCGCGGCCGGGTGGAGCCGGTCGCCGGAGAAGAACCGGCTCGTCAGGCGGATGGCGCCGAGCTTGAGCGAGCGGGAGGCCAGCACCTCGCCCCTCTCGCCGACCAGCAGCTCGGTGCTGCCGCCGCCGATGTCGCACAGGACCAGGCGCCGGTCGAACACCGGGACCGACTGGAGCACGCCCAGGTGGATGAGGCGGGCCTCCTCGGACCCGGAGATGACCTCGACGTGGATCCCGGCCTCCTTCCAGGCCCGGGTGATGAACTCGTCGCGGTTCTCCGCCTCGCGCACCGCCGAGGTCGCCACCGCGGCGATCCGGGCGTCGTGGACCTCGGCGATCTGGCGGCAGCGGTCCAGGGCGGCGATGCCCCGGTCCATGGCGTCGGGCAGCAGGCTCTTCATGTCGCTGGCGCTGCTGCCGAGCCGCACCATCTCCTTGAGCCGGTCCAGGACCTCGAAGCGCGGCCCGGCCGCACCCTCGAACATGCGGGCCACGACCAGGTGCACCGAGTTCGTCCCGACGTCGATGGCCGCCACGTTCTCGGTCGGGCCCGGTGCCATGGCGTCAGTCTGCCCCCCTCCCGGGGCGGTAGCGTTCGCGGCCATGCCCTCCAAGCCCCCCAAGCGGAAGGTCTCCGGCGGCCGCGTCACCCCCAAGGGCGGGCACCCGGCGCCGTCGACCCGCTACACGCCCCCGGTGCCCCGCGAGGTGAAGGTCAGCCCCCAGTGGGTGCCGGTGCTGATGTTCGCCCTGCTCGGCCTGGGGCTGGCCATCATCTTCTGCAACTACCTCGGGGTGCTCCCGGGGGGCACGAAGAACGCCTACCTGCTGCTCGGCCTGGGCTCGATCCTGGGCGGCATCATCACCGCCACCCAGTACCACTGACGAACCTGGGGCGACCACCGACCGTCGGCCACGAGCCACGGGGAGAACGGCGGTGGACGGTCAGGTAGCGGAGAGATTACAGCCTTGTGACTCTCCCCAGGCTTACGCACAGGCTGTGGAAAAGGTGTTCAGCCCTCGATCGGGGCGACCAGGTCCATGTCGTCCTGGCAGTGGCGGGGCGGATCGGGCATCTCGTCGTTGGCCACCGTCATGCGGACCTCGGTGCCGCAGATCCCACATCGGTAGGTGATCTTCACCTTGCGGAGCTCCCCGGCCGGGGGCGGGGGCGGAACCGGCTGGGCCAGGCCCGACAGCACGGCCATGCCGGCCTTCATGATCACGCCGGTCACCAGCACGGCGATCACGACGTTGACCACCGACGCGTCGGTGACCAGCCAGGCCAGCACGCCGAGCAGCACCAGGGCGACCAGCGCCGGCCGCGAGATCAAACCGGAGACCCGTGACACCACGGCCAGGCTACGCACCCGCCGGGGCCGTGGGCACTCCCGGCCCGGCGCAGGTGCGGCCGGGACCACGGTGGTGGTGACGGGCGAGGCGAGCGCCCTGGGCCG
>JBFWTJ010000239.1:0-5829 GCA_050247895.1 Acidimicrobiia bacterium
CCGGCGAGAAGAAGGTCGGCGTGAGCTCCTGGAGGACCTTGCCGCCCTCCGACAGGGCGCCGAACACCCGCCGGGCCTGGTCCTCGTCGGGCGCGGAGTAGGCGACCATCATCCCCTGGACGGGCCCGAAGTCGTCGTTCATGGGGTCGTCGGAGCCCATGAGGAGGTGCCCGTCGAAGGTCAGCGATGCGTGCAGGATCATGTCGGGGTCGCCGGGAGGCGCCTCGTCGCCCGGCGCGTCGCCGAGGGACATGAGCTGGAGCTCGCCGCCGAAGACCTCCTCGTAGAGGCGGAAGGCGTCGCGGCAGTTGCCGCCGAAGAACAGGTACGGGTGGAAGGCCATCGGGGTCCTCGCAGTCGTGGGTCCGGGATCGTCTCGCTTCCGACGCCCGCCAGGGTGCCATCTCATCGCGCGGCCATCGACAAGTCGCCATCGAGGGGCCACCGTCCCCCGGGGAATGGACCCGGGTCGTGCCGGCGTTGTGCCGGGCGTGAAGATCGACGTCTGGTCCGACCTGGTGTGCCCGTTCTGCTACATCGGCAAGCGCCGACTGGAAGGGGCGCTGGCCGAGTTCCCCCACCGCGACGAGGTCGAGGTGGTCTGGCACAGCTTCCAGCTCGACCCTTCGGCACCGCCGGTCAGCGAGGAGCCCACCGCGCAGATGGTGGCCCGCAAGTACGGGATCCCCCTCGCGCAGGCCGAGCAGAACCAGCGTCAGCTCGAGGCGCAGGCCGCCACGGTCGGCCTCGAGTACCACCTGGACCGAACCCGCACCGGCAACACCCTCGACGGGCACCGGCTGATCCACCTGGCTGCCGAGCAGGGCCTGGCCGACGCCGCCCACGAGCGCTTCATGCGGGCCTACTTCACCGAGGGCGAGCCCATCGGCGACCGGGCCACGCTGGCCCGCCTCGCCGACGAGGTCGGGCTGCCCGCGGACCGGGTCCGCGCGGTGCTCGACGGCGACGAGTACGCCGAGGACGTCGAGCGGGACCAGGCCCGGGCCCACGCCTACGGAGCCCGTGGTGTGCCGTTCTTCGTCCTGGCCGACGCGGTCGGCGTGTCCGGCGCGCAGCCCCACGAGGTCTTCGTGCAGGCGCTCGACCAGGCGTGGGCCACCGCCCACCCGTTGGAGGTCGTCGGTGGCGACGACGGCGCCGTGTGCGAGGGCGACGCCTGCGCCCTGTGACGGGAGCCGGCACGGCCTGACCGGCGAGGCGTCGGTACTGTGCCGGGCATGGGTGAGGAGGGGGACGGCACGGCGGGCGGGAACGGGTGGCCGTTCGACCCCGCGTGGGAGGCCACCTACCGGCGGGTGCTGGGCACGACGCCGAGCCAGGCCACGCCGTTCCTGGAGGTCGCGGCCGAGACGGTCCACCGGATCTGGGGCCGGCCCGGCCTGTCGATCCGGGACCGTCGCCTGATCGTCCTGTCGGTCCTCGCCGTCAGCGGCGCACCCCGCCAGCTCAGGGAGCACCTGGTCGAGGCGTTGCGCAGCGGCGACCTCACCGCGGTCGAGCTCGACGAGCTGAGCCTCCAGGTCGCCATGTACGGGGGCTGGCCCCAGGGCGTGAACGTCCAGGCCACCTTGGCCGAGGTCCGCGCCGAGCTCGACCTGGAGTAGCCGCCCCCGCGCCGACCCGAGGTCAGTCGGCCGTGCGGGCAGCCCGGATCTCGGCGCGGACCGCGGCCGGCGTGACCTCGGGCGAGGGTTCGGGGAAGCCGGCGGTGTGCATCATCGAGCGCATGGTGACGGCGAAGAGGTCGTCGGTCTCCACCCAGTCGTCGTGGATGTGGCCGTTGACCTCGAGGCTGACCATGCCGTGGAACTCGCCCCAGCAGCCGACCGCCACGCGCATCTGGTCCGGGGTGATGGGCAGGCCGAAGATGTCGTGGAACTTCGAGCAGTCCAGCGGGAAGCCGGGCTCGGGCTGGGGGAGGACCCCCTGGGCCCAGGCCTCGGTCATGGTGAACAGGAACGTGGCCGAGACGCGCAGCGTGGCGTCGAGGGTGGGACCGTCCTCGGGCGCGACGTAGCCGGGGACGGGGCTGAAGTAGAGGAGCCGGAACCAGGCGTCGTGTTCGAGGGCCCACTGCCGGTAGGCGAACAGCATGGCGAGCATGCGGTCCTGCACCGGGTCGTCCTTCCGGCGGTCGGCGGCTGCGCCGACGGTGTCGGCCAGGTCGTGGAACCCGTCGGCGATAAGCGCCGTGAACAGGTCGTCGAGGCTGGCGAAGTAGCCGTAGAGGGCGGTCGGGCTGACCCCGATCTCCCGGGCGATGGCCCGCAGGCCGACCGCGCCCGGGCCGCCCTGGGCGAGCTGGGCCAGGGCGGTGTCCTTGATCTGGCGGGTGAGCTCCTGGCGGAGGCGCTCCCGCCGGGTCGGCGGGGTGGGCACCGTCGCCGTCTCGGACATCCTCGCTCCTTCCCGGCTGCCGACCCTCGGCGAGCCCCGGCATGGTGGCCGACCCGGCTCCCGAGGTCAACGACCGTCCTCTAACAGAACACTGTTGACTTTACACCCGCCGTCAACATAAACAGTGTAAAGTCCTCGATCGACGTTCGACGAGGTTCCCAGCGAGGGAGGACGCCCGTGTTCACACGTCTCGGTCGGTTCGTCGTGCGGCGCCGTCGCCGCGTCCTGTGGTCGACGCTCGCTGCGGTCGTCGTCGCCGCGGTGGTCGGCAGCGGCGTCTTCGGCGTCCTCAAGGACGGGGGCTTCGAGCACCCGGGCTCGGAGTCGACCCGGGCCGCCGACGAGCTGGCCGAGCGCTTCGGCACCGGCGACCCCAACCTCGTGGTCCTGGCCACCGCGGACGGCGGTGACGTCGACGCCCCCGAGGCTGCCGCCGACGGCCTCGCCCTCACCCAGGAGCTCGCCGCCATCGAAGGCGTCGGCGACGTCGTGTCCTACTGGTCGCTCGGCGGGCTGCCCGCGCTGGCCAGCGAGGGCGGCGACAAGGCGCTCGTGCTGGCCCGCATCGAGGGCGACGACGACGCCGTGGGCGAGCGCTACCAGGAGATCTCGACCGCGCTCGGCGACCGGCACGGCACCCTCGCCCTGGCCCGCGCCGGCCAGGTGGCCACCTTCGACGAGGTCGGCCACACCGTGGAGGGTGACCTGGCCCGGGCCGAGTCCATCGCCGTGCCCATCACGCTGGTCCTGCTGGTCTTCGTCTTCGGCAGCGTCGTCGCCGCGTCGCTCCCCCTGATGGTCGGCGCCGTCTCGGTCGTGGGGACCTTCCTCGTCCTCTACGTCCTGGGCTCGATCACCGACGTCTCGATCTTCTCCATCAACCTCACCACCGCCCTGGGCCTCGGCCTGGCCATCGACTACTCGCTCTTCGTCGTCTCGCGGTTCCGCGAGGAGCTCCGCAAGGGCCGCGACGTCGAGACCGCCGTGGTGCGCACCGTCGAGAGCGCGGGCCGGACCGTGGCCTTCAGCGCCCTGACGGTCGCCGTCTCCCTGTCCGCCCTGGTCATCTTCCCCCTCTACTTCCTGCGGTCCTTCGCCTACGCCGGGGTCGCGGTCGTCCTCGTCGCCATGGTCGCCTCGATCGTGGTGCTCCCCGCCGCGCTGGCCGCCCTCGGGCCCCGCGTCGACGCCTGGCGCATCGTGAAGCGCCCGCCGCCCGAGGAGGGCACCGGCTTCTGGCACCGGATGGCCAGCTGGGTGATGCGCCGCCCGATCGGCGTGGCCTCCGCCGTGGTGGTCCTGCTCGTCTTCCTCGGCCTGCCCTTCCTCGGCGCCACCTTCGGGCTGCCCGACGACCGGGTCCTGCCCCCCGGCTCCGACGTGCGCCGGACCGCCGAGGTCCTGCGCCAGGAGTTCACCTCCGACGAGGGCCAGGCCTTCGGCATCGTGGTCCCCGCCGTGGTCACCGACGGCGACCTCGACGCCTACGCCGCCGCGGTCTCCTCGGTCGAGGGCGTGGGTCGGGTCGACAGCCGGACCGGGTCCTGGGTCGACGGCGCCCAGGTCGCCCCGGCCACGCCCCTGTCGGCCCGCTTCGCCGGCGGGGACGCCGGGACCTGGCTCAACGTCGTGCCCGACGTCGAGCCGACCTCGCCCCAGGGCGAGGCGCTGGTCCACGACCTGCGGGCCCTCGACACGCCCTTCGACACCCTCGTCGGGGGCCAGGCCGCCCAGCTCGTGGACACCAAGGCCGCCATCGTCGACCGGCTGCCGTGGGCCGGGCTCGTCATCGGCGTCGCCACCTTCGTGCTGCTGTTCCTGATGTTCGGCAGCCTGCTCGTGCCGGCCAAGGCGCTGGTGCTCAACCTCCTGTCCCTCACCGCCACCTTCGGGGCCATGGTCTGGGTCTTCCAGGACGGCCACGGGTCGGGCCTGCTCGACTTCACCGCCACCGGCACGCTCGACACCACGACGCCGATCCTCATGTTCTGCATCGCCTTCGGCCTGTCCATGGACTACGAGGTCTTCCTCCTGGCCCGCATCAAGGAGGAGCGCGACCGCGGCGCCGGCAACACGGCCGCGGTGGCCATGGGCCTGGAGCGCACCGGCCGGATCGTCACCGCGGCCGCGGCCCTGCTGGCCGTCACCTTCCTCGCCTTCGGGACCTCGGGGGTGAGCTTCATCAAGCTGTTCGGGCTCGGCCTCGCCCTGGCCGTGGTCATTGACGCCAGCGTCGTGCGGGCCACGCTGGTGCCCGCCTTCATTCGCCGGGCCGGCGAGGCCAACAGTTGGGCGCCCCGGCCCCGGCGCCGGATCCACGAGCGGTTCGGCCTGCACGAGCACGTCGACCTCGACGACGAGGCCGAGCTCCCCGTCGCGCCGGCTCCCGTCGACGGGGAACGGGACGTGCGCCAGCCGGTCGGCGCGGGCTGACCGGCGGACCGGCTGACCGAACGGACCGGCAGGCCGAGCGTGGGCCCGCCGGTCCGTCGCGTCCGGGCCCAGGTCGGATCGACGGCCGGGCGGCGCCGAGCGTGGGCCCGCCGGTCCGTCGCGTCCGTGGGCACGCCGGATCGACGGCCGGCGTCGGTGCCGAGGTCGGTGTCGGCCCGGGTCGGGCGGCCGTGGCCCGCAGCCGTCGGGTCGGGTCCGTGGTCCGGGGCCGAGCAGGATCCCCGGCCGGGCGTAGCCTTCGACCGTGGTGACGGACGACGGCGAGCACCTGCCGGCGACGGTGGAGATCCGGGCCGTCGACCCGGCCAGCCCCGTCGCCGACCGCTGCCTGGCCGAGTACCACGCCGAGCTCGACGACCGCTTCGAGACCGGCTTCGACGCCGGCCGGACCCGGTGGTCGCCCGACGAGGCGCGCCCGCCCCGGGGGGTGTTCCTGGTGGCCAGCGTGTGGGACGAGCCCGTCGGGTGCGGCGCGCTGCGGCTCCACGACGGCGAGCCGGCCGAGATCAAGCGGATGTGGGTCGCCCCCAAGATGCGCGGCCTGGGCGTGGGCCGGCGGCTGCTGGCCGCCCTGGAGGCCGAGGCCGTGGCCCACGGCGTCACCGCCGTCCGCCTCGACACCAACCGGGCGCTGGTCGAGGCGATCTCGCTCTACCGGTCGGCCGGGTTCACCGAGACCGCCCCGTTCACCGACGACCCCTACGCGCAGCTCTGGTTCGAGAAGCGCCTCGTCACCGGCTGAGCCGCTCGCCGCCGGGTCGGCCGCTCAGCCCCAGCCGAGCGCCCGCAGCGCGGCATCGGCGATCACCTCGGGGTCGACCTGCCGGTCGTGGTGGTGGGCCTCGAGCGCGCCCCACACCAGGCCCGACACCACGGCGTGCGCGGTGCTCGGATCGATCGGGCGCAGGTCGCCGGCCGCCGCGCCGTCGGCCAGCACGGCGTTGAGGGCCCGCCGCC
>JBFWTJ010000240.1:0-5815 GCA_050247895.1 Acidimicrobiia bacterium
ATGGCCAGGTTGTTCGGGTAGGTGGGGCTGTCGTTGGCCTCCATGCCCTCGAGCCACTCGGTGGCCACGTCGTCGCCCACCTCGGTGCGCAGGGCGGTGACGAAGTCCTGGAACGAGCCGTTGGTCGGCGCCACCGCGACCCGGCCCCGCCACTCGGGGTCGGTCAGGTCGAGGACCGAGTCGGGCAGGTCGTCGGGGTCGACGGCGTCGGTGTTGTAGACGAGCGTGCGGACCCGGCCCGACAGGCCGATCCAGGTGCCGTCACCGGCCTCGAACTCGGAGTCGACCGAGTCGAGGATCTCGGCCGGGATCTCCTGGAGCCGGCCGTTGGCGTCGAGGAAGCCGACCGCCCCCGGGCTCTGGGACAGGAACACGTCGGCCGGCGTGTCCTCCCCCTCCTCCTCGATGAGCAGGGCCAGCTCGGCCGAGTCGCCGTAGCGGACGTCGATCTTGACGTCGTGCTCCTCGGCGAAGCGCTCGAGCAGGGGACCGACCAGGTCCTGGGTGCGCCCGCTGTAGATGACGAGCCGGTCGTCGTCGCCCGAGCAGGCCGGGAGCACGGCCGAAGCCGTGGCGGCGAGCAGGACGAGGGCGGACAGGCGGCGGGCACCGAGCATGGCGGCGAGGCTACCCACGGCCCCGAAAGGGTGTAAAGAATGCCTAACTATGTCGGCCGCGCCCGTCCTCGCCTTCCTGCCCGCCCACGACGAGGAGGCCACCGTGGCCGCCGTCGTGGCCCGGGTGCCCGGGCAGGTCGCCGGCCACCCGGTGGTGGTCCTGGTCGTCGACGACGGCTCGGCGGACCGCACCGCGGCCCGGGCCGAGGCCGCCGGCGCCCGGGTCCTGGCCTTCCCGGCCAACCGGGGCCTCGGCGCCGCCGTGCGGGCCGGGCTGGCCGAGGGCGTCCGGCTCGGTGCGGTGGCCACCGCCTTCCTCGACGCCGACGGCGAGTACGCCCCCGAGGAGCTCGACCGGGTCGTCGGGCCGATCCTGGAGGGCCGGGCCGACTACGTGGTCGGGAGCCGCTTCGCCGGCGACCGGCGGGACATGCGGCCCCATCGCTGGCTGGGCAACCGGGTCCTCACCCTGGGGGTCAAGGTCCTCGCGCGCCGGCACGGCGTCCGCGGGCTCACCGACGGCCAGTCCGGCTACCGCGCCCTGTCGTTGCCGGCGGCCCGGGCCGCCGAGGTCGTCCACGACTTCAACTACGCCCAGGTCCTCACCCTGGACCTGGTGGCCAAGGGCTTCCGCTACGCCGAGGTGCCGATCTCCTACGCCTTCCGGCGCCACGGGCGGTCCTTCGTGAAGCTCCCCCGCTACCTGCGCGCCGTCGTCCCCGCCGTGTGGCGCGAGCTGCGCTCCGACCCCTCAGTCCTCGACCACGAAGCCCCGGAAGCCTTCGCGGGCGGCTGACCACGCCGGCCCGTCGACCCCCCCGCCGGGCCCGGCCGAGGCGGCCGACAGCGCGGCCCCCATGGCCATGACGTGGTGGGCGTTGTCGGCCACGAACAGGCCCTGGCGGCCGAAGGTGACCAGCCCCGGGCAGCCCGCGACCCAGCCCTCGACGGCGGCCAGGTCGGCCTCGGCCCCCGGCGTCCAGACCGGGTAGACCCGGGGCACCCGCCGCACCTCCACGTCGACCGGACGGACCGGGGGCAGGCCCAACCGGGCCAGGTCGTCGACCAGCCGGGCCGCGAGCAGGCCCGGGGACGCCTCCCACACCGCGTCGCCCCGGTCGCAGGGGACCTCGGCGCACAGCACGGTGACGCCCGGCGGGTCGTCGGGCGAGGTGCGGTAGTTGCGGGGCTCGGACAACCGGGCCGCGAGCTGGTCGACCCCGGGCAGGTAGTGGGCGTCCCACTCCGTCCAGCGAGGCCGGTCGACCACCAGGTAGACGAGGACGACGGCCCGGTGGGCCAGGCGGGCCGCCGCGGCGAGGACCTCGTCGGGGACGCCCTCGACGAGACCGGCCAGCACGGCGACCGGCGCCGTCGACCAGACCTCGGCGAACTCCCCCACCGAACCGTCCGAGGCCCGGGCCCGCCAGACCCCGTCCCGCCGGGACAGCCGGGCCAGGCCGGTGCCCAGCCGCAGGTCGACCCCGGCGCCGACGGCCGCATCGGCCAGCGCCTCGCTGATCTGGCCGAAGCCCCGGCGGGGGTAGAGGAAGGTCCGGCCCGACGGGTCGCGGGCCCGGCGCAGCTTGCCCGCGATCGCCGCCGGCGAGCGGGCCGCGATCCGGCGCCGCGCCACCTCGCCGGTGAGCGCTGCGCCGTCGACGCCCCACAGCTTGCGGGCGTAGGGCCCGTAGAAGGTCCGGTACACGGTCGGGCCGAGGCCGGCCCGCACCACCTCGGCGAAGGTGTCGGCCCGGGGCCGCCGCCAGGGCGAGGTCGCCACGTCGCGGGCCATGGCCAGGGCCAGGCCCGGCGGCAGGCCGGTGAGCAGGTCGGCGGCCCGCAGGGGGAAGCCCAGCCAGCGCCCGGCCAGGGCGATCCGGCCGTGGCGGGGACGGACCTGGAGGTCCTCGCCGAGCAGGTCGCGGACCTCGGCCAGCAGGGCGGCGTCGGCCGCCGGGTGCAACCGGTGGCTGCCGTGGTCGACCCGCAGGCCGGCGACCTCGAACGAACCGGCCAGGCCACCCACCACGGGCGCCCGCTCCAGGACCGTCACCGTCCGACCCGACCGCGCCGCGTGCCAGGCCGCGACCAGGCCCGCCGGACCGGCCCCGACGACCAGCACCGGCCCGGGGGCGTCGCGGTGCCCGCTCAACGGGTCGCGAGCGACGGGTCCTCGGGCGCCACGGCCGTGGCCCCGGGGCCGCCGCCGGGCGTCGCGCCCGGATCGGCACCGGCCGCCGCCGCGGGCGTGGGGGCGGACGCGGTGAAGGCCACCACCGGGCCACCCGCGTAGCGGACCACGACCCGGTCACCCCGGGCGTGGCGCGGCGCGGACCCGGCCCGGACCCGGACGACCTCGCCCCCCTCCAGCCGGGCGAAGGTCACGCAGTCGTGGCCGTAGTACTCGACCAGCTCGACGACCGCCGTCCCGGCCCCGTCGCCGGCCGCCTCGAGGCGCAGCTCCTCGGGCCGGGCCAGGACCTGCACCGGGCCCGACCGCTCGTCGCGCAGGTCCAGGACCCCCAGGCCCGTCGAGGCGCGGGACCCGTCGGCCCGACCGGCCAGCAGGTTGGCGTCGCCCACGAAGCGGGCCACCCACGGCGTGGCCGGGCGGTCGTAGAGCACCGCGGGCGGGGCCTGCTGGACGATCTCGCCGTCGAGCATGACCGCCACGTGGTCGCCCAGGACGAACGCCTCCTCCTGGTCGTGGGTCACGAAGACCGTGGTGATGCCCAGCTCGGCCAGGAGCTGGTGGACCTCGGCCCTCACCTCGACCCGCAGGGAGGTGTCCAGGTTGGAGAAGGGCTCGTCCAGCAGGAGGACCGACGGGTGCGGGGCCAGGGCCCGGGCCAGCGCGACCCGCTGCTGCTGCCCGCCCGACAGGGTGGCCGGCGCCCGGTCGCCGAAGCCGCCGAGGCCGACCATCTCCAGGGCCTCGACCACCCGGGGGCCCCTGCGCTCGGCCCGGGGCAGGCCGTAGCCGACGTTGGCGGCCACGCTCAGGTGGGGGAACAGGGCCCAGTCCTGGAAGACCATCCCGATCCGGCGCCGCTCGGGCGCCACGAAGGTCCGGTCGTCGCGCACCGGCCGGTCGCCGATGCGGATCTCCCCGGCGTACGGGCGCTCCAGGCCCGCGATCGAGCGCAGCAGCGTCGTCTTGCCGCAGCCGCTCGGCCCGAGCAGCGCGACGACCGAGCCCGGCGCCACCGACAGGTCGACGCCCCGCAGCACGTCGGGCCCGCCGTAGCGCTGGCGCAGGCCCCGCACCTCGATCGACGAGGACGTGTTCATCTGGCCGAACACGCTACCGCCGGCCCGGCGAACGCCGGGGGGCAGGACGGGCGTCCGGCTCAGGTCGTGGCGCGGTCGTCCTCGCCCAGGAGCAACCGGGGCAGGACCTCCTCGGCGACCAGCGCGGCGAGCCACACGATCAGCGTCGCCAGCACCCAGGTCAGCGGGCCGCTGATGCTCAGCCCGTCGGACAGGGCATCGGTCACCACCAGCGCCACGAGGGTCCCCAGCAGCGCCGTCGCGCCCAGCAGGGCCCGGGCGTTGTGCTCGGCGATCCGACGGATCAGGGCCACGGCGATCAGCTCGACCACGGTGAACACGATCACTGCGGTGATGAAGGCCACGCCGTTGAGCCTCATCTTGCTGAGCAGAGCGGCGGCGACGATCAGGCCGATGGCGTTCGCCGCCACCGCGGTCACCCCCGACACGACCAGGCGCTTCACGATGACGTCCCCTGCATGGCGGCCTCCCCGGCTCCGGCGTCGACGCGTTCCTACCAGCACCCGGCGGCCCGTGCCGGGACCGGCCGGTAGCGTCGGGCGCCGGGTCGAGACCGGGGGGACGAGGGATGACCGATCGCACCGGTGCCGGGACGACGCCGTTCGGGCCCGTGCCCCTGACCCCGACCGGCTTCCTGGGCCGGGCCGCGACGGTCTACGGCGACCGGGTCGCGGTCGTCGACGGGGCCACCACGCTCACCTACCGCGAGCTCCACGAGCGGTCCCGGCGACTGGCCGGCGCGCTCGACGCCCGCGGCGCGGGGCCCGGCGCGGTGGTGTCGGTGCTGGCCCCCAACACGCACGTCATGCTCGAAGCCCACTTCGGCGTGCCCTACGCCGGTGCGGTCCTCAACACGCTCAACACCCGGCTCAGCCCGCCCGAGCTGGCCTTCATCATCGGCCACGCCGGCGCCGCGCTGCTCCTGGTCGACCACGAGCTCGAGGCCGTGGGCCGCGCCGCGCTGGCCCTGCTCGACGACCCGCCCGGCGTGCTCGTGGCCGGCGGGGACGGCGGGGACGGCGACGGGTACGAGGCCGCCCTGGCCGGTGCCGACCCGCTCGAGCGGCCCACGACCGACGAGATGGGCCTGCTCGCCGTCAACTACACGAGCGGCACCACCGGCCGGCCCAAGGGCGTCATGTACGCGCACCGGGGCGCCTACCTCCAGGCGCTGGCCATGGCGGTGCACGCCGGCCTCGACCCGTCGTCGGTGTTCCTGTGGACCCTGCCCATGTTCCACTGCAACGGCTGGTGCTTCCCGTGGGCGGTGACCGCCCGGGGCGCCCGCCACCGCGCCCTGCGCCGGGTCGACCCCGCCGCCATCTGGGACGCCGTCCGCAACGAGGGGGTCACCCACCTGGCCGCGGCGCCCACGGTCCTCTCGTCGCTGGCCCACGGGCCCTGGGCCGACGAGGGGCCGGCACCGTCCCCGGTCCAGGTGGCCACCGGCGGGGCCCCGCCCTCGCCCGCCCTGCTGCGCCGGCTCGAGGAGCTGAACCTGCGCCTCACCCACCTCTACGGGCTCACCGAGACCTACGGGCCCGCCGTCATCTGCGAGGCCCAGCCGGGCTGGGCCGACGCCGACCCCGACGAGCGGGCCCGGCTCGTGGCCCGCCAGGGCGTGGCCAACGTGGTGGGCGAACCGGTCCGGGTCGTCGACGACGACGGGCGTGACGTGCCCGCCGACGGGCAGACCATGGGCGAGGTGCTCCTGCGGGGCAACAACGTGATGCTCGGCTACCTGCACGACCCCGAGGCCACCGCCGAGGTGGCCCGGGACGGCTGGTTCCGCACCGGCGACCTCGGCGTCCTGCACCCCGACGGCTACGTCGAGCTGAGGGACCGGGCCAAGGACGTCATCATCTCGGGCGGCGAGAACATCTCCAGCATCGAGGTCGAGCAGG
>JBFWTJ010000241.1:0-5802 GCA_050247895.1 Acidimicrobiia bacterium
GGGTCGGGCTGGGAGCCGTCTCGGTGGCCGGCGCCGCGGCCCTGGCCGAGCGGGCGCGCCCCGGGGCGGGCACCGCGGTGGCCCTGGCCGCGCTGGACGTGGTGGTCGGCGTCGACGAGCTCGTCGGTGCGCCGCTCCAGGTCAACACGATCTTCGGGTACTCGATGGCGGTGGCCGGCCGCTTCGCCGGCCTGGGCAACCTGGCCTTCGCCCTGTTCGGGTCGGCCGCGGTCCTGCTCGCCGCCGTGCTGGCCCAGGGCTTCGGCGAGGCGGGGCGGCGCGTCGGGTCCGGGGTGCTGGTCGCCGTGCTGCTGGTCGAGGGCCTGCCGATGCTCGGCGCGGACGTGGGTGGCATCCTGGCCATGGTCCCGGCGTTCGGCGTGACGGCGCTGCTGCTGGCCGGGCGCCGGGTCGGCTGGGCCGAGCTGGGGGCGCTCGGCGCCGCGGCGGCCGTCACGGTGACCGCCTTCGCCTTCGTGGACCTGACCCGGCCCGAGCCGGAGCGCACCCACCTGTCCCGACTGGCCGAGCACCTGATGGACGGCCGCTGGACCACCTTCGTGTCGAGCCTCACCCGCCGCTGGCAGGCCAGCTTCGGCGGCTCGGGCTCGGCTGTCTGGGCCACGGTCGGGGTGCTGGCGGTGGTGGTGGCCGGCTACGTCGCCTTCGTGGTCGCCCGGCGCCGGGGCCGCGTGCGGCGCCCGGCCGGCTGGCCCCGCCCGGCGCTCGCCGCGGCGGCCGGCCTGGCCGTGCTGGCCCTGGTCGGCCTGGTGGCCAACGACTCGTCGTTCGCCGTCCCCTCGACGATGCTCATCGTCGCCGTGCCGGTCGTCATCGACCAGCTGGCCCGCCGGCCCCGTGCCGGCTGGGAGGGCGCCCGGTGATCGCCGTTGCGCTCGCCGGCGTCGCCGGCCTGGTCGCGGGCTCGGTCCTGCTGGCCCTGTC
Source organism: Acidimicrobiia bacterium (assembly GCA_050247895.1). Classification (GTDB taxonomy): domain Bacteria; phylum Actinomycetota; class Acidimicrobiia; order Acidimicrobiales; family VFJN01; genus CAVPEW01. The sequence goes on from JBFWTJ010000241.1 coordinate 946, forward strand.
CCACGAACTGCTCGTCCACCCCGTCCTCCAACGGGAGAACCACCGGGGCCACCGGTTGCCGACCGCGATGGGGCTGATCCTGGTGGTGGCGCTGGTCGCGGTGGAGGGCGCCCGGGCCCTGGGCTGGGTCGTGGGCGTCGGGCGGCCCGCGGTGGCCCCGGCCCGGATGCTGGTACTGGTCGCGGTGGTCGGCTTCGGCTTCCTCGGCGCGGTCGACGACCTCCTCGGCGACGAGCGCGACCGGGGCCTGCGGGGCCACCTGGGGGCCCTGGTCCGGGGTCGCCTGTCGACGGGCATGGTGAAGCTGGCCGGGGGTGCGGCCTTCGCGCTGGTCCTGGCCGCGGTGACCGGGGCCGGCCGGGGCCAGGCCCTGGTCGACGGAGCGCTGGTCGCGCTCGCCGCGAACCTCGGCAACCTGCTCGACCGGGCCCCGGGGCGCACGGCCAAGTGGGCGCTGGTGGCCTACGTCCCGATCGCCCTGGCCGCGGGCGGGGCGCCAGTGGGATCGGCCGCCGCCGCGCTGGTCGGCGTGACCGCAGCCCTGCTGTGGGGCGACCTGCGGGAGCGGTTCATGCTCGGCGACGCCGGGGCCAACGCGCTGGGCGCGGGTCTCGGCATGGCCGTGGTCCTGGCCGTCTCGGGGTCGGTCCGTTGCGTGGTGGCCGGGGTGCTGCTCGCGCTGACGCTGGCCTCCGAGGTCGTGTCGTTCAGCCGGGTCATCGAGCGCGTGCCGCCGCTGCGGGCGTTCGATCGGCTGGGACGGCTCGGTCCCGGAGGGCACCGGTGACCGCGGGGCACCGCCGGGGCCCGGTCGGCCCCGGACGCGCCAGGGGGCGCGCGGCGGACCCCTGCCGGGCGCGTCGGTGGCTGCCCGTCAGCGCGCCCGGGCGGCCGGGGCGCGCACCGGTGGCCGCGGCCCTGCTCGCCGTGCTCGCCGTGCTGGGGACCGTCGTGGTCCCGACGCGTCCGGCCGCGGCGCAGGCCGACCGGCCGGGCCGGCTGCTCGTGGTCTCGATGCCCGGCCTGACCTGGTCCGACGTCCGGGCGCTCGACCTCCCCGAGCTGGAGGCCTTCTTCGAAGGCGCGGCCATCGCCGACATGGCGCCGCGCAGCGTGGCCCACCGCTCCACGCCCGGCGCCGCCTACCTGACCATCTCGGCCGGGACCCGGACGACCTCCGACGAGACCGTCGACGGGCAGGTCCTGGCCCTCGACGAGGGCGACCTGGCCTCGCCGGCGGCGGAGATCTTCGAGCGGCGCACCGGCGTCCGCCCGACCGGCGAGTACGTGGCGCTGGGCTGGCCGACGCTGCTGCGCCTCAACGACCGGCAGCCCTACGACGCCGAGCCGGGCCTGCTGGCCGAGACCCTGGCCGACGCCGGCGTCGGCACCTCGGCGATCGGCAACGCCGACGGCCGGGACGCGGCCGGACCGTCCTACGAGCGCCAGGTCGGGCTGGCCCTGGCCGACACCCGTGGCCAGGTGCCGGACGGGGAGCTGTCGCCCGGGCTGCTGCTGCGGCCCGACGAGGCCCGTCCCTTCGGCGTGCGGACCGACCCCGACGCGGTGCAGGCCGCGTTCGACGCCGCGTGGGGCCAGGACGGCCCCACGGCCCGCAAGGTGGTGCTGGTCGAGGCGTCGGACCTGGCCCGGGTCATCCGCTACCGGCCGGTGGTGGACGCCGGGCGCTACGCCGAGCTGCGCGAGCAGGCCCTGGCCGAGGCCGATGCCCTGTTCGGCCGGCTGGTGGACGAGGTCGACCCCGAGCGGGACGCGGTGCTGGTCGTGGCGCCCTACCTGCTGCGCTCGTCGGTGGGGCTCTCGGTCGCCGCGCTGCGCACGCCGGACGGGGAGGCCGGCTACCTGCGCACGGCGACGACCCAGCGGGCCGGCATCGTCAGCCTGGTCGACGTCGCCCCGACGATCCTGGCCACCCTGGGCGTGGTCGAGCCCGACGCCATGGAGGGCCGTCCGTTCGAGGTCGTGTCCAGCTCGACCTCGTTGGCCGGCCGGGTCGACCACCTGGTGCAGGTCACCGAGGCTTCGAGGTTCCGCGAGTTCCTCCTGACCCCGACCTCGACCTTCGTGGTCCTGGCCGTCGCCCTCGTGTCGGGCCTGGCCACCTGCGCGGTGGCGGGCCGCTGGGGCGGCCGGGCCCGGGCGGCGATCCGTGGCATGGCCCTCACCGTGCTGTTCGCCATGCCGGTCTCCTACCTGGCCCGGGCGTTCCCGCTCGAGGACCTGGGCCGGCCGTTCTACTGGGCGGTCCTGGTCGGCGGGTCGGTGGTGCTCGCGGCGCTGGCAACCCTGGCCGGGCGACGGGCGGGCCGGCCACGGCTCGGACTGGCCCTCGCCCTGGCCACGATGCTCGGGGTCCTGGTCGCCGACGTCACCACCGGTTCGAACCTGAGCCTGAGCGCGGCGTTCGGCTACTCGCCCACGGGGAACTCGCGGCTCTACGGGATCAGCAACTACTCGTTCGGCCAGGTGGCCGCGGCGTCGTGCCTGCTGGCCGGCTTCGTGGCCTCGCGCTGGCCCACCCGGCGGGGCCGCCTCGCCGCGGTCGGCCTGCTCGTGGCCACGTTGGTCGTGCTCGGCGTGCCCACGTGGGGGTCCGACGTGGGTGGCGTCCTGGCCTTCACGCCGACCGTCCTGGTGTTCGCCGCGCTGGCCTACGGCTACCGGGTCCGCTTCCGCGACGTCGTCGTGGCGGGCGTGGCCACGGTGGCGGCCATCACGGCGTTCGGCCTGGTGGACCTGTCCCGGCCGCCGACCCAGCGGGCGCACCTGGGCCGGCTCTTCGAGCGGGTCGGCAAGGAGGGGATCGAGCCGCTGGTGTCGATCATGGAGCGCAAGCTGCTGGCGAACCTGCGGGTGTCGACCTCGTCGGTCTGGGTCGTGGCCATCCCGATCGGGGTGGCGTTCTGGCTGTTCCTGAGGACGTGGCCGGACCGGCCCCTGCGCCGCCTGCGGGCCCGCCTCGGCGCGCTCCACGCCGCCCTGGTCGCCGCCGCGGTCGCCGCCGTGCTGGGCAGCCTGGTGAACGACTCGGGGGCGATCGTGGGTGGCGTGACGGTCGCGGTGGTCACCGCGGCGCTGGCCCACCTGGCGGTCGAGCCGCCGCCCCGGGGCGAGGGGGGTGAGCTGTGACGGGAGCGCAGCGACCGGCCAGCTCCGGTGGCGCGGGCGCCAGCCCGCCCGGCGGTGACGGGTCCGGGGCGCAGCCCCGGGGAGGCGCGGTGACGGGAGCGCAGCGACCGGCCGAGGGGGAGGCGCCCGGCCGGGGGGTGCGCGCCTTCGTCGCGCTCCTGCTGGTGGCCCTGGCGGTGCCGGGCTTCGTGGGCTTCGACGCCTGGCCCCTGACCGCATGGCGCCTGTTCTCGGCGGCGCGGGGGGAGACCCAGGTCCGGTGGGAGATCGCCGCCGTCGACACGGCGGGCACGGCGGTGCCGGTGGACCTGGACGAGCTGCCCCTGGCCTTCCGCAACGCCGAGTGGCCCCTGTCGGGCCTGGGGGGCGCCTCGCCGGCGCGACGCCAGGCGGTGTGCGAGGCCCTGCTCGACGCGGTGGTCGACCGCGAGCCGGGCACGACCGGCCTGCAGGTGGTCCGCAACCTCCGCCGGTTGGTCGAGGGTCCCGACGGTTGGACGGTGGTCGACGACCGGCGGGCCGAGCTCGAGTGCTCGGGGGGGCCCGGGTGACCCCCGGGGGCGTCGCCGTCGCCGCCGGGCGGGGGGCCTCGACGCCGAGTTGGGCCCGGCGCGCCCTCGACGACGCCCTGTGGGGCCCCGAGTCCGGGCGCCGGCTCCGCTTCCTGCACGCGGCCCTCGCCACCCTGATCGGCCTGCGGGTCGTGCTGGGGCCCTACCGGGCCCTGGCCGAGGTCCCCCCGGCGCTGTTCGAGCCGGTCCCGGTGCTCGGGGTCCTGGACCGGATGCCCTCGGCCGGCACCATCGTGGCGCTCCAGGTCGTGGGCGGGGTGGCGGCCCTGGCCGCGGTGCTGCGTCGCCGGCCGCGCTTGGCCTTCGCGCTGGCCTGGGCCTGCCTGCTGGTGCTGGCCGGGCTCCGGGGCAGCCGGGGCAAGGTCCTGCACAACGACCTGCTGCTGCTGTGGGCCTCGGCCCCGCTGCTCCTGGCGCCGGTCGAGGCCGCCTGGCACGACCGGGAGCGTCGCCGTCGCTGGGGCTGGCCGGTGCGGACCTCGATGGTGCTCTCGGCGCTCGTCTACTTCTTCGCCGGCTACCACAAGGTGCGCCGGGCCGGCCTGGACTGGGCCGTGGGCGACAACGTCCGCTACGTGATGCTGTGGGGGCCGACGATCGGCCGGGCCCGGTGGGAGTCGATGGCCCGGTGGGTGGGGGAGAACCTGTGGGCCTCCCAGCTCACCGGCGCCTACATCCTGGCCGTGGAGCTGACCTTCCCGCTGGCCGTGCTGTGGCGCCGCAGCCGGGGCTTCTACGTGGCCTCGGCGGTGGCGCTGCACGTGGCCACCTGGTTCCTGCTCGGCCTGGACTACTGGGCCTGGGCCGCCACGGTGCTGGTGGTCTTCGTGGACTGGCCGGCGATGGGGGACCGCCTGAGGGGTCGCGGTGCCATGCGCGAAGCGGCCGCCGTCGCACGGTAGGGTGGGACCCCGTAGTCGGTTCGCTACGGGAGGCGCGTTTCCTTGTGACCAAGCACATCTTCGTCACCGGAGGCGTGGCCAGCTCCCTGGGCAAGGGGATCACCGGCTCGTCGCTCGGTCGGCTGCTCAAGGCCCGCGGCCTGCGGGTCACGATGCAGAAGCTCGACCCGTACATCAACGTGGACCCGGGCACGATGAACCCCTTCGAGGACGGTGAGGTGTACGTCACCGAC
>JBFWTJ010000242.1:0-5793 GCA_050247895.1 Acidimicrobiia bacterium
GTGCCGAGCTGTACCGGTTCGCGCGCCGGGGCCTGGGCGACGGCGCGCTGGCCGAGGATGCGGTGCAGGAGACCTTCGTCCGGGCCTGGCGGGCCTTCGGGCGCTACGACGCGACCCGGGCGTCCATGCGGACCTGGCTGTTCGCCATCCTGCGCAACGTCATCGTGGACCTCGCCCGGGCCCGGGCCTCGCGCCCGCCGGTCGCGGGGCGTGAGGCGGGCCCGGTCGAGCGGTTCGGCCAGGCCGACCCGTTCGAGGCCGCGGTGACGGCTTGGGAGGTCGAGGCGGCGTTGGCCGAGATCCCGGTCGACCAGCGACGGGCGCTGGTCGAGGTCCACTGGCGGGGCCGTCGCTACGCCGAGGTGGCCGCCGAGCTGGGGGTGCCGGAGGGCACGGTGAAGAGCAGGGTGTACCACGGGTTGCGGGCCCTGCGGGCCTCGCTCGAGGCGCGGGGCTGGTCCGATGGTTGAGCACGAGGAGGCCTGCCCCGAGTGGCAGGAGGACGTGGCCGGGTTCCTGGTCGCCCAGATCGACCCGGCCCGCGAGGTGGCGTTGGCCCACCACCTGCGCTCGTGCGACCGCTGCCGGGCCGAGGTCGACTCGCTGAGCGACCTGGTCGCGGTGTCGTTGACCGCGGAGCCCGAGCCGCACCGGGCGGTCGACGATCCTCCGCCCGAGCTGCGCAGCCGGGTGACCTCGGAGCTCTCCGGGCAGCGGCGGGCCCGGCGGTCGCGCCGCCGCCTGCGGGCGCTGGTGGCCGACGCCCGGGCCTGGGCCGCGGGCGGGGTGGTGGTGGCGGTGGTCGCGGTGATCGCGGCGGTGGTCGTGGGCTCGGGCGACGGGGACGGGGGGCGGCTCCCGGGCGATCCGGTCCGCTTCGCCCTGGCCCCCGAGGGGGCCCGGGTCGAGGCCGTCGTGGCCGACGACCCGTCCGGCTCGGTGGTGCAGGTCATCGCCGAGGGCCTGGACCCCGCCGAGACCTACGCGCTGTGGCTCACGCCGCCGGGCGTGGACTGGACCGGCAGGGTCCCCGCGGGCACGTTCCGCCCTGACGAGGCCGGTCGGGTCGACGTGCGGCTGGAGTGCGCCCTGCCGGCCGAGGTGGTCGAACGGGTCTGGGCCACCGACGGCTCGGGCGCCGTGGTGATCGACACCCAGGAGGCGTGACCGGCGGCGTGCCGCCGGTCCCTCAGGCAGGGATGCGGTCGGGGACGGCGCGGGCCAGCCGGGCCACGGCCCGGTAGGCGGCCTCGGCCGGTCCGATCTCGTCGGGGCGCAGGAGGTTGGCCATGATCCGCAGCACCCACTCCATCAAGGTCCGGGAGCGGACGCCGACGCGGGTGAGCTCCTGCATGAGCGCGGGCTGGCCGATGAGCTGGGAGAAGGCCCGGGCGACGCGGAAGTAGAGGCCGTACTCGTCCTCGAGCAGGGCCGGGTAGCGGGACAGGGGCCGGGCCGTGCCCTCGACCAGGGCCTCGTCGAGCAGGCCCGCGGCGAGGCGGCCGGTCTCGTAGGCGTAGTCGATGCCCTCGCCGTTGAAGGGGTTGATGGATCCCGCGGCGTCTCCGACCACGAGCCAGTTGGGCCCGGCCTTGGGGTGCACGGACCCGGCCATGGGGAGCCGCCCGCCGGTGGCCGGGGCCAGGATGGCGTCGGGGTCGATGCCCCAGTGGGCCGGCGCGGTGGCGGCCCACTCCTTCATGAGGTTCGTCGTGTTGACCTCGCGCCAGCCGCGGAAGGTCGACAGCAGGCCGATGCCCACGTTGATGGTCCCGTCGCCGACCGGGAAGATCCAGCCGTAGCCGGGCAGCGACTCGCCGGCGCGGTTCCGCACGTCGAGCGCCGACTCGATCCAGGGGTCGTCGTGGAGGGGGCTCTCGAAGTACCCGCGGATGGCCATGCCCTGCACCAGCCGGCGGTCACGGGCGCCACCCAGCGCCCGGCCGAAGCGCGACAGGGAGCCGTCGGCGACCACGACGTAGCGGGCCCTGACCTCCTGCTCGGCCCCGGCGCCCTTGGCTTTGACCACCGCCCCCCGCAGCAGGCCGTCCTCGACCACCGGGCGCAGGGCCTCGGTCCCCTGGAGCAGGGTGGCGCCGTGGGCTACGGCGCTCTGGGCCACGAGGTGGTCGAGGTCGCGCCGTCGCACGACGTAGCCGTGGGACGGGTGGACGGGGTGCTCGGGCCAGCGCAGCTCCAGGGTCGTCCCGTGCGCCACGCAGCGCAGCCCGTCGTAGCGGTGGTGGGCGGCGGCGATCGCGTCCTCGAGGCCCATGGCCCGCAGCTGGGTCACCGCCCGGGGGGTGAGCCCGTCGCCGCAGGTCTTGTCCCGGGGGAACACCTTCTTCTCGACCACCACGACGTCGTGGCCGGCCCGGGCGAGCCAGTGCGCGGCGGCCGCGCCGGCCGGACCGCCGCCGATGACCAGGACGTCGTGACGTTGCGCCATCGGTTCGCTCCGATCGGCGGGGCGGGGAGGTGTCAGCCGGCCTCGAGCTTCGCGGGGTCGACGCCGGCGTCCTCGGCGAGGGGACCGAGCCCCACGTCGGCGAAGGTGAGCTCGCCCGAGGCGACGGCCAGGAGCTCCTCCTGGTCGGCCTCCTCCTCGCCGGCGAACTGCGTCCGCTCGTAGAGGACGACCTGGGCCAGCTCCTGGTCCGACAGGCCGGGGTGCTCGGGCATGAGGCTGCCGGTCTTGGCCTTGTCCTCCGCGCCGTAGGAGTCGCCGGGCCAGCCGGGCGACCCGACCCGCACCCACATCATGTGGTCGCGGTAGTCCGGCCAGGTCTCGACGACGGCCTCGAAGCCGGGGACGGTGGCCGAGCCGGCACCGTTGGCGCCGTGGCAACCGCTGCAACCGGCTGAGGCGTAGATCTGGCCGCCGAGGGCGAGGGGGCTGTTGTCCTCCGAGGGCGGCGGCTCGAGCGTGCCCTGGTACACGTAGGCCCAAAGGGGCAGGCCGGCCAGGACGGGCATCGCCCAGTAGGGGATGCGGCGGCGGCGGAGGCGGGCCTCGACCTCGGGCCGGACGGGCTCGGGGGCGGGCGGCGGCTCCGGTGCCGCGGGCACGGCCGGCGTGGGCGCCGCCTCGACGGCCGCGGCCGGAGCCTGCGCGGCCGGGTCGGACGGAGCGGCGTCACCGGTGCTCTCCCCTCCGCCGATGGCGGCGCGACGGGCCTTCGATCGCTGGAGCAGGTGCTCGGGGATCTCGGTCAAGGTTCCTCCGACGACGACGTTCGGCTCGAAACCTAGGTCAGCCCCGACGGCCCGACCAAGCCAACCGCGGCCCTCCGGAGGACGGGGCGCGGGTGCCGGTCGCGCCGGCTCGCGGCGGGGCCGCGCCCGGCCCGACCGGCGGGGTGCGGGGCGCGCCGGTCTGGCGCGTCCGGGCCTCCGGAGGGCCGCTGCCGGGCCGTCGCGGCGCGGATCACCCCAATGTGATCCTCCGGAAGGTGCCGTGCTAGACCAGTCGGAGGCCGTGGGCACCCACCGCCTGTGCCCGTCAAGTGAGCGATTTCACGAGGGAGCCAGCCACCAGTGGTCGCGTTCACCACATCGTTGATCATCGCCCTGCTGGGCGACGTGGTGGTCGTCCTGTACAGCCGGCGCCGCTCGCCCGGTGCCTCCCTCAGCTGGGGTCAGGCCATGGCGGCGGCCACCTTCGCCTTCTTCTTCATGTTCTGGTGGTACGGCGTGGTGCCCCACCAGTGGCTGACCTGGGCCGACAACGAGCTCGGCTGGCGTTCGGACAAGTTGCTGGCCGGCCCGGGCGAGGTCTTCGAGGCGCTGCCCTTCACGCTGACCTGGCTGCTGGTCCGCGACCTGGTCGCGTGCGGCATCTACGGCCTGGCCCTGACGCTGCACGTCTACCACTGGGCGCAGTGGCAGGACCGCCGCAAGGCGCGCGAGGTCAAGGTGCCCGCGTCGCAGTACGGCCGACCCCTGGTGCGGAAGGGCTGATCGCCCCGATGGCACGGACCGACGCCAACCCGCCGATGCCCGAGTTCCGGGAGGACTACGTCCTCCAGGAGGTCGACGCGGCGTGGCTGGCCAAGGCGGTCAAGCCCAAGCAGTTCATCCACATCGACCAGTCCGAGTGCATCATGTGCGAGGGCTGCGTCGACATCTGCCCGTGGAAGTGCATCCACATGGTGCGGCCGTCGGCGATCGACGACGCCATCGACGTGGACCGCCCGGGCGACGATCCGAGCGACCACGTCATCTTCACCATCGACGACGACGTCTGCACGCGGTGCGCCCTCTGCGTCGACCGCTGCCCCACCGGTGTGATCATCCTCGGCAAGGTCGGCGACCCCGACCCCGAGGGCGACTTCCACCAGCGGACGAGCTCGCACGGCTACGGCTACGGCATGCGGTTGGGTTAGGAGAAGAGCGAACAGTGGCCAACACGATGGAAGGCAAGGGCCTGGGCCAACGGCTGCAGGACTCGCTGAAGGGCCTGCCCGACAAGGTCCAGGGCTCCCAGACCTGGAACTCGATCTTCCGACCGGGCTCGATCTTCCGGAAGGGCTACAGCGACAGCCCCCGGAACCGCTCCTACGTGATCATGAACTCGGTGCTGTACCACCTGCACCCGGTCAAGGTGAAGCGGCACGCGGTGAAGGTCTCCTACACGCTGTGCCTGGGCGGCCTGAGCTTCTTCCTCTTCATCCTGCTCACGGTCACCGGCATCTTCCTGATGTTCTTCTACCGGCCGACCGCGGCGCAGGCCTGGAACGACATCTACACGCTGCAGACCTCGGTGACCTTCGGCCTCTTGGTCCGGAACATGCACCGATGGGCCGCCCACCTGATGGTGCTGTCGGTGTTCCTGCACATGGCGCGCGTCTTCTACCACGGCGCCTACAAGCCTCCCCGGGAGTTCAACTGGGTGATCGGCGTGATCCTGCTCACGCTCACCCTGCTCCTCTCGTTCACCGGCTACCTGCTGCCCTGGGACCAGCTGGCCCTCTGGGCGGTGACGGTGGGTACGAACATGATGGGTTACACCCCGGTGTTCGGGGACCAGGTGCGGTTCGTCCTCCTAGGTGGCGTGGAGATCGGGTCCGACACCCTGTTGCGCTGGTACGTGCTGCACGTCCTCATGCTCCCGTTCGTGATCGTCATCTTCATGGCGATCCACTTCTGGCGGGTCCGCAAGGACGGCGGCATCTCGGGACCGCTGTAGGAGGCCACGGATGACCGAGATCCCCGAGCACCTCCGCAAGCGGGCCGAGGAGGCCCGCAAGAAGGCGGCCGCCAAGGCCGGCCAGCCCGCCGACGAGGGCGCCGCGCCCGGCGCGGCCGCCGGTGGTGAGCAGGCCGCGCCCAGCGCCGCCGCGTCCCGCATCCCCGCCCACCTCCTCGAGCGCTCGAAGGCGGCCAAGGACCGCTCCGCCGGCGGGGGGGCTCCCGCGGGGACCGCGGTGGCCACCGCACCGGCGGCCGCGGCGGTGGCAGCCGCCCCGGCGCCGACGGCCACCGGGCCGGGGGGCCACACCCAGCGCCTCCTCACCGTGGTCAAGTCGGGGTCGATCCAGGACGTCAAGGCGCTCCCGCAGGACAAGGTCCACGTCTGGCCCCACCTCCTGGTCATCGAGCTCGCCGCCGCGCTGGCCTGCACCGCGTTCACGCTGCTGTTCTCCGTGTTCGTGAACGCGCCGCTGCTGGAGCTGGCCAACTTCAACCAGACGCCGAACCCGTCCAAGGCACCCTGGTACTTCCTGGGCCTCCAGGAGCTCCTCACGATGTTCCACCCGATGGTGGCCGGCGTGACCATCCCGGAGATCGGAA
>JBFWTJ010000243.1:0-5778 GCA_050247895.1 Acidimicrobiia bacterium
CGCGGTGGCCACCACGCTGCTCGACGTCTACCGGCGGGCCGCGGGGTGAACTTCGCCGGCCTGCTGCCGGGGTGCGGTGGCCGGCCGCTAGGGTGACCCGACCTATGGGCAAGGCATCCTCGTCGAAGAAGGTCGCCCGCGCCGCCCGTGCCGGGAGCGGCCGGGTCCGCGCCGGGCAGTCGCGCAGCCTCCTGTTCCCGGGCGTGCTCGCCGCGGTGGTGGTCCTGGGCCTCGGGCTGATCTTCTACGCCCGCGAGGACCGGCGCTCCGAGGACATCGGGGGGATCCCCCAGATCGGCGACCACATCCACCTGGCCTTCGGCGTGAACGTCTGCGGCGAGTGGAAGCCCGACATCCCCGAGTTCGAGTCGCCGGTCGGCATCCACACCCACGGCGACGGCGTGATCCACGTCCACCCGTTCTCCCAGCTGGGCGTGGGCGTGAACGCCACGCTGGGCCGCTTCTTCGCCGACGGGCGCGACGGCCAGCCCGCGGTCGACCTGAAGATCTCCGACGACGAGCTCACCTACCTGGGCGAGAAGATCGAGGAGGGCGAGACGACCTGCGAGGGCGTGGAGGACCCGCAGCTCCGCATCGGCTTCTGGCCCAACGCCTCGGACCCGAGCGCGGATCCCATCCCGCGCACCGGCGACTACGCCGACCTCCGCCTCCAGGACGACGGCGGCGCCGTGACCATCTTCTACGGCGATCCGGACGCCGACATCCCGCTGCCGCCCACGGCGGCCAACCTCGCCGTGCTCGGCGCGGTCGACGGCCCGTCGACGCTGGAGGACCCCGAGTCGGCGCAGACCACGACCACCGTGGCCGCCGAGGGCGAGTCGACCACGGCCACCCCGGGCGACGAAGAGGACGACACGACGACCACCACCGCCGGGGACGGGACCACCACCACGTCCACGCCGTGAGGGCGGTCGTCCTCGTCGGGGGTTTCGGGACGCGGCTCCGGCCGCTCACGCTGACGAGGCCGAAGCAGATGCTGCCGGTGGCCAACCGGCCGATGATCGAGCGGGTGCTGGCCCACCTGGCCGGCCACGGCGTCGACGAGGCGGTCCTGGCCCTCGGCTACCGGCCCGACGCCTTCGTCGACGCCTACCCCGGCGGCACGTGCGCCGGCGTGCGCCTGCGGTACGCGGTGGAGCCCGAGCCACGCGACACGGCGGGTGCCATCCGGTTCGCGGCCGACCACGCCGGGATCCGGGAGCGCTTCCTGGTCGTCAACGGCGACGTGCTGACCGACCTGGACGTGGGCGAGCTGGTCCGCTTCCACGACGGCGCCGGGGCCGAGGCCACCCTGGCCCTGCACCGGGTGGCGGACCCCTCCGCCTTCGGCGTGGTCGCGACGGGGCCCGGCGGGCAGGTGGCGGCCTTCGTCGAGAAGCCGGAACCGGGCACGGCGCCGTCGGATCTGGTCAACGCCGGGACCTACGTGTTCGAGCCGGCCGCGCTGGCCCGCATCCCGGCCGGGATCCCGGTCAACGTCGAGCGGGTGACCTTCCCGGCCATGGCGGCCGACGGTGCGCTGTTCGCCCGGGACGGCCAGGCCTACTGGATCGACGCCGGGACCCCGGCCACCTACCTCCAGGCCAACCTGGACCGGGTGGCGGGCCGGGGCGGTCCGCCGTGCGCGGGCGTCGACGGCACGGCGGAGGTGGCCGGGACGCTCGACGAGGCGGTCGTCGGGCCGGGGGCGACGGTGGGCGCCGGGGCCCGCGTGGTGCGCTCGGTGCTGCTCGACGGTGCCACGGTGGGTGCCGGGGCGCAGGTCGAGGGGTCGGTCGTGGGGGTCGGGGCCCAGGTGGGCGAGGGCGCCCGGGTGGTCGGTTCGGTCCTGGGCGACGGCGTGGCCGTGCCTGGGGACGCGGTGCTCTCGGGCGCGCGCGTCCCCGAACCCGTGCCGTGAGGGCCCTGGTCACCGGGGCGGCGGGGTTCCTCGGCGCGGCCCTGGTCGAGCGCCTGCTGGCCGAGGACCACGTGGTCGACGCGGTGGACGACCTGTCGTCGGGCTCGCTGGCCAACCTGGCCGCGGCCCGGGCCGAGGGCACCCGCCGGCTCTCGTTCCACCAGATCGACGTGCGGGACCCCACGATCGTGGAGCTGGCCACCCGCCGCCGGCCCGACGTGGTGTTCCACCTGGCCGCCCGGGCCCACGACGGGCTCGACGGGGGCTCGGCCGTGACGGCCTCGGTGGGGATCCTCGGCAGCCTCCAGGTGGTGGAGGCGGCCCGGGTCGCCGGGGCCGACAAGGTGGTGTTCGCGTCGTCGGCCGCGGTCTACGGGGAGCCGGCCCCGGCCGACCTGCCCCTGCGCGAGTCCCAGGCCCAGGTGCCGACGTCGTTGCGCGGCGTGGTCGAGCGGGCGGTGACCGACCACCTGGCCATCTACCGGGCCCGCCACGAGCTCGAGTTCACCGCCCTGGTGCTGGGGTGCGTGTACGGCCCGGGCCAGCGCGCCGAGGGGCCGGACGCGGTCGTGGCCCGCCTCGTGGACGACCTGCGGGCCGGCCGCCCGTCGACGGTGCCCGGGCTCGACCACACGCGGGACCTGGTCTTCGTCGACGACGCGGTCGACGCCTTCGTGCGGGCCGCGGAGCGGGGCGGGGGCCTGTCCTGCCACGTGGCCACCGGGGTCGAGACCCGCCTCGGCGACCTGCACGCCATGGTGGCCCGGTCGCTGGGCCTGGACGACCCGCCCCCGCCGCGGATCGAGCCCGACCCCGACGCGCCCCGGCGCTGCGCCCTGGACCCGGGCCGGGCCGCCATCCACCTCGGCTGGCGACCGTGGACCGACCTCGAGGCCGGCCTGGCCGAGGTCCTCGCTCGCACGTAGCGCGAAGATGCCGACTCGGGCGGCAGGCCCGAGCTAGCGGAACAGGTCCTCGGTGGGGTGGCGGACGACCTCGCCTCGGACCTCGCCCCGGCCCAGCCACGACGGGTCCACCCCACGGACCACCGCGGCGGCGACGCCGGTGGCCTTGCCCATCACCATCTCGGCCGCGCCGGCCAGCTCGTCGACTACGCAGACCTCGGTCACCAGCAGCTCGCGGCCCCGGCTGTCGGCCGTGCCCCGCAGGTCGACCACGGCCCGGATGCCGGCGCAGCCGATGGCCACGTCGGTCAGGCCCCGGCGCCAGACCCGGCCGAAGGTGTCCGACACGATGATCGCCACCTCGACGCCCAGGCGGGCCCGGAGGCCGTCGCGGATCCGCCGGGCGGAGCGGTCCGGGTCGTCGGGCAGCAGGGCGGCCCAACCCTCGTCGACGTTGGACAGGTCGACCCCGGCGTTGGCGCAGACGAAGCCGTGCCGGGTCTCGGCGATGATCAGCTCGCCCCGGCGACGCAGGATCCGCACCGACTCCCGTTCCACGATCGGCTTGTGGCCCCGGGGGTCGTCGGGGTCGATCGGCTCGAGCTTGCCCTCGGCCTTGGACACGACCTTCTGGGTGACCACCACGACATCGCCGTCGGCCAGGCCGGGCTCGGCCGCGGCGATGGCGCCGGCCAGGTCGTCGCCCGGGCGGATCTCGGGGATCCCCTCCACCGGCCAGATCTCCAGGCGTGCGGTCACGGACCCGCCCCCTCCGACACGACCCGACCCAGCGCCGTGGCCCGGCCCAGGTCGCCCATCACCGTGGGCGCCACCACGCAGCGCATCCCCTCGGCCTCGACCTCGTCCCGCCGGTCGGCGTCGGCCTCGTCGACGACCAGGGTGCCGGCCAGGGGTGCGTAGTACCGGGCCACGCCGACCACCGAAGGCTCGTGGCCCAGCTCTCGCATGAGCCGGTCGGCCGGGCCCTTGAGCGCGGCGCCGGCCACGATGGGCGACACGGCCACCACGTCGTCGCGCCGGGAGGCCACCGCCTCGCGCATCCCCGGCACGGCCAGCACCGGGGCGATCGACACCAGCGGGTTGGACGGGGCGATCACCAGCCGGTCGGCCAGGCCGAGGGCGGCGAGGACGCCGGGGCCGGGCCGGGCCGCGGTGGCCCCCTCGAAGCGCAGGCCCGACACCTCCACCGCGTGGCGGCGGCCCACGAAGTACTCCTGGAACGAGATCTCGCCCTCCCCGGCCACCTCCACGATCGTGCGGAGCGGGTCGTCGGTCACCGGTCGCAACGTCACCCCCAGCCCCCACGCGGCGGAGATCTCCGTCGTCACCGTGGACAGGGGCGCGCCCTGGGCCAGCCGGTGGGTGCGGTACAGGTGCGTGGCCAGGTCCCGGTCGCCCAGGCTGAACCAGTCGAGCCCACCCGGGTAGCGGGCCAGCGCCTCCATGGCGTGCCAGGTCTCGCCGGCCAGGCCCCACCCCCGCTCGGGATCGATCGCCTCGGCGAGCGTGTAGGTCACCGTGTCCAGGTCGGGGCTCACGTGCAGGCCGTGCAGCACCGTGTCGTCGCCCACGTTGACCACCGCGGTGATCCGGGTCGGGTCGGTGGCCCGGGCCAGGCCCCGCAGGAGCCGGGCCGCGCCCACCCCTCCGGCCAGGACCGTGATCACGAGAGCGGGCGGGTGGCCTCGAGGAGGGCCAGGTCGGCGTCGACCATCATCCTGACCAGCTCCGGGAACGTCGTGGTCGGCTGCCAGTCGAGCTCCTTGGCCGCCTTGGACGGGTCGCCGACCAGCAGGTCGACCTCGGCCGGGCGCATGAACCGCTCGTCCTGGACCACGTGGGCCTGCCAGTCCAGCTCGACGTGGCCGAAGGCCAGCTCGCACAGCTCGCGCACCGAGTGGGTCTCGCCCGTGGCCACCACGTAGTCGCCCGGCTCGTCCTGCTGGAGCATGCGCCACATGGCGTCCACGTAGTCGCCGGCGAAGCCCCAGTCGCGCTGCGCCTCCAGGTTGCCGAGCCGCAGCTCGTGGGCCAGGCCGAGCTTGATCTGGGCCACGCCGTGGGTGATCTTGCGGGTCACGAACTCCAGGCCCCGCCGGGGGCTCTCGTGGTTGAACAGGATCCCGCTGCTGGCGTGCAGGCCGTAGGACTCCCGGTAGTTCACCGTGATCCAGTGGCCGTAGACCTTGGCCACGCCGTAGGGCGACCGGGGGTGGAACGGGGTGGCCTCGCGCTGGGGGACCTCCAGGACCTTCCCGAACATCTCGCTGGACGACGCCTGGTAGAAGCGGATCGACGGGTCGACGGTGCGGACGGCGTCGAGGAGCCGGGTCACGCCCAGGGCGGTCGTCTCGCCGGTCAGGACCGGCTGGCCGAACGAGGTCTGCACGAAGGACTGGGCGGCCAGGTTGTAGACCTCGGTGGGCCGGTGCTCGCGCAGCGTCGAGATCATCGAGCCCTCGTCGAGCAGGTCCCCGTGGGTGAGCTCGATGCGGTCCTGGATGTGGGCGATGCGCTCGAAGGTCACCGTGGAGGACCGCCGGACCATGCCGACGACGTCGTAGCCCTTGTCGAGGAGCAGCTCGGCCAGGTACGAGCCGTCCTGGCCGGTGATGCCGGTGATGAGGGCGCGTCGGGTCATCGGGCGTTTGTAGCAGGGCGCGCCCGCATGTCGTCGAGCAGGTCCGCCAGCGTGCGCGACAGGGGGATCTCGGGGTGCCAGCCGGTCGCGGCGGCGACCTTGGCCGGGTCGCCGCGCAGCACGGGCAGGTCGACCGGGCGGACCAGGGCGGGGTCGACCTCGAGCTCGACGTGGGTGCCCGATAGCGCGACCAGCTCCCGGGCCAGCTCCTCGACGGATCGGTCGTCGCCCGAGCAGACGGTGTAGACGTCGCCCGGCTCGCCCCGCGCGGCCAGGAGCCGGTAGCAGCG
>JBFWTJ010000244.1:0-5770 GCA_050247895.1 Acidimicrobiia bacterium
AGTCATATACGTCCGGGCCAAGGTCGTAAACGTCCGCCGGAACCTGGTCTTCCCGTTCTACGCCATCCCCGACGACGGATCGGACTACTGATGGCCCTCCCCGTCCCCAACCTCGACGACCGCCGCTTCCAGGACCTGGTCGACGACGCCAAGCGCATGGTCATGGAGCGCTGCCCGGAGTGGACCGACCACAACGTGTCGGACCCGGGCGTGACCCTCATCGAGACCTTCGCCTTCATGGTCGACCAGCTCCTGTACCGGGTGAACCAGGTCCCCGACCGGCTGTACGTGAAGTTCCTCGACCTGATCGGCGTGCAGCTCTTCCCGCCCACGCCGGCCCGGACCGGCATCACCTTCTGGCTCTCGGCCCCGGCCACCGACCCCATCGAGATCCCCACCGGCACCAAGGCCGCCACCCGGCGCACCGACGGCGACGAGCCCGTCGTGTTCGCCACCGTGGAGGACCTCGCCGTCGTGCCCTGCTCGTTGCAGGTCGTGGCCACCCGGGGGGCCAAGGACGAGCTGGTCACCGTGCGCGACGACGCCCTCGACGTCAACACGCCGGTCCACGCCTTCTCGACGGTCCCCGAGCCCGACGACACGATCCTGTTCGGCCTCTCCGACCCGGTCCCGGGCTGCGCGGTCCAGATCTCGGTCCGGTGCCGCATCGACGGCGTCGGCGTCGACCCCGACCACCCGCCGCTGGCCTGGGAGGCGTTCGACGGCGACACCTGGCACGCCTGCACGGTCGGGTCGGACTCGACAGGCGGGCTCAACCGCGACGGCGACGTGGTGGTCCACGTGCCCGCCGGGCACCGGGCCGCGGTGATCGAGGAGCGCCGGGCCGGCTGGCTGCGGGCCCGGGTCCTCGAACCCGACGAGGGGTTTCCCGCCTACAGCTCGTCGCCCGTGGTCAGCGGGCTCGCCGCGGCGACCGTCGGCGGGACCGTCGACGCCATCCACGCCGAGGTCGTCGAGTACGAGCTACTCGGGGCCAGCGAGGGCGTCGCCGGGCAGCGCTTCAAGGTCCAGCGGGGCCCGATGGTGGCCGGCGCGGCGCCGACGGTCGTCGAGGTCGGCGGCGACGCCGGCTGGGCCGAGTGGACCCAGGTCGACGCCTTCACCGACTCGACGGTCGACGACCAGCACTACGTGCTGGACGCGGCGGCGGGTGAGGTCCGCTTCGGCCCGGCCCTGCGCGAGGCCGACGGCACGCTGACCCAGCGGGGAGCGGTGCCGCCCAAGGGCAGCTACGTGCGCATGCGCCAGTACGCCATCGGCGGTGGCCGGCGGGGCAACGTGCGGGCCGGGGCCATCTCCACGCTCAAGTCGTCCATCCCCTTCGTCGCCGGGGTCGAGAACCGGGCCCCCGCGGTGGGCGGGGTCGAGGGCGAGTCGCTGGCCTCGGCCAAGGACCGGGGCCCGATCCTGCTGCGCACCCGCAGCCGGGCCGTGACCGCCGAGGACTTCGAGTTCCTCACCCGCCAGGCCGCCCCCGAGGTGGCCCGGGTCCGCTGCCTGGCCGCCGGCGAGGGCCTCAGCGCCGGCACCGTGCGGGTGCTCGTGGTCCCCGCCGCGCCGACCGTCGAGGGGGCCATCGCCTTCGAGGACCTGCTGCCCGCGCCCTCGACCCTGGTCACCGTCTCGGCCGCGCTCGACGAGGCCCGGCTGGTCGGCACCCGGGTGCTGGTCGAGCCGCCCCGCTACCGGGGCGTGACCGTCGTGGCCCGGTTGCGGGCCGCGGCCCGGGCCAGCGCGGCCCGGATCGAGAAGGACGCCCTGCGACGGCTCGACGAGTACCTCAACCCGCTCACCGGCGGGCCCGACGGCGAGGGCTGGCCCTGGGGCCGGCCGGTCCAGGCCGGCGAGATCTTCGCCGCCCTCCAGGGCGTGCGGGGCGTCGACCTGGTCGACGACGTGCGCCTCTTCGGGGCCAACCCGGTCACCGGCGAGCGGGGCCAGGCCACCCAGCGGATCGAGCTGGAGCCCGACGAGCTCGTGTTCAGCTACCAGCACCAGCTCCGGGTGGAGGTGCCCGAGTGAGCGCCCGCGGCACCATCCCCGAGCTGCGGTCCGCGGTGCCGCTGGCCACGTTGCTGCCGGCGATCTTCCAGGAGGACGAGATGGCCTGCCGGCTCACGGCCGGCTTCGACGCCGTCCTGGCCCCGGTCATCAGCGTGCTCGACAACCTCGCCGCCTACGTCGACCCCGGTGAGGCGCCCGACGACCACGTCGACTGGCTGGCCGGCTGGGTCGGCCTCGCCGTCGACGAGAACTGGCCGATCGAGCGACGGCGGGCCCTGGTCACCCGGGCCGTCGACATGTACCGGCACCGGGGCACGGCCCGGGGCCTGCAGGCCGAGCTCGAGCTGTACACGGGCGGGACCGTCGACGTCGGCGAGAGCGGCGGGGTCACCACCTCGCGCACGCCGGGCGGGCCGATCCCCGGCGAGGAGGAGCCGCGGTTGGCCGTGCGGATCACCGTGGACGACCCGTCCACCCTCAACCGGGCCGGGATCGAGGCGCTCGTGCGCTCGGCCAAGCCGGCCCACGTCGTGCACCACGTCGAGATCGTGTCCCGAGGCGGGACGGGAGGCGACCGATGATCGTTTGTCGGAAGTGCGGGTTCCACAACGGGGACGGGGACACGTTCTGCGGGAGCTGCGGCACGTTCCTGGAGTGGTCGGGCGAGCAGGTCGAGGCCAAGCCGATCGAGGTGCCCGAGATCCCCGAGGAGGAGCCGGCCGGCCCCAAGCGGGGACTGCTGTCCCGGGTCCAGTCGCTCATCTACGCCGACGTGGGCCCCAGCGATCCCGTGCCGCCACCCGCTCGACCGGGCCCTCCGGGCGCGCCCGGCGCGCCTGGTGCCCCGGGAGGCCCGCCCTCCCGGCCGGCCGGCCCGCCCGGTGGTGGCCCCCCGCCGCGTCCCGGTGGCCCTCCGGGTGGCGGTCCGCCGCCCAAGCCCGCCGGCCCTCCCGGTGGCGGTCCTCCGCCGCGTCCTGCGGGCGCGCCTGGTGGTCCTCCCGGTGGCGGCCCTCCGCCTCGTCCCGCGGGCGCGCCTGGTGGTCCCCCGGGTGGTGGCCCGCCGCCCAAGCCGGCCGGCCCTCCCGGTGGTGGCCCGCCGCCGCGTCCTGCGGGTGGCGGTCCGTCGCCCGAGCCCGCTGTCACCTCCGCCGGCGCCCCGACGGATCCGGCCGGCCCACCGGGGGCTCCCTCGGGCGGCGGCGCTCCGGCCGGCCCGGGTGGTCCGCCCCCGCGGTCCGCCGGCGCACCCGGCGTACCCTCGACCGCTCCCGCGCCGGCCGGGGGTCCGGCCTCGGTCCTTCCGGGTGACGGCGTCGGCCCGGGTGCGCTCGTCGCGCCCGTCGGCTCGACCGCGACGCCGACCGCGCCTGCCTCTCCGGGCGGCGACGCGGGCGGCCCGGCCGTGGTCGGCCCGGCGACGGCTTCGTCGCCGAACGGTGCTCCGGCCGCTCCGTCGGCGACGACCCCGGGCGCACCCCCGTCCCGGCCCGGTGGCGCGACACCGTCGCCCGGCCCCGCCGCGCCCGGCAACGGCTCGGCCACCCCGGAGGAGTCCGCCGCGCTCGTGGCACCCGTGGACCGGGGGCCGGCCCTGCCGGCCAAGCGGGGGGAGGTCACCGCGCCGGCCGCGCCCGAGCAGGCCGACGACGGGGCCACCGCGTCGGTCACCCCGCAGGCGGCCCGGCGCAAGCCCCCCACCGTCGGACGCTCCCGGCCGACCCGCAAGCTCCGGCCCGGCGACCTCGTCTGCGGCCAGTGCGGCGAGGGCAACCCGCCGGTCCGCAAGTTCTGCAGCCGGTGCGGCCACACGCTCCAGGAGGCCGAGGTCGCCAAGGACAAGTGGTGGCGCAAGCTGATCCCGCGTCGCAAACCCAAGGTCCTCAAGGCGGGGGAGCGCCCGGGCCAGGGATCGGTGCCGGCCCGCCGCCAGCGCAACCTCAAGGCCATGGTGCGGCCGATCCGCACGGTGCTCAGCATCGTCCTACTGCTGCTCACCGTCGTCTACTCGGCCTACGAGCCGTTCCGGTCCTTCGTGAACGAGCGGTTCACGACCATCAAGGACGACGTGGTGGGGATCTTCGTGCCCCAGTACGCGCCGGCCAACCCCAACGGGGCGGTGGCGAGCAGCGAGACCCCCGAGCACCCCGGGCGCGACGCGGTCGACGGCGTCACCAACTCGTTCTGGCTCGTCCCGCCGGGCGAGGGCACGCCGACCCTGGTCGTGACCTTCAGCGAGCCGACCGACATCCGCCGGGCGATCATCCGCAACGGGGCCACCTCGGAGTTCCAGCAGCACGACCGGGCCCGGTCGCTCCACCTGGTCTTCGACACCGATCGGACCACCGACGTCGAGCTCGACGACACCCCCGAACCCCAGGAGAAGGGCATCTCCAACGGGTCCGGCGTGACCCGGATCGAGATCCAGGTCGACGGGCGCTACCCGGCCCTCCAGGGCGACGGGAGCGTAGCCATCACCGAGATCGAGCTGTTCACCGAGAAGTAGGGCGCAGGAGGACCGATGGGCCAACCGGCAGCGAAGATGGGTGACAGCGTGGTGGGGGTCGACACCCACATCGTCATGGTCCCCTCGCCGGGCGGCCCGGTCCCCACGCCGGGACCGCACCCCTTCAGCGGGACCATCGCCGGCGACTGCTCGAACGACGTGCTGATAATGGGCCAGCCCGCCGCCGTCGTCGGCTCGACGGCACGGAACACGGCGCCCCACCTGCCGATCCCACCCACCGGCACGTTCCAGAAGCCGCCGACCAACGACGGCAAGGTCATGCCCCCGGGCAGCGCCACCGTGCTGATCAACGGGAAGCCGGCGGCCCGGATCGGCGACCAGGTTCAGACCTGCAACGACCCCGCGCCCGCGCCCACCTGCACCATCGTGGGCTCGAGCACCGTCCTGATCGCCTGACCGTCGACGTCGGTCGGTTCACCGGGCCGCTCGGTCCTGCCCGACGGTGCCGAACCGCGGGCAGGACCGGGTCCCTGCTTCAGATGAGGCCCTCGCGCATGACGTAGGCCACCGCGTGGGTGCGGTTGCGCAGGCAGAACCGCATGGTCACGTCGTGGATGACGTTCTTGATGGTGCGCTGGGAGTAGGAGAGCTGCTGGGCGATCTCGGCCGTGTCCAGCCCGTCGGCCACCAGGCGCAGCACCTGGGTCTCGCGGTCGGTCAGGCCCGACATCTGCAGGCCCCGGGGGGCCAGGACCTGGCGCTGGAGCCGCCCGACCTGGTCGAAGAGCCGGCCCAGCACGTCGGCCGGGGCGCTGCCGCCCCCGGCCCGGGCCGCCCCGACGGCCTCGACCAGCCGCTCGGGGCTCGCCTGCGAGCGGCGGACGAAGCCGGACACGCCGGCCTCGAGGGCGGCGAGGGCGTCGCGGTCCTCGAGCCGGGACAGCACCACCACCACCTGGGCCTCGGAGGTGCGCCGGATCGCCCGGCACACGGCCAGGGCGGCGTCGTCGGCCTCCTCGGCCACGACCAGCACGACGTCGGCCTCGGAGAGCTCCTCGACGAGCTGCACCTCGGGCCGTGGTCGCAGTTGCGAGGTGATCCCGGCGTGGGAGACCGGGTCGTCGCTGTGGACCAAGGTCATCGTTCGATCACGCATGTCGCCTCTTTCGCCGTGGGGCCGTCGTCGGCCGACAGGGTCCGCCCGCCGGCCACACCCGCCGGGGCGATGCTGGCACGGGTGGCTTCACGAACGCTCTACGTGCGCTCAACGCCACCCGAAAG
>JBFWTJ010000245.1:0-5734 GCA_050247895.1 Acidimicrobiia bacterium
CGCCGTGCCGGTCGTCGGCCCGCCGGTCCCCTCGACGCCCTACGCCTTCGTGGCCCCGCCGAGCCTGCCCGACCCGGCCGGGCTCGGCGGACTCCCGCCGGCCGCGAGCGCACCGCCGGCACCCGACTACTACTTCCTGCGCCACGCCGAGGTCCCGCACACCGCGCAGCTCGACCCGCACCCGGCCTTCGACGTGCACGCCGTGCGCAGGGACTTCCCGATCCTGGCCGAGCGCGTCAACGGGCGGCCGCTCGTGTGGTTCGACAACGCGGCCACCACCCAGAAGCCGCGCCAGGTCATCGAGCGCCTCCGGCACTTCTACGAGCACGAGACCGCGAACATCCACCGGGCCGCGCACGAGCTGGCCGCCCGCTCGACCGACGCCTACGTGTAGGCCCGCGACACCGTGGCCCGCTTCATCGGCGCGTCGTCGGCCGAGGAGATCGTGTTCGTCCGGGGCACGACCGAAGCAATCAACCTCGTGGCCAACACGTGGGGCCGCAAGAACCTGCACGAGGGCGACGAGATCGTCATCTCGCACCTCGAGCACCACGCCAACATCGTGCCGTGGCAGCTCGTGGCCGCCCAGACCGGCGCGGTGATCAAGGTCATCCCGGTGGACGACCGCGGCGAGCTCCTGCTCGACGAGTACGCCCGCCTGCTCTCCGAGCGCACGAAGCTCGTGGCGGTCACCCACGTGTCGAACGCCCTGGGCACGGTGGTGCCGGTGGAGGCGATCGTCGACGCGGCGCACGGCGTCGGCGCCACGGTCCTGGTCGACGGCGCCCAGTCGATCCCCCACACCCCCATCGACGTCACCGCGCTCGACGCCGACCTGTTCGCCTTCTCCGGCCACAAGGTCCTGGGACCGACCGGGATCGGGGTGCTCTACGGCAAGCGCTCCGTCCTGGAGGACATGCCGCCCTGGGAAGGCGGCGGCAACATGATCGTCGACGTCACCCTCGAGCGGGCGATCTTCCAACCTCCGCCGGGTCGCTTCGAGGCGGGCACGGGCAACATCGCCGACGCCGTCGGCCTGGGCGCGGCGCTCGAGTACGTCGAGCGGATCGGCATCCACAACATCGCCGCCTACGAGCACGACCTGCTGGCCTACGCCACCGAGGGCCTGTCCCAGGTCCCCGGCCTGACCATGGTCGGGACCGCGGCGCACAAGGCCAGCGTGGCCTCGTTCGTCCTCGACGGCTACGAGCCCCCCGAGGTCGGCACCGCCCTCAACGAGGAGGGCATCGCCGTCCGGGCCGGGCACCACTGCGCCCAGCCGATCCTGCGCCGGCTCGGCCACGAGGCCACCGTCCGCCCGTCGTTCGCGTTCTACAACACCTGCGACGAGATCGACCTGCTCGTCCAGGCCCTGCACCGCCTGGCCGCCCGGCGCGGCGTGCCCCGCCGCTCGTAGCCGCGCGCACCGCGCCCGTCAGTTGGGCAGGGCGGTGGGCAGGCGGCGAGCGGCCAGCGCGCCCAGGACCGCCATCCCCGCCGTGACCAGGAAGGCCAGGTGCAGGGCCGAGGCCAGCTCCCAGCCCCGTGACTCCGACAGGGCCACGAACGCCCCGCTCAGGCCGGTGCCCAGCGCCACGCCGAGCACGTCGCTGAGCTGGAGCGACGCGCTGGCCGCCCCCTCCTGGCCGGCGGGGGCGAAGCCCAGCACGGTCATGGTCACCGGCGCGAAGGCCAGGCCCATCCCCAGGCCGCTCAGGCCCCACACGGCCATCGACCCCCACACCGGCAGCGGGCCGAGCGCGCCGTGCATGCCCCCGATGCCCACCACGATCAGCACGAAGCCGACCGACACCAGACGGCGGGGACCCACGGTGAGCACCAGGCGCTGCTGCACCCACGCACCCGCCGTCCACAGCACGGTGGCCGCGGTGAGGGCCAGGCCGGCGATCCAGGTCGGCTGGTCCCGCACGTCGGAGTAGGCGAGCGGGACGAACGCGTCGGTCCCGAAGAAGGCGAAGGTCAGCAGGCCCCGGACCATCACCGCGGCGGGCATGCCCGGGGCCAGGCGGACCGTCCCGGCCGGGACCAGCCGGACGAAGGCCCACACCGCCACCGGCACGCCGACCCCGGCCAGGACCAGCGCGACCCCCGGCGGGACGCCACCCACCGCCACCAGCACCAGGGTCACCGCGCCGACCAGGACGAGCGCCCAGCCCCGCCGATCGGCCGAGGTGGTCGCCACCGGCGGCACCGGCTCCATCGCCGGCAGGGTCATCGCACCGGCCAGCACGACCAGGGGCAGGATCGACAGGAACACGGCCCGCCAGCCCAGGACGTCGGCCAGGGCCGAGCTCACCGCCGGGCCCACCACCCCGGGGATCACCCACGCCGAGGAGAACACCGCCAGCAGCCGGGGCCGCATCTCGGCCGGGTAGCTGCGACCGGCGCTGGTGTAGGCGACGGCCGGGATCACGCCCGCACCGAGCCCCTGGGCCACCCGGGCCGCGACCAGCACCGGCATCGACCAGGCCAGGCCCCCGACCAGCAGGCCACCGCTGATCAGGACCAGCCCTACGGCGAAGGGCGCCCGGGTCCCCCGGCGGTCGGCGACCTGGCCGGCCCACACCACGCCGAGCAGGTTCCCCAGGAAGAAGCCGGAGAAGACCCAGCCGTACAGGCCCAGCTGGCCCAGGTCGTCGGACACCACCGGCATGACCGTCGAGATGGCCAGCGACTCGAAGGCGACCAGGGTCACCGTGAGGACCAGCCCGAGGGTCAGCCGCCGCCGGGCCGGTGCCCACACCCCGTCCCGGGGCGGGTCCCCGGCCGGCACGGCGCGGTCGTCCGAGCCGGCCAACGAGCCGACGGCGTCCACCGGGTGCTCAGCCCTGCTCGGGACGCAGCGTGGGGAAGGCGACGACGTCACGGATGGCCGGTGCGTCGGTCAGCAGCATGACCAGCCGGTCGATCCCGATGCCCAGCCCCGCGGTGGGCGGCAGGCCGTACTCGAGCGCCCGCAGGTAGTCCTCGTCGACCGCCATCGCCTCGTCGTCGCCCGCGGCCCGCTGGGCCGCCTGGGCCTCGAAGCGGGCCCGCTGCTCGTCCGGGTCGACCAGCTCCGAGAAAGCGTTGCACAGCTCCCGGCCGGCCACGATGCCCTCG
Source organism: Acidimicrobiia bacterium (assembly GCA_050247895.1). Taxonomy (GTDB): domain Bacteria; phylum Actinomycetota; class Acidimicrobiia; order Acidimicrobiales; family VFJN01; genus CAVPEW01. The sequence continues at coordinate 3,124 of JBFWTJ010000245.1, forward strand.
AAGCGCTCCACCAGCTCGGGCAGGGAGCGGTGGTCCCGGGCCAGCGGCGAGACCTCCTTGGGGTAGTCGAGGACGAACACCGGCCCCCACAGGCGGTGCTCGGTCGTCTTCTCGTAGATCTCCAGGACCAGCTTGCCCGGCCCGTAGGACGCCTCGACCTCCACGCCGCGCGCGGTGGCGAGGGCGCGCAGCTCGTCGAGGGGCATGTGGACGTCGACGTGGATCCCGGCGTGCTCCTCGACCAGCTCGGTCAGGCTCGCCCGCCGCCACGGGGGGGTGAGGTCGAGCGGGCGGCCGTCGTAGGTGATCGACGTCGAGCCGCACACCTCGGTGGCCAGGTGGGCCACCAGCTCCTCGGTCAGCGCCATGGCGTCGTGGTAGTCGCCGTAGGCCTGGTAGAGCTCGAGCATCGTGAACTCGGGGTTGTGCCGGGGCGACAGGCCCTCGTTGCGGAACACCCGGCCGATCTCGAAGACCCGCTCGACCCCGCCCACGACCAGGCGCTTCAGGTAGAGCTCGGGCGCGATCCGCAGGAACAGGTCGACGTCGAGCGCGTTGTGGTGGGTCACGAACGGCTTGGCCAGGGCCCCGCCCGGGATCGGGTGGAAGATCGGCGTCTCGACCTCGACGAAGCCCCGGTCGTCCAGCCACCGGCGGGTCAGGGCGATGATCCGGCTCCGGGTCATCAGCGTGGCCCGGCTCTCGGGGTTGGCCCACAGGTCCACGTACCGCTGGCGGTAGCGCGTCTCGACGTCGGCGATGCCGTGCCACTTGTCGCCGAAGCCCCGGCGGGTCTCGGCCAGGACCACCCAGTCCGACACCTTCACCGACAGCTCGCCCCGCCTGGTCGCCACGACCTCGCCGGTGGCCCCGACCCAGTCGCCCAGCGACAGCCGGGTGAACTCCTCGAAGCGGTCGGTCACCGCGGCCAGGGCGAAGAGCTGGACCTGGTCGCCGCTGCCGTCGCGCAGGGTGGCGAAGGCCAGCTTGCCCTGCGCCCGGTGGAGCATGAGCCGACCGGCCACGCTGACCGTCACACCGGTCTCGGCCCCCGGCTCGAGGTCGGGGAAGCGGTGGCGCAGCTCGGCCGTGGTGGCGGTGACGTCGAAGCGGTAGGGGATGTCCATCAGCGCAGGTTCTTCTCGTGGATCAGGCGGAGGCCGTGCAGGGTGAGCCACGGCTCGATGTGGTCGACCGCGGTGGACAGGGGGCCGATGAGGCCCGACAGGCCCCCGGTGGCCACGACCGTGGCGTCCGCACCCAGCTCGTCCTCGATGCGGTCGCACATGCCGTCGACCATGGCGGTGTAGCCGTAGATGGCGCCCGACTGCAACGACTCGACGGTCGAGCGGCCGATGACGCTGCGCGGCTCGAGCAGCTCGACCCGGCGCAGGCCGGCGGCCCGGGCGAACAGGGCGTCGAGGCTCACGTCGATGCCGGGGCAGATGGCCCCGCCCAGGTACTCGCCCCGGGCCGAGATGGCCTCGAAGGTCGTGGCCGTGCCGAAGTCGATGACGATGGTCGGGCCGCCGAACAGGTCGAAGGCCGCCACCGCGTCGGCGATCCGGTCCGCGCCGACCTCCTTGGGGTTGTCGTAGAGGATCGGCAGGCCCGTCTTCACGCCCGGCTCGACGACCAGCGCCGGCGTGCCGAAGTAGCGCTCGGACATGCGCCGCAGGGCCCCGGTGACCCGGGGGACCGACGAGCACACGGCCAGGCCCTGGATGTCGTTGTCGTCCCAGGTCGACCCGTGGAAGGCGAGGAACTCCTGGAGGACCAGGGCGTGCTCGTCGGCCGTGCGCTCGACCTGGGTGGCCACCCGCCAGTGGTCGAGCAGGTTCGTGTCGGCCAGCCGCCGGCCCACGTTGGCGCCGTCCTCGGGGTCCAGGTCGTACAGGCCGATGACGGTCTGGGTGTTGCCGACGTCGACGGCGAGCAGGAGCACGGGCGCCGAGGCTACGAGTCGGACCCTCGGCGGGGCGAACGCTCCGACCCGGCCGGCGCCGGGTCAGGCGTTGCGGACGTCGAGCCCGATGTCGAGCGCCGGCGCCGACTGGGTGATCTGGCTCGACGAGAGCAGGTCGACCCCGGTCGCGGCGTAGGCCGCCGCGGTGTCCACCGTGATGCCGCCGCTGCACTCCAGCAACGGCCGGGGCCGGCCCAGCTCGGCCGCCCACCGGGTGGCGGCCTCGACCGCAGCGGCCGCCTCGGCCGGGCTCATGTTGTCGAGCAGGACGGCGTCGGCCCCCACCTCGACCGCCTCCCGGAGCTGGTCCAGGTCGGTGGCCTCCACGTGGACCATCCGGCCCGGCCAGGCCGCCTTCGCCGCCGCGACCCCCTCGGCGATGCCGAGCACGGCCAGGTGGTTGTCCTTGAACATGACCCAGTCGGACAGGTTGCCCCGGTGGTTGCCCGCGCCCCCGGCCCGCACCGCGGCCTTCTCCAGCGTGCGCAGCCCGGGCAGCGTCTTGCGGGTGTCCCAGATGCGGGCCGGCCCGCCGGCCGCCGCGGCGTCCACGAAGCGGCGGGTGGCGCTGGCCACCCCCGACAAGTGGCACAGGAAGTTCAGGGCGGTCCGCTCGCCGCTCAGCACCGGGGCCATCGGCCCGGT
>JBFWTJ010000246.1:0-5729 GCA_050247895.1 Acidimicrobiia bacterium
CCGATCTACCCAGCTCAGCGCGGCCCAGTCCGCCCTGCACCGGGCCGGCCTGCGCCTCATGTCGGCCGGGATGCGCCACTGCCTCGACAACCCCGAGGAGGCGGCGGCCTCCGGCATGACCGTCGACGCCATGGAAGACCTGTTCCTCACCCTCCGCTGAGGCCCGCCGGTCCGGGGCCGCCCGCCTGCCCCCCTGCCGGCCCGCTGCTCGCGATCAGCCCGGCGGGTGACGCCTCCTGCTCACACCGGGCGGGTCAGCCGGTGCCGAGCGACTGCCAGAGGCCCATCAGGTTCCCCTCGCTGTCGGTGAAGTAGGCGGCGATGCCCATGTCGCCGACCTGCGCCGGCTCGCCGACCGCCGCACCGCCGTGCTCGGCGATCGACGCCAAGGCCTCGGTCACGTCGTCGACGTCGATCGTGATGACCGGCTTGGTGACCGGCTCCTGGCGGGAGAACATGCCGCCACCGATGTAGCCGGACTCGACCGGCATGCCGGTGTCGGCGGTCGGGCCGGTCTGCACGAAGTTGTAGTCGAACTCCGGGACGGGCTGGATGGCCCAGCCGAACACGTCGGAGTAGAAGGCCCGGGCCCGGTCGGCGTCGTCGTACGGGACCTCGAAGTGGACAACACGACCGGTCATCGCCTGCTCCCTCCGTCGCGGATGCGCCGATGCTACGACCCGGCTCCGGGCCTGTCACCGGTCGGTCAGGGCAGGATCTCCACGTAGCCGTCGGTCCCGTGGACCCGGATCCGCCGGCCGTCGGGGATGCGCCGGGTGGCGTCTTGGACGCCGACGACCGTCGGCAGGCCGTACTCCCGGGCGACGACGGCCCCGTGGGTCATCAGCCCGCCGACCTCGGTCACCAGGCCGGCGGCGACGACGAACAGCGGGGTCCAGCTGGGGTCGGTGTGGGCGGTGACGAGGATGTCGCCCGGTTCGAGGTCGGCCCGGGACATGTCGTGCACGACGCGGGCCCGGCCCTCGACGATCCCGGCCGAGACGGGCAGGCCGACCAGCGCGCCGGCCGGCACTTCGTCGCGCCGGTAGGCGCCGGTGACGACCTCGCCCTCGGAGGTGATCACCCGGGGCGGGGTGAGCGCCTGGTACGCCCGGAGCTCGGCCCGGCGCCGGTCGACCAGCCCGTGGTCGGCCCGGCCGGTGCGCGCCACGTCGTGGAGCTCGGCGAAGGTGAGGAAGGCCATGTCGTCGACCTCGCGCAGCACGCCGGCGGCCACCAGGCGCTCGGCCTCCCCGACCAGGGCCTGCTTGTAGAGGTCGTAGCGGCACACGATCCCGTACTTGGGGTGCTCGCGGTAGCCGACGAAGGCCCGGAGCCGCTCGATCGCCCGGGCGGCCTCGTCGGCCTTCGCCTCGCCGTCGGGCAGGGCCCGCAGGCGGGCCAGCAGCTCCTGCGCCTGGGCCGCCGCCTCCCGCTCGCCCTGCTCGGCGCGCCGCGGGGCCTCGCCCGGCACGAAGTTCCCGACGTTGCCCAGGATGACGGGCAGCAGCGTGGACGGGCGCTCCCGCCAGCGGGGTCGGGCGATGTCGATCTCGCCGACGCAGCGCATGCCGTACCGGTCGAGCCAGGCCTCGATGGCGGCGCGTGCCGCCGGCCCGCCCGGCAGCCCGTCCATCCGGTCCAGGAACCCGTCGTCGCCGACCCGGCCGAGGAAGGCGACCACCTCGGGGTGGGGGCGGATGGCGTCGGCGACGTCCAGGAGGGCCAGGCCCATCTCGGAGGTGACGTCGTGGGGCACGGACCGGGTGAGCACGTCGGCCGCGCCCCGCTCCCCCAGCCAGGCCACGAGGTGGTCGTCGAGCCAGGTCAGCGCGTCGAGCCCGGCCATGATCGCCTGGAAGCTCTGCGGGGTGAAGATGGCCTGCTTGAGCTCCTGGAGGTCGGCCAGGACGAAGTCGAACAGGGCCGGCCCCGAGTGGGCGCGGATGTCGCGCCGCAGGGCGGCGAGGGACGCCTCGGTCCGGGCGATCAGCTCGGTGACCAGGCCCGGGTCGAGCTCGGTCGGCGGGGGCGGGCCGTCCGTCGGCGGGGCGATGGGGTGCTCGTCGCCAGCCGGCGGAGCGACGGAGGGCTCGTCGGGGACCGGTGGGATCAGGTCGCCGCGCTCGACGATCGTGCGCAGGGCGTCGCCGATGAGCGGGTCGGAGCGGGTCATCCCCTCCAGGATCCGGGCCCGCCCGACCGGGGAGGCCAGCTCGGGGGCGACGTCGACGAAGGGCCTCCCCGCGGCCTCGTACATCGGCCGGCCCGCGGTGAGCTTCCACAGGGACAGGCCCAGGGGGCTCATGGGCTCGGTCATCATCTGCTGGTGGCCCACCGAGACGAAGACGTGGGCCCCTCCGTCGCCGACCTCGGGGATCGGGAAGAGCGTGGTGATCGGCCGGCTCTGGACGATCTGGAGGTCGTCGCCGACCCGGCACCACTCGAGGTCCTGGGGTCCGCCCATGTGCGCCTCGATCCGCCGGCCCAGCCGGACCAGCCCGACGATCTGCGCGTCGGTCAGCGCCGGCCGGTCCCGGCGGGCGGGCTCCACGGCGCGCACCTCGGTGCCACCGCCCGGTGCCGGGTGGACGGCGTGCGGCTTCGTGGCGACAGCGCGGTGGACGACCCGGTCGTCGCGCACCCGGAACACGTCGGCGGCGGCCCGGCCCGCGACCAGATCCTCGCCCAGGCCCAGGACGGCCTCCACGGAGGCGACGGTGCGGTTGGAGGTCACCGGGTCGGCGGTGAACACGACCCCGGCCGCGTCCGCGACGACCATCCGCTGCACGACCACGGCCATGTGGACGCTGCGGTGGTCGATGCCGTTGCGCTCCCGGTAGGCGAGGGCCCGGTCGGTGAACAGCGAGGCCCAGCACCGTCTGACGTGGCCGAGGACGGCCGCGGGGCCCACCACGTTCAGGTACGAGTCCTGCTGGCCGGCGAAGGAGGCCCCCGGCAGGTCTTCGGCCGTGGCGCTGGAGCGGACCGCGCAGGCGGCATCCTCGCCGAGCCGGGCCAGCGCGCCGGTGACGGCGGTGGCGATCTCGTCGGGGACGGCCGCACCCTCGATGATCCGGCGGACGTCCGCGCCGAGCGCACCGAGGCGCGCCGCGTCGTCGGGATCGTCGGGGTCCCGGTGGGCGAGCTCGTCGAGCCGCTCGCCGATCGCGGGCGTGTCGGCCACGACCCGCCGGAAGGCGTCCGTGGTCACGCAGAACCCGGCCGGCACGTGGACGCCCTCGACGCGTGTCAGCTCCCCCAGCTGCGCCCCCTTGCCGCCGGCGACCGCGAGCTGGCTGCGGTCGAGGTCCCGGAGGTCGCGCACGTAGGGCCCGGTCATCGCGCCGCGCCCGTCGCCTCGGATCCCGCCGCAGCCCGTGCCGGGCACGTCGCCATCTCGCCGCCTTCCCCTCGGCTCGGCCGGTCGACCGAGGGGGACATGGGAACCACGTCCGACTCGCTTGCCGCAAGCCCCCCACCCCGGGTTACCGTGGTCACGGCGGGGGGATCGAGGGACAGCTCCGTTCGATGACGACAGCACCCGACGCACCGAACGTCGACGTCCGCCTCGACCACGCGATCCTGCCGGCCAGGGACAAGAAGGCCTCGGCCGAGTTCTTCGCCGACGTCTTCGGCCTGGAGCCACCGACGCCGGCCGGGTACTTCCTCCAGGTCCGCCTCAGCGACGGCCGGCTGCTGGAGTTCGCCGACGCGCCGGTCGACTTCCCCGGCCTGCACTTCGCCTTCCTGGTCGACGACGAGACCTTCGACCGGGTGATGGGCGAGCTCCGTCGGCGCGACGTCGCGTTCTGGGCCGACCCGCAACGCCGGCAGCCCGGCGAGATCAACACGAACCACGGCGGGCGCGGCGTCTACTTCCTCGATCCGTCCGGGCACTACCTGGAGGCCCTCACGGCCCGCTACGACGGCAGCGCCCTCACCTGAGGTCCGAGCGGGCGGCCGTCGACCCGTGGCAGGGTCGTCGCATGCACGTCGACCTGGACCGGGCCCGCGCCTTCATGGCCGGCCACGCACGCCTCCTCGACCGGCACCGCTTCGAGGCGGCCACCGGCGGCGGCGAGGCGGCCCGCCGGGCGGTCGTGCAGGGCCTGGACGCCTACCGGAACCCCGACGGCGGCTACGGGTGGGGCCTCGAACCCGACCTCCGGGCGCCGGAGAGCCAACCCGGCGGCGCCCTGCACGCGTGCGAGGCCCTCGTCGACGCCGGGCCGGTGACCTCACCCCACACGACCGGCCTGCTCGACTGGCTCGACTCGGCGACCCTGCCCGACGGCGGCCTGCCCTTCGCGCTGCCGATCCGCGAGCCCGCCGGCTGCGCCCCGTTCTGGGCCGAGGCCGACCCGACCACCTCCTCGCTCCAGATCACCGCGGCGGTCGCGGCCCAGGCCCACCTCCTGGCCCGCCACGACCCGGCCGTGCGCGACCACCCGTGGCTGGCCACCGCCACCCGCTACTGCTTCGCCGCCATCGGCGACATCGACGCGGCGCCGTTCGCCTACGTGCTGATGTTCTCGCTCCACCTGCTCGACGCCACCGCCGACGCGCACCCCGAGGCGCGCCGCCTGGCCGAGCACCTGCGGCCGTACGTCCCCCCGGACGGGAAGCTCGCCGTGGCCGGTGGCACCGAGGCCCTCCGCCCGCTCGACCTGTCCCCCGCGCCGGGTGGGCCGACCCGGGACCTGCTCGACCCCGACGTGGTCACCGCCGACCTGGAGCGCCTCGAAGAGGGCCAGCTCGCCGACGGCGGTTGGGCCGTGGAGCTCACCAGCTTCTCGGATGCCGCGGCCCTGGAGTGGCGCGGCCACGCCACCGTGGGTGCCGTCACGGTCCTGTCGGCCAACGGCCGGCTCGGCCCGGCCTGACCTCCGCCCGCCCGACCGCGGCGACCCCCGGCCGTCGCCCCGTCGGAGAGACGATCGGGTAGGGCAACCGGGTGGAGGATCGGCACCGCGGCGTCAGGTCCGGGCCAGGAGGATGCCCTCGCCGCCCGAGGCGCGCGGGCCGTCGCCACGCCGGGTCAGGATCGGATCAGGCCCCGCCGGCGTAGGCCTCCTCCAGCGCGGCGATGTCGATCTTGCCCATCTGGAGCATCGCCCGCATGACCCGCAGGTTGGCCTCGGTCGAGTAGTCGCCGGAGAGCTCCTCGAGCTGCCGGGGGATGACCTGCCAGGACACGCCGAACCTGTCCTTGCACCAGCCGCACGGCCCGGGCTCGCCGCCGTCGGCGGTCAGGACCTCCCAGTAGCGGTCGACCTCCTCCTGGGTGTCGACCGACAGGTAGAAGGAGAAGGCCTCGTCCAGGCCGAACGCCGGACCGGCGCTGAGCCCGATCACGGGCAGCCCGGCCACGGTGAACTCGACGACGAACTCGGCCCCCTCGGCCACGCCGGGCACGCCCTCGGGCGCGGGGACGACCCTGGTCACCGACGAGCCCGGGATGTGCTCGGCGTAGAACCTCGCCGCCTCCGCCGCCTTGTCGTTGCCGAACCACAGGTGGGGTCGAACGCTGGCCATGGTGTCCCTCCGGTCTTCGTCGGTCGAGAGGTCCGACGTCGACGCCGCACCCGATTCATCGATGTAAGTTGACACTTACGTAAGTAGTACCTTACACTCATCGAGTGGACGCTGCGCTCAAGGCCCTCGCCGAGCCGCGCCGCCGGGCGATCCTCCGGCTGGTGTGGTAGATTTTGATTCGGGGGACAACG
>JBFWTJ010000247.1:0-5688 GCA_050247895.1 Acidimicrobiia bacterium
ATGCTCGTCTTCAACCAGGTCAGCGCCACGCTCGGCACCGCGGTCGGGTTGAGCACCGATGTGAACGGCGGGATCGTCGACCGGTTCCGCACCCTGCCCATGTGGGGCGCCGGGGTGATGGTGGCCCGCTCGGTCACGGACCTCGCCACCGCGGTCCTCGGTGCGACCATCGTGACGCTGACCGGGCTCGCCATCGGCTGGTCACCGGGTGGAGGCGTCGGTCGGGCGGTGGCCGGGTTCGGCGTCGTCATGGCCTTCAGCTACGCGGTGTCATGGGCTTGCGCCTGCTTGGGCCTGGCCAGCAAGGGGGTGGAGACGGCCCAGGCCATCGGGATGCTCGTCCTGTTCCCGATGCTGTTCCTGTCCAACGCGGTGGTGCCCACGCAGCGCATGACGCCCTGGTTGCGGACCCTCACCACGTGGAACCCGATCAGCGCGGTGACCTCCGCCGTGAGGGAGTTGTTCGGCAACCCCAACCCGTCGGCGGCGATCGACGCCTGGCCGATGCAGCACCCGGTCGCCGCGTCGCTCCTGTGGTCCGCCGCGCTGCTTGCCGTGTTCGCCCCGCTCGCCACCGTCCTCTACCGGCGCCGCGCCGCGGGTTGAGCCGGTCCGCCCGCGGCCCGGAGGTCGTCGCTCTCGGCGTCCCGGTCGGGCCGGGCACCCGGGCGCGGCAGGGGCGTCGAGGCCGTCCGTCGGGGTGCCCGACGAGGCGCCGACGCCCCTGAGCCCGCTACTTCTTCTTCGACTTCTTGGACTTCTTCGACTTCTTGTCGGACTTCTTCGCCATGGTGCACCCCTCTCTCGCACTCGACCGTCCCGTCCGTCAACGACTCATTGACGGACGGGTCAACGAAGCGTTGACCATAGCGTGTCGGCCGATCGAGTCAACTCCTGCTGCCGCGCTACGTTCGGAGCGTGGCGGGCAAGCGGCACCTCGACCGGATCCACGGGGCACTGGCAGCGCTGGAAGGGGCGGCCAGCCCCCTCGACGCGGCCGACGCCGCTCGCCGGCTCCGGATCAGCGCCGAGGCGCTCGAGCGCGACCAGGTGAAGGCCGCCCGCAAGCGCGGCTACTCCTGGGACGACATCGGCAGGCTCTACAAGCTGACCAAGCAGGGGGCCCAGCAGCGGTTCCGCACGTCGCAGCGGTCGCGTCCCACGAAGGGCGACGCCGACGCCGCGTCTCGGGCCCGCACGCGGACCGAGCCGGACGCGTGACGGCGTCGACGAGCGGGCGGGGCCGGGCGCTCGCCGGTGCGGCCCGGTCGTGGCCGGCCGACCGCTCCTCGAACGTGGTGGCGCGTGGGCGCAGGCGGGCAGATGGCGGTGGCGGACCACGGCGCGGGCGTGCAGCGCCGCGGGCCGGGAGCTGCCCCCCGGCCCGTCAGTCGAGGCAGTAGGTCCGGATCTCGGCCACGACGCCGTCGACGTCGAGCGCCTCGAACGCCGTCGCCGCGGCACGTGCGTCGGCCTCGGTGTCGAAGTAGACGCTCACCGTGTAGCGGGCGTCGGGCCGGCCGAAGGCCTCCGGTGCGCCCTCGTCGCAGTCGGTGAACCCCACGCCCTCGTACCCGGCCCGAGCCGCGGCCTCGACGGCCTCCTCGACAGCGGGATCCTCGGGGTCCTCGGCGGCGACGAGGACCACCGCCCACGTGGGGCCCCCGTGCTCGGGGTCGTCGCGGGCCGGGGGGAACGTCGGCGAGGTGGTCGAGGTCGTCGCCGTGCCGTCGGTGCCGTCCTCGTCGTCGTCGCCGCACGCGCCGACGCCGGTCGCGAGGGCGACCGCCAGCACCACGGCGACGGCTCGCGACCTCATCGTCGGCAGCGTAGGGCTAGGCGACGAGCTTCCAGGAGCTCCACGGCGTGCCGGGCGTGACCGCCTGGGTCCACCATTGCGCCAGGTAGGTGTGGCCGCCGTAGGTCACCGTCTCGCCGCCGTAGTAGATGGTGGACGGGTTGTAGGCCGCGACGGTGCCGGGCGGCACGATCTCCTGCCACGGCCCGTAGGGGATCCCCGGCGCCTGGTTCCGGGTCCACCACAGGGCCCGGTAGCTCGTGCCCTGGTGGGTGACGACGTCGCCCGCGACGAAGATCCGGGACGGCGTCCAGATCGCGGTGCCGTCGGCGGCCACGGCGATCTCCTGCCAGGCGCCGTAGGCGCTCGAGCCGGGGACCTCCGACGACGTCCACCAGAGCGCCTCGAACACCTTCCCGCCGTGGGTGACCCGGTCGCCGGTGTCGTAGACGACACGGGGCTCCCAGGCCGGCGGGCCGGCGGGCGGCGGCGTGAGGCCTGCCGGCGAGCCGACGCCGTGGCCGTCGGCCGCGGTGAAGGCCCCGTTCGCCCCGACCGCCGAGAGCGTCGAGATCGGGCCCGCCGCGCCGACGGTGTTGTCGAAGGTGTAGCCCGTGGTCGACGCCCCGAAGGCGACGCCGGTGACCTTGCGGCCGGCGGGGTCGAACAGGTTCACCTGGTCGCCGCTGGTGCTCAGGCCGATGCCCGAACCGGAGTAGTTGCCGATCAGCAGGCCCGCCGGCGTGGTGGCGCTGCCGGTCCAGGCGGCGAGGAACTGCTCGACCTTGGCCGGCAGGTCCGCCGTGGTCGCCTCGAGGAAGATCGCCGAGGCGCCGGGGGCCAGCGAGGCCACCCCGGTGAGCGCCCGGGCGTTGGCGAAGGTGTCGGAGTCGTCGTCGATGGCGTAGCCGGCGAGGTCCACGGCCTCGGTGCCGGTGTTGGTGACCTCGATCCAGTCCGACCCGTACGGGGAGTCACCCGATGCCCAGGGCGCGACCTCGGTGATCGCCAGCGAGGCGAGCGGCAGGGGCGGCTCGCCGGTCCCGGTCGTCGCGGTGCCCGGGGAGCCGATCTCGGCGGCCTGGGCCGCGGCGAAGGCGCCGTTGACGCCGACGGCGCTCAGCGTGGTCAGGGTCGGGAACGGGGTCGTGGCGGTGCCGAGGCCCTCGGCGTTGTCGAAGGTGGCGAACGGCGCGGCGGAGGGCGAGGCCCCGAAGGCCACGCCGGTCACCAGGGTCCCTCCGGCGTCGAAGAGGACGACGGCGTCGCCACCGGTCGACAGGCCGACGCCACCGCCGTTGTAGTGGCCGAAGAAGAAGCCGCCGTCGAACAGGTTCTGCCCGAACCAGGCCTGGGCGAAGGCCAGCTCGAAGGCGGCGTCGTCGGATCCCTCGAAGAAGATCGCCGAGGCGCCCGCGGGGAGGACGGGGACGCCGATCAGCTCGACGCCGCTGGCGAAGGTGGCCGACGAGTCGTCCATCCGCCACCCGGTGAGCTGGACGGACTCGGTCCCGGTGTTGGTGACCTCGAACCAGTCGGCGGCGTAGGGCGAGTTGCCCGAGCCGAAGGCCGACACCTCGGTGACGCGGATGCCCGAGGTGTCGCCCGACGGGCCGCCGGGGGTGCCCGCGACGTTGCCCGGGGAGCCGACCGCCACGCCGTCGGCGGCCACGAAGGCACCGTTGACGCCTTCCGACGCCAGGGTGCCGATCGGCACCGGGCCGGCCGCGGCGCCGAGGCGGGCGGTGTTGTCGAAGGTCACCTGCGGGGTCGCGGGGCCGAAGGAGACGCCGGTGACGTGGGTGCCGTCGGCGGCGAAGACGTTGACCGCGTCGCCCCCGCCGGACAGGCCCAGGCCCGAACCGGAGTACCGGCCGACCTGGAGGCCCTCGGGCAGGCCCGCCTCGCCGAACCACGCCGAACCGAAGGCGGCCACGACCGTGGCGAGGTCGTCGGTCTCGAAGAAGATGGCCGACTCGCCCGGCGCCAGGGTCGGGACCCCGACGAGGTCGGCCGCGGCCGTCGCGCTGTTCGAGCTGTCGTCGACCTTCACGCCGGCCAGGTCGAGCGCCACCCCGCCGGTGTTGGTCAGCTCGAACCAGTCGGCGCCGTAGGCGGCGTCGCTGCCCCACGGGGCGACCTCGGTGACCGCGAGGCGGGCCGCCGGCGGCGCGTCGGGGGCCCACACGAGGAGCTGCGGGCGGGTGGCGTCGCCACCACCGCCTTCCGAGGTCGTGTACATGGTGCCGTCGCGGTCGACGGTGACGCCCTCCATCGTCTGGGCCGGGACGCTCAGGGGAGCGCCGGCGTCGACGATGTCGAGCTGGTTGGCGATGGCGCCGCTGCGGTCGACGTTGACGATCCGGCCGGACTCCTGGCTGATGACCAGCAGGTTCTCCGACTGGCCGCCCTCGAGGTCGGGCAGGAGCGAGAGCGGGAAGACGTCGGAGAGGTCGGTGGTCCCGATCAGCGCCGGGTCGAACAGGTTCGTCGGGTTCTCCACGTCAGGGCCGCCGTTGGTTGCGGTGCCGGCGGCGAAGTCGACGTTGGTCTGGAAGATGCCGAGCGGGCCGCTCTCCTTGACGCCGATGAAGCCGAGGCCGGTGGCGTCGGTGGTGAGCGGGTCGTAGCTGATGCCCTCCAGGCCGATGTTGCCGATGGTGGTGCCGAGCTTGACGGCCTGGGCGTCGGCCCGGTCCAGCACGCCGCCGCCCTCGTAGGTGAAGAGCACGACGTTGCGCAGGCGCTCCTCGGCGACGACGAACCGGCCGTCGCCGAGGTAGCTGATGCCCTCGGTGTCCTCGAAGCCGACGAGGGTCATCGAGTCGATCAGCTGGCCGGTCTTGGACACCTGGACCACCGAGGTGCCCTCGTCGCCGACCACGAAGAGCGTGTCGGTGTCCCAGTCGTAGGTGATCGCCGACACCTCGGTCGCCAGCTCGGAGCCGGCCGGGGCGGGCGTGTCGAAGTGCGTCGGCAGGGGGTGGCGGCCGACGATCGAGTAGTCCGACAGGTCGAAGCTCGACTCACCGGCCGGCGGGGGGCAGGCCGGGGTGAAGGGCACGGTGGCGTAGGGGCTCGTGCCCGGGCTGCCGACCGAGGTGCCGGGGCCGGCCGGGTCGTCGACGGTGACCGAGCCCGGGTCGTTCGAGGGGCTCGACAGCACCCAGGAGTCGTAGTCGTTCGCCGCGAGGGCCGCCGCCGAGGTCGGGACCACGCTGTTGTCGCGGCTGCGAGGGGTGTCGTCGTAGGTCACCCGGTCGACCAGGTTCCCGGCGTCGTCCCAGATGCTGATCTCGTCGCCGTTGCCCAGGCCGGGGGCGCTCCCGCCGACGACCTTCACGGCCGGGCACAGGCCCCAGTAGGCGCGGAAGGCGTCACCCGTGACGTCGGTGAACACCACCGACTCGCCCGGCGCCACGATCCCCAGGCCGCCCAGGTCGAAGGTGCCGGCCCCGGTCCCGCTGTCGCTGAAGGACCAGCCGGCCAGGTTCACCGGCGCGGTGCCGACGTTGGTCAGCTCGACGAACTCGGCCTCGCCGAAGTCACGGAGCTGGTACGAGAACTCGGTGATCCGGACGGGCAGGACCGGCGCCGCGACCGGTCCGGCCGCGTACCGGCTCGTCCCGGGGCTGCCCACCGAGGTGCCCGGGCCGGCCGAGTCGACGGTGATCGAGCCGGGGTCGTTGGTGGCGTTCGACAGCTCCCAGCGGTCGTAGGCGTTGGCGCCCAGGTCGGCCAGGCTCCCCGGGACCACGGAGTTGTCCCGCGACCGGGGCGTGTCGTCGTAGGTGAGGCGGTCGACCAGGTTCCCGGCGTCGTCCCAGATGTTGATCTCGTCGCCGTTGCCGAGGCCCTGGGTGCTGCCCCCGACCACGCCGACCGTGTCG
>JBFWTJ010000248.1:0-5636 GCA_050247895.1 Acidimicrobiia bacterium
AGCTGCCGACCGAGGGTCATGACGTGCAGCGGGTCCCAGGTGGGCCGTCGCCGGTGCCGTGCTTCCATGGCGGCCGTCATCGTCGTCGGGACGATGAACTTGGGGCAAGCCCAGGATCTCGTCCCGACTCAATCTAGGTGCTATATAAGTTTATATTGACACCCATCAAGATCTAAGGAATGCTTTACACAGTGAGTCTGGCATGACGTGGTTGGTCGGCCGGACTCGGCACCACCTGCTCCTCGTGTCGCTCCGGAGAGGCCGCCCCCCGATGACCGTCGCCTCCGATCGCAGAGCTGGGCCGGATCGGGTGGTGGCGCCCGATGCCTGAGCCCCGGAGCCGTGCGCGACCTGCCGCAGGGCGACGCGCCCGCGCCGGCCGGGACGTGCCCCGTCACGGCAAGAGGCCGGCGGCGCTCGCGGTGGGTCACGGCCGGTACCTCGTCGCGTTGTGGGGCTACGCCGAGCTCGGCCACCACCCGGCCCAGGTCGAGCTGGCCGGCAAGCTCGGGGTCACCACGCAGAGCGTGAACCAGGCGGTGACCGAGCTGCGCGTGGCCGGGGCCGTCGCCGACGACCGGCGACGCCCCATCCGCCTCACCGCCCTCGGGACGGCGCTGGCCCGCGACGCCGCCCGGCGAGCCCGCCTCGTCGAGTGGCTCCTCGCCGACGCCCTCCGCTTCGGGTGGGCCGACATCGCCGACGAGGCCCCGGCCTGGGCCCGGACCCTGTCGCCCCACGCCCTCGACCGCCTCGACGAGCAGCTCGGCCACCCCGCCGCCTGCCCCCACGGCAACCCCATCCCGCGGGCCGGTCCGCCGCAGCTCGACGGTCGTCCCCTGACCGACGTCGAAGCGGGCACGGCCTTCACCGTCCTGTGCGTGCCGGAGCTCGTGGGCAGCCCCGCGATGCTCCAGTTCCTCCAGGACAGCGCCGCCACCCCCGGCGCACACGGTCACGTCTGCGATCACGGTCCCGGCGGCACCTGCGTGGTCCACCTCCCGGCAGGACCCGTCGCCCTCGCCGCCGACACCGCCCGGTGGCTCCACGTCGCCACCCGTCCCGCATCCGGTCGTCCCACGCCCGAGTAGAGGAGGTCGGCTTCCTCTCCGATCGGAGCGGCTCCCATACGATGGGGCGGATGGTCCAGCTTGGTCTCCGGGAGCGCAAGAAGATCCAGATGCGGGCGGACATCGTCGCCGCGGCTGAGCGCCTCTTCACCAAGCACGGCTTCGACAACGTGACGATCCCCCAGGTCGCCGAAGAGGTCGGGGTCTCGGTCAAGACGATCTTCAACTACTTCCGGTTGAAGGAGGACCTGGCCTTCGCGTCGGAGGACCAGATCTGCATCGCCTGGGTCCACCACATCCGCCAGCGGCGCGCCAACCAGACGCCCTTCGAGGCCGTTCGAGAGCAGATCCTGTCGTCGCTCGCGGATGCCGACGCCATCGAGGAGGTCCTGTCGTTCCAGGCCCTCGTCGATTCGAGCCGGGTGCTGCAGATGCGCCAGCGCCTGGTGTGGGACCGGCTGGAGTCGGCCGTGGCCAAGGCCCTGGCGCTCGAGCTCGGCTCGGACCCGGGCCCCCTCGATCCGAGCGCCCGCTACATGGCCAGCCAGCTCGTGAGCGTGCTGCGGCTCCTCTACTCGACGGAGATGCGTGAGCACCTCGAGGCCGTCGCGCCCGACGATCGGGCGTCGGTCCTCGCGGCCTGGTTGGACGACGTCGTCGACCTGGTCCAGAACGGTGTCGGCGACCGGATGCGCCGCGACGCCTCGGGCTGACCCACCGCTTGGTTCGAGCGCGACCCGTCACCACGCCCGCCGAGGCCGGCTAGACCTCGACGACGATCTCCTGGACGGTGCTGGTCGACGGGTTGGGGGCCAGGAAGCGGAGGTGGTGGAGCCCGGGGGTGGTGCCCGCCGGCACGACGAACCGACCTTCGCCGATGCCGTCGGGGCCGATCCGGAAGGGGGCGGGCTTGCCCTCGCTGTCGAGCTTCACGTGACCGAGCTCTCCCGGAGGGAAGCCGCGCGCGACGAAGGTGACGGTGTCGCCTGGGGCGACCCGGCGTGGGTCGATGCCGACCGTGGCCGAGGAGGCCGTGACGTCGACCAGCAGGTCGACCTCCCGGTCGTCGGCCGCGAAGGTCACGAGGTGTCGTCCGCTGGAGACGTCGGCGGGGATGGGGACGCGGAGGCTGCCCCCGCCGTCGTCGAGCTCGAAGGTGGCGAGTGGGCGATCGGCGTCCAGGTCGAGGAGCACGCGGAGCCGGCCGGGACCGAAGTCGGTCGCGATCGCGGTGAGCACGCCTCCCGCGGGAACGAGGGTGCTCTTGACGTGCACCGTCGCCCGCGGGCTCGGACCGAGGGCCATGGCGGCCAGCGGATCCCAGCGGGCCTGGGAGGGTCGGGTCGATGCCACCGGGAGGTGATGATGGCTGGCGGTCCGGGGTGGGGCAAGCAGGTGGCGACGGTCCGTGGGGCGGGTCACGGCCCCACCGTCCCCGCGTCCGCCGGGCGAGGGTGGCCCGCCAGCCGGTCGACGAGCTCGACGATCTGCCGTGAGGCGGTGCCGTCCCCGTAGGGGGTGGGGAGGCCGGCCAGGGCGGCGACGGCGTCGTCGGTGGCGAGCTCGGCGACGGCGGCGCCGAGGTCCGTCCCGGGGGTGACGAGACGGGAGAAGGTGCCCAGCACCTCGGGGCGCTCGGTGGAGCGGCGGACGACCAGGACGGGGCGCTTGAGGATGCTGGCCTCCTCCTGGAGCCCGCCCGAGTCGCTGATCCAGACGGCCGCCTCCGCGGCCAGGGCCAGGAAGTCGACGGGACCGAGGGGGTCGGTCACCGTCACGCCGGCGAGGAGGTGGGCGAGGCCGAACGCCTCGATCCTGGCCCGGGTGCGGGGGTGGACGGGCCACACCACGGGGAGCCGGACCTGGGCCAGGCCCGTCAGGAGGCACTCGAGGGTGACAGGGTCGTCGACGTTCTCGGGGCGGTGGAAGGTCGCCACGGCGAAGCGGGCCCGGGTTCGGGGGTCGGCACCGAGGATCCGCGTGACGACCCCGGAACGGCCCGCGGCGTCGGGTAGGAGCCGCTGGACGGCCTCGACGATGGTGTTGCCGGTGAGGGCGATGCGCTCGTCGGCGATGCCCTCGCGCCGCAGGTGCTCGACCGCGGTCTCGGTCGGGGCGCAGCACAGGTCGGCGAGGTGGTCGACCAGGACGCGGTTGTGCTCCTCGGGCATGGCCCGGTCGTGGCTGCGGAGCCCGGCCTCGACGTGGACCAGCGCGATGTCGTTGGCGTTGGCGGCCAGGGCAGCCGCGGCAGTGGCGTTGGTGTCGCCCTGGACGACCACGGCTCGGGGTCGGTGGCGGGCGAACAGCTCGTCGAGGGCCGCGGTGGCGCGGCCGAGCTGCTGGCCCCGGCTGGTGCCGCCGACGGTGAGGGAGTCGTGGGGTGGGGCGAGGCCCACGTCGGTGAGCACCCCGTCCCGCAGGGTCGGGTCGTAGTGCTGGCCGGTGTGGATCACCCAGGCCCGCCCGCCCAGCAGGTCGATGATCCGTCCGAGCTTGATCGCCTCGGGCCGGGTCCCGAGCACGACGGCGATCGATCGGGCCTCGGACCTGCTCCCGCCTCGGGTCATGGCAACAAGTTACCTTGCTCTGAACTTTGAAGTAGCTTAACTTAACAAGACGAGTTCGGTAAGCGAAGCCTCGGGCGGACGGGCCCGCATCGCGGGAGAGGGAACGAGATGGGTTCTGGAGGAGCCGCCGGCACAGCCCGCGGCGCGGGCGGATTGGCGGGCCTCGCCGCGGTGTTCGGCGGCTCCCCGCGTGCCGGGATCGTCTTGGGGCTGGCCGTGGCCGGCGTGGTCGTGGTGCTCGTCGCGGGGGTGGGGTTGGTGCGCTCAGCGCGCCGCCGTAGGGGATCCCTGGGACGGTGACCACCACCCTGGTCGCCCTCGGCACCGCTCTGGCGGTGCTCGGCGGCCTCTACATGGCCATGACCCTGGTCCTGGCCCGGGCGCGCTACGCGGTCCCCGAGGCCGCCCCCGACGGCCTGCGAGGGGTCCGGGTCGTCGCGGCCCTCATCGAGGAGCTGGTCATCGGGCCCACGGTCACGTCGCTGGGCGCGCTGGGCGACGAGGTGATGATCGTGGTCGTCGACGACGGCTCCGACGACGCCACCGCCGAGGTCGCCACCTCCGTCTCGGACCGGGTGGTCGTGCTCCGGCGGCAGGTGCCCGAAGCCCGCCAGGGGAAGGGGGCCGCGCTCAACGCCGCCTACGCACACGTCGTCGAGGTGGCGCGGCGTGAGGGCTGGGATCCGGCGCGCGTGGTCGTGGGCGTCGTGGACGGCGACGGACGGTTGGGCCCGGATGCGGTCTCGCGCGTGGGTCGCTACTTCGCGGACCCCGGCGTGGGGGCGGTGCAGGTCCAGGTGCGGATCTCGAACCGCAGCATGGGGTGGCTGGCGCGGATCCAGGACTACGAGTTCCTCACCTTCTCCTCGCTGACCCAGATGGCCCGGGAGCACCTCGGGAGCGTGGGTCTGGGGGGCAACGGCCAGTTCACGCGCCTCTCGGCGCTGATGGAGGTGGACGAGGGTGGCGGGCCCTGGGGCGGGTGTCTGACCGAGGACCTCGACCTGGGGATCCGCTTGGTGCTGGCCGGTTGGGAGAACCGGTTCACGACCGATGTGGAGGTGCGCCAGCAAGGGTTGACCTCGGTCCGGCGGGTCGTCCGGCAGCGAACGCGATGGATGCAGGGCCACCTCCAGTGCTGGCGACACCTGCGCGCCCTGTGGGCCTCGTCGTTGCCGACCAGGAAGGTCCTCGACATGAGCTGGTACATGCTCGGACCGGCGCTGTTCGTCGTGCTCAGCGTCGCCTTCGGGGTCGTGGTCGCGGTGACCGCCGTGGCCGTGGCCGCGTACGCGGTCCTCGGCCACGGCCTCATGGTCACCTGGTGGGCCCTGGTGCCCTACGGCCTCGCCTTCGGTCCGGGCCTGCTCTTCGCCTTCGCCTACAGGAAGCGGGCGGGCGACATCGGGGTGGTCGGCACGGTCCTGTTGGCCCACGTGCTCTGGGCCTACAACTACCTCTGGTACCTGGCCACCTGGCGGGCCCTGGGGCGGATCGTGCTGCGCCGTTCGGGCTGGGTGAAGACCGCCCGCCTCGTCGAGGCCGCCGACGCGCCCGCGGGTTGACGGCACGCCCTCGTCCGACCTTGACTACATCAAGAGTAACTTTCATTGACATGTAGATTTCTGTTAGGTTCACCTTTCACTAGAGCCTGTCCACGGGTGGAGAGGCACGTCGACCGGAGAGATGACTGTGCTGGATGAGGTTCGGAACACCCCGGTGCGTCGTGCTGTGGCCGCCCTGCTCGCCGCCCTGCTGGTCCTGAGCGGCCTGGCCCTGGGGCCGGCAGCGCCCGCAGGAGCGCAGGAGGCGGGGCCAGGGGTCGTGGCCACCACGGTCACGTCCAACAGCACGGGCCAGCCGGCCGGCGTGCTGATCACGCCTCGTGAGGTGGTGATCGGGGAGCCGATCACGATCTCGGGTACCGGCTGGTTCCTCCAGAGCGGCGAGGGTGGTTCGGCGGGGCCGGTGTTCATCAACCAGCCGTCGGGTGGGA
>JBFWTJ010000249.1:0-5618 GCA_050247895.1 Acidimicrobiia bacterium
CCCCGCCCTGGCCCGCGACCACGCGCGGGACCTGGCCCTGCGCCGGATCGCCGCCGGCCTGTGGGACGACGTCGACGCGGTCCTCGTGCCCACCGCGCCGACCCACCCGACCTTCGCCGAGGTGGCCGCGGCGCCGGTCGCGCTCAACGCCGCGCTGGGCCGGTTCACCAACGGCTGCAACGTCCTGGGGTGGTGCGCCGCGGCCGTCCCGCTCGCGCCGCGGGCCGACGGCGTGCCCTTCGGGGTGACCCTGCTCGGCCCGGCCTGGCACGACCGGCCGGTGTGGGCCGCCGCGGCCCGCCTGGCCGGCATGGCCGAACCGGTCCCCGGGCCGCCCACCGGCGCGGTGCCCGGGCCCGGCGCGGCCGCCCGGCAGGGGGAAAACGGCGGCGGCCCCACCGATGGCGACGGGCCGGTCGAGGGGATCCGGTTGGCGGTGTGCGGCGCGCACCTGGACGGGCAGCCGCTCAACCACCAGCTCAGGTCCCGCGGGGCCCGCCTCCTGGCCCGGACGACCACGGCCCCGGCCTACCGGATGGTCCGGCTCGACACCGACCCGCCCAAGCCGGGCGTCGTGCGGGTCGCCGAGGGCGGCGGCCCGCTGGAGGTCGAGGTGTGGGCCCTTCCCGCCGCGGCGTTCGGCACCTTCGTGGACGAGGCCCCCCCGCCCCTGGCCATCGGGACCGTCGAGCTGGCCGACGGGACCGCGGTCAACGGCTTCCTGTGCGAGCCCCACGCCCTGGCCGGCGCCGAGGACATCACCCACCACGGCGGCTGGCGGGCCTGGCTGGCGAGCCGGGCGTGACCGGCGCGCTCGAGGTCCTCGAACCGGGCGCCTTCACCACCGTCCAGGACCACCCGGGCCGCCTCGGCTACTGGATGGTCGGCGTGCCGCCGTCGGGCCCGATGGACGACCTGTCGTTCCGGCTGGCCAACCGGGCGGTGGGCAACGACCCGGCCGCGGCCGGCCTCGAGTGCACCGCGACCGGGCCGGTGCTGCGCTTCGCCCGGCCGACCGTGGTCTGCCTGGGCGGCGCGGCGATGGTCGCCGACCTGGACGGGCGGCCGGTGCCGTGGTGGCAGCCGTTCGAGGCCGGGCCGGGCGCGGTGCTGCGGCTGGGCCGCCTGCGAGGTGCCGGCCTGCGGACCTACGTGGCGGTCCGAGGCGGCCTGGACGTCCCCGAGGTGCTGGGCAGCCGCGCCACCTTCACGCTGGGCGGCTTCGGCGGCCACGAGGGGCGCACGCTCGTCGCCGGCGACGTCCTGGCCGTCGGCGACCTGGTCTCGGCCCGGCGACCCTCGCCCGTCCCGCCCCGGTGCTGGCCCGAGATCGGCCGGTCCTGGCGCCTGGCGGTGACCGAGGGCCCGCACGCCGCACCCGAGTTCCTCACCCCGGCCGACCTCGACGAGCTGTTCGCCGCCACCTGGACGGTGCAGGTCCACTGCGCCCGCACCGGCGTGCGCCTCGACGGTCCCCGGCCCGGCTGGGCCCGGCCCGACGGCGGCGAGGCCGGGCTGCACCCGTCGAACATCCACGACACGGGCTACGCCTTCGCCGCGGTGGACCTCACCGGCGACACGCCGGTCCTGCTCGGGCCCGACGGGCCCAGCCTGGGCGGGTTCACCTGCCCGGCCGGCGTGGTCCGGGCCGACCGGTGGAAGCTGGGCCAGCTCGCGCCGGGCGACTCGGTGCGCCTGGTGCCGGTCACCGCGGAGCGGGCCGGCGAGATGGCCCGCCGGGTCGAGCGGACCGTGGCGACCCTGCGCCCGCCCCCGGGCGAGCTCGTCGTGGGGCCCCGGCGGTCGCCCGACGGCGGGGTCCTGGTCCGCCGGCCGGCCGAGGGCGACCGCCCGGCGCTCACCGTGCGGCGGGCCGGCGACGCGTTCGCGCTGGTGGAGTACGGCGAGATGGCCCTCGACCTCGCCCTGCGGGCCCGGGTCCACGCCCTGGAGGGCTGGCTGTCGGCCAAGGCACCCGACGCCGTGGTCGACGTGACGGCGGGGGTCCGCTCCCTGCTCGTCCAGCACGACCCGACCCTCCTGCCGGTGGACGAGCTGGTCGAGCTGGTCGAGGAGGCCGACGGGGAGCTGCCGGCCACGAGCGAGCTGTCCATCGACGCCCGGGTCGTCCACCTGCCCCTGTCCTGGGAGGACCCTGCCACCCTCGAGGCCATCCGGCGCTACATGGAGGTCGTGCGCGACGACGCCCCCTGGTGCCCGTCGAACCTCGAGTTCATCCGGCGGATCAACGGGCTGGGATCGGTCGACGACGTGCACCGCACCGTGTTCGACGCCTCCTACCTGGTCCTCGGCCTGGGCGACGTGTACCTCGGTGCGCCGGTGGCGACGCCGCTGGACCCCCGCCACCGGCTGGTCACCACCAAGTACAACCCGGCCCGCACCTGGACGCCGGAGAACGCGGTCGGGATCGGCGGCGCCTACCTGTGCGTCTACGGCATGGAGGGGCCCGGCGGCTACCAGTTCGTGGGCCGGACGGTCCCGGTGTGGTACCTCGACGTGCCGACGCCGGGTGCCGATCCCGACGTGCCCTGGCTGCTGCGGGCCTTCGACCAGATCCGGTTCCACCCGGTCGAGGCCGCCGAGCTGGTCGAGCTCAGGGCCCGGGCCAAGGCCGGCGAGCTCGACGTCGGGATCGAGCCGACCACCTTCCGCTTGGCCGACCACCTGGCCTTCCTCGCCGCCGAGGCCGAGTCGATCGCCGCGTTCCGGGCCGACCAGCAGGCCGCGTTCGCCGCCGAGCGGGACCGCTGGCGCCTCTCCGGCGAGCTCTGACCGTCCGGACGGGCCCTGCGACGGCTCAGCCGGCGGCGCGGACCACGGCGTCGATGTCGACCGGACGGGCCAGCAGGGCGCGCACCGCGGTCTCGGCCACGTGCGCGGCGACCGCGGCGTCGGGGTAGGGACCGCCGCCGGTGCGGATCCAGTTCTGCGTCGCCTCGTCGTTGGCCAGCAGGGTGCGGGCGGCCAGGCCGGCGTCGACCGGGCGCAGCTCGCCGCTGGCCACGCCCTCGGCGACCAGCGCCTCGAGCTCGTCGTCGAGCCGGTTCCGCTCGTCCCAGTAGGCGGCGAAGTCGTCGGGCCGACGTGCGGCCAGCCGGTGGATCTCGTTGATGTCGAACGGGAAGCCGCACAGGGCCAGCACGTCCTCGCGCACCAGCCGGTAGAGGCGGACCGCGACCGGCCCCGGTGCCCGCCGCTCCCGCTCGGCGATGGCCAGGGGCACCCGGTTCACCCGCTCGAGGATGCTGGACAGGATGTCGGCCTTGGAGCGGAACCAGTAGTAGATCGACGACTGCTTGAGGCCGACCTGCTCGGCGATCTGGGCCATCGTGACCGCCTCGACGCCGCGTGCCGCGAACAGGGCGCTGGCCACGGCGACGATCGCCTCCCGCGGATCGTCGTCGCCCGACCCGGGCACCGCCCGCGGCCGGCCTCGGCGCCGGGGGGCGTCCGCGGTCGTCGGCACGGCCGCAACCTACCCCCCGAGCCGCCGTGCACCCCTCAGCGCCCACACCCGCGGAACCCGGCCGTGGGCGCGCCCCGATGCCCGCGAGCACGACGGCACGACCGCATGCCGGTGCAGCGACACGACCGGCACGACACACGACGACACCGCCGCACGTCGGCACGACCGCGCCGGCAGGGCCCACGACGGCACGACGGGCAGCGACACGACCGGCACGACGGTGCAGCGTCACGGTCAAGGTCGACGTCAGCACCTGTTCACGCGGCCGATTTTCGATGGACATTCGACCGGAACGGCGGCCTGCGACGGTCAGCGCATGCGCACCCGGATCCCGTCCACCCTCGCCGGCCTCGCCGTCCTCGCCCTGGTCGCCGCGGCCTGCGGCGACGACGACGGGGGGAGCTCGTCGGGCGAGGGGTCCGACGGCGCGGCCGAGACCTCCGGCGAGACCCTGACGCTGGGCTACTCGGCGTGGCCGGGCTGGTTCCCCCTGGCGGTGGCCGAGGAGGCCGGCATCTTCGAGGAGCACGGCCTGGACGTGGAGCTCCGCTTCTTCGCCGACTACCTGGGCTCGCTCGACGCCATGGCCGGCGGCCAGCTCGACGGCAACACCCAGACCCTCAACGACACGATGTTCGCCGTGGCCGCCGGCGACGAGCAGGTCATCGTGGTCACCAACGACAACTCCACCGGCAACGACGCCATCATCTGCGACGCGTCGGTCACCTCGATCGAGGACCTGGAGGGCCGCACCGTCGCCGCCGAGCAGGGCGTGGTCGACCACTTCCTGCTCCTCCAGGGGCTGGACTCGGTCGGCCTCGCCGAGGACGACATCGACTTCCGGGGCGTGCTGACCGACGCCGCCGCGGCCGGCTTCGCCGGGGGCGAGTTCGACTGCGTCGGCGTGTTCGCGCCGTTCACCCTCACCGCCCTCGAACGGCCCGGCTCCCACGTGCTGTTCGACAGCTCGGACTTCCCCGGGACGATCTCCGACCACATCGTGGTCACGCCCGAGCTGATCGCCGAGCGGCCCGGCGACGTGCAGGCGCTCGTCGACGCCTGGTACGCCACCCTGGACTACATCGAGGCGAACCCCGAGGAGGCCCTCGAGATCCTGGCCCGGGCGGCCGACCTGTCCGTCGAGGAGTACGAGAGCTTCGCCGCGGGCACCACGCTCTTCGACGCCGAGGAGGCCCTGGCCTCGTTCGAGGACGGCGACGACACGACCTCGCTGCTGTTCACCGCCCGGCTCATCAACCCGTTCCTGGTCGCCTCGGGCCTGACCGAGGAGGAGGCTCCCCTCGACGGGCTGTTCGACCCGAGCTTCACGCAGGACCACGTCGACCGGAACGGGGCGTGACGGTCGTCCAGGGCGGGGCGACCGGGGTCGGCGGGGCGAGGGCCGTGGGGGCCGCGGGAGCGGCGGCGACCCCCACGGCCCCGGACACGGCTGCGGCTGCGGCCGCGGGCGGGGGCGGGGGCGAGGGCGGCACCCGTGGGCGGCGCCAGTCCGCGCTGCTCCGCCTGCGCGGACCCATCGGGCCCGGCCTGTCCGCGGCGCTCGGCCTGCTCGGCGTGGCCCTCCTGCTCGGCGGCTGGACGGTCGTGTCGGCCACCATGGGCAGCGACTCGTTCCTGCTGCCCACGCCCGCCGCGACCTGGGATGCGGCCCTGGCCCTCCACCGCTCGGGCGAGCTGCGCACGGACCTGGTGGCCAGCCTCACCCGCATCGCCGTCGGCTACGGGATCAGCATGGCCGTCGGGGTCGTCCTGGGCGTGCTCATCGGGAGCTTCCGGGCCGCCGAGGCCTTCTTCGAACCCCAGATCGGGCTCCTCCGGTACATCCCGGCCAGCGCCCTGACCCCCCTCTTCCTGCTGTGGCTGGGCATCGACGAGGCCCCGAAGGTGGCGCTCATCGTGGTGGGCACGGTGTTCTTCAACGTCCTGATGATCGCCGACGTGGCCCGGGCGGTCCCCCGCGACCTGGTCAACAGCGCGTACACGCTCGGTGCCGGACGCCTGCGGGTGCTGCGCCGGGTGATCCTCCCCCACAGCTTCCCGGGGATCGTCGACGTGGCCCGGGTCAACCTGGCCGCCGGCTGGCTGATGCTCGTCGTGGCCGAGATGCTGG
>JBFWTJ010000250.1:0-5515 GCA_050247895.1 Acidimicrobiia bacterium
GCCGATGAGGGACCGGGTGGCCTCGGCGACGGCGGCCACGGCCCGCTCGATCGCGGCGGCCGTGGCCTCGGTGGGCTTCTGCACGCCGCTGACCTTGCGGACGTACTGGAGGGCCGCTGCCTGGATCTCCTCCTCGGTGACCGGAGGTTCCAGTCCGCGCAGGGTCGTGATGTTCCGGCACATGGCGACCACGCTACGGGCCGGGCCGGCCGAAGGGGGCCCGGCCCGTAGCAGGTCAGGAGCCGGTGAGGATCGGCTGGGGCTCCTCGTCGGGCAGGACCGGGTCGCCGTGGCCCTCGACGTCGAGCCTGGGCAGGATCCGGTCCAGCCAGCGGGGCAGCCACCAGTTCTTGTCGCCCAGCAGCTCCATGGTCGCGGGGACCAGGAGCATGCGGACCACGGTGGCGTCGAGCAGGATCGCCGTGGCCAGACCGGTGCCCATGAGCTTGACCACCCGGTCGTTCTCGAGGATGAACGCCCCGAAGACGAAGACCATGATCGCCGCGGCCGCGGTGATGACCTTGGCCGTGGCGGCCAGGCCGTCGGCCACCGAGGTGTGGCTGTCGCCGGTCCGGGTCCACTCCTCGCGGACCCGGGAGAGCAGGAACACCTCGTAGTCCATGGACAGGCCGAAGACGATGGCGAACAGCATCATCGGCGCCCACGGCTCGATCGGTGCCGGCTGCACGCCGGTGAGGCTGCTCAGCCAGCCCCACTGGAACAGGGCCACGACGATGCCGTAGGCGCCGCCGATCGACAGCAGGTTCATGATCACGGCCTTGAGCGGCACCAGCAGCGAGCGGAACACCGCCATGAGCAGCAGGAACGACAGGGCCAGCACGGCCACGAAGAAGTAGGGCAGCCGGGACGAGAGGTAGTCGGAGAAGTCGACGTTGACCGCGACCGTCCCGGTGACGTGCACGTCGGCACCGGTCTCCTCCTCGACCGCGGGCAGGACGTCGCTGCGCAGGCGGTTGACGAGCTGGGTGGTGGCCTCGTCCTGGGGGCCGGTGGTCGGCACGACGTTCCAGAGGACCGCGGTCGGCGCCTGGGGGTCGTTGGGCACCGGGGGCGAGGCGAAGGCCACGCCGGGGTCGGCCCCGACCGCGTCGGTGACCGCCACCAGGGCCTCGGGATCGGTGCCCTCGGGCAGGGAGGTGACCAGGAGGAAGGGACCGTTGAAGCCGGGCCCGAAGCCCTCGACGAGCATGTCGTAGGCCTTCTTGGTCGTGGTGTCGTCGGCGTAGTTGCTCTCGTCGGAGAAGCCGAGGCGCAGAGAGACGACCGGGATGGCCAGCACGAGCAGGATCACCACGCCGACCAGCGCCGTGGTCCAGGGCCGGTTCTGGATGACCCGGCTCCACCGGTAGGCCAGGGTCTCGCGCAGCGGCCGGGGCGGGCGGTGCCGCACCTCGCGCTGCAGGGCCGGGACGAAGAAGCCGGCCAGCAGGATCACGGCAGCCAGCGGGAACCCGACCAGCAACGGCCCGAAGGACAGGCCCAGGCCGACCATGCCGAGGGCGGCGCAGGCCGCGGCGGCGAGGCCCCGCCACCGGGTGACCTCGATGCGGGGCCCGACGAAGCCGAGCAGGGCCGGGAGCAGCGTGAGCGACGCCACGACGGTGACGGCCACCACGGCGGCGGCGCCGACGCCGAGGCCGGTCACGAAGCCCACGCCCATGAGCATCATGCCGAGCAGCGAGATGACCACGGTCGTCCCGGCGAAGAGCACCGAGCGGCCCGCGGTGTCGATGGCGATGGCCACCGACTCGCGCACCGTGTGGCCGTGGTGGAGCTGCTCGCGGTACCGGGTGACGATGAGCAGGGCGTAGTCGACGCCCACGCCCAGGCCGATCATGATGCCGAGGAAGGTGGCGAAGTCGGGCACCGGCAGGACGTTGCTGAGCAGCGTGATGAGGATCGAGCCGGCCGCGATGCCGAACAGGGCCACGCCGATGGGCAGGCCCATGGCCAGGACCGAGCCGAAGGCCAGGATCAGGATGACGATGGCGAAGGCGATGCCGAGCAGCTCGGACGAGGGCTCCTCGAACTCGGCGAAGATGATGCCGCCGTACTCGATCTGCACCCCGTCGAGGTCGGGCCGGGCCGCGTCGAGCTCCTCGCGCACGCCCTCGACCTCGGAGAAGTCGATGTCGGGGTCGAGCTCGACGTTGGCGTAGGCGATCCGCCCGGCGGCCTCGCCCTGCTGGGCGACCTGCTGCGCGCCCTCCTCGCCGTACGGGCTCACCACCCGCTGGACGAGGTCGATCTCGGCGACCTCGGCGAACATCTCCTCCATGGCCTGCTCGACCGCGGGGTCGTCGACGCCCTGGTCGGCCCGGAAGACGATCGTGCCCGCCGCGCCGGTGCCCTGGCCGCCGAACTCGTCCTCGAGCAGGTCGAAGCCCTGCCGGGACTCGACGTCGGGCAGGTTGAAGTCGTCCTTGAACCCGTTGCCGACCGCGCCCGAGGCCCCACCGAGGACCACCAGCGCGGCGATCCAGATGCCCAGGACGTACCAGCGACGATCGTGGCACCAGGTGCCGAGTCGTGCGAACAAAGGGAGCCTCCCTGAAAAGGGGCGCCGACCACGCCGCCGCCTCCACCGTCTGAAGCCAGCATCGCCCGCGAACCGTTGGGGATGCCAATGAATTCTCGCCGTCGACCATCGAACGACAGTCATGCTGACGGTTGTTGTCAGGGTGCCGGCGAGGTTACGCCCCTTTTCGACGGCCGCGACACCCCCGACTCATCGCGGCGATCGCTGCGCTCCCTCACAGCGTGCTCCCAGGTAGGGGGCGCATCGTCTCCTCCGACGCACACCACCCAGGAGGAACCGCCATGCCCACCAGGTCCAAGATCGTCGGCGCCGCCGCCTTCAGCGCCGCCCTGGCCGGAGGAGCCCTCGCCGGCGCCGCGCTCGGTGCGCCCGGGCTCTCGGCCGCCGAGGTCCCCTTCGCCCAGCTGGCGGCGACGACCGGCAGCGAGGGCTCGGGCCACCCCGGTCCCGGACTGGGCGCTCCCGGCGGGCTCGCCCTCGACGTCGCCGCCGAAGCCCTCGGCGTGACCGAGGACGACCTGCGCACCGCGCTGCGCGACGGCCAGACCATCGCCGAGGTGGCCGAGGCCAACGGCGTGGAGCTCCAGACCGTCGTCGACGCCCTGGTCGCGGCGGGGATCGAGCGGATCGACCAGTGGGCGGCCGAGGCCAAGGAGTCCCTGCCCGAGCGGGTGGCCGAGGCCGTCGAGCGGGACTGGGCCGACGGCCCGGTGGCCCGCGTCGGCATCGCCCTCGACGCCGCCGCGGAGGCGCTCGGCATCAGCGAGGACGACCTGCGCACGGCGCTGCGCGACGGCCAGAGCCTGGCCGAGGTGGCCGAGGCCAACGGCGTCGACCGGCAGGCCGTGGTCGACGCCCTGGTCGCCCAGGCCGAGGCCCGCCTGGACGACGCCGTCGCCGACGGCGACCTGACCGACGAGCAGGCCGCCAGCCGCAAGGAGGACCTGGCCGAGCGCATCGGCTCGATCGTCGACGGCGAGGGCCCCTTCGGCGGGGGCGGCCCGGGCCACGGCGGTGGCCGCGGCGGTCCCCGCGGCCCCTTCGGCGGCTGACGCACGGGATCACGCGTCGGGCGGCCCGTCCAGCGGGTCGTCCGACGCCGGGCCGCGCGCCCGGGAGGGCCCCTGCGGGGGCCCTCCCCCGCGCCGGGCCCGAGGTCGGTGGGCACGGGCCGCAGGCCGCGCTCCCCAGGTCGAGCCCGGCGACCTGGCGCCGGAGCGCCACGTGGGCCCGAGGTCAGTGGGGCGTGGCCGTGCCCGGCGGGGCGATCGACACCCAGGTCTGGCCCGGCGTGAGCAGGACCGGCTGGCCGGCCGCGTCGAGGTAGCTGGTCGGTTCGGCCAGCGAGCCCTTGTGCCACCGGGCCGGCACGAGGTTGCCCGCGGTCAGGATCCAGGCGTCGCCGTCGCCGACCATCTGCGCCTCCATCACCGGGTACCCGCTGGCGTCGCAGCACTGGACCTCGACGTAGGGCGCGAAGAGCACGACGACGTTGGCCGGCGCGACCTGCACCCCCGCCGCGTCGACGTGGGGGGTCCCGGCCTGGGAGCGGGCCCAACCGGTGCCGTTCCAGGTGAAGTCCACCGGGGCGCTGCCCGGCCCGTCGCCGAAGACGATGCCCACGCCGCCGGCCGGGGCGCCCTGGACCGGCGTCCCCTCGGGCCGGTAGGCGAAGTGGGGCACGGGCGGGCGCACCTCGGGGGCCACGGCGGCGCGCAGGGCGGCGGTCGAGGAGACCAGGTTGTGGGGCGCGGGCCGGCTCCCCTCGCGGCGGTAGGCGGAGGACGCCGCGCTGTGGCCGATGTCGACGAGGTCCGCCGCCCGGACCTGCTCGGCCACCCCGGCGTTGGCTCCCGACCAGGCGAACAGGGGCCCGTTGAGGGACCCGGTGATCATCAGGTCGGTCGTCCGGGCCGAGCGGATGGGACCGACCGGGTCGGCGTCGGTCGAGTGGAACACGGCGGCGAAGCGGGTGACGCTGCCCTCGACCATCTCCTCGAACACCACGTCGGCCTGGTTCAGGCCCCACTGGGGCCGGGCGCCCTGGCCCCGGCTCGGCTGGGCGTTGTCGATCTTGACGACCAGGGCGGGCTGGGTGGCCCGGGCCGGGTCGACCACCGGCAGGCCGGTCAGCGGGTAGGCGGGGACCGTGGTGGTGGTCGTCGTGGTCGGCGGCTCGGTCGTGGTCGTGGTGGTCGGCGCCACGGTCGTGGTGGTCGTGGTGGTCGGCGGGGCGGCGTCGTCCCCGCCCCCGCTCAGGGCCAGCACCGCGGCACCACCCCCGAGCAGGACGACGGCCGCGGCCACCGCGGCGACGAGCTTGGGTCGGCGGGCCAGGAGCTCCCTCACGTCCGACGACGGTAGCGAGCCGCCTCCCCGAGCCGGTGCCGGGGCCCCGGGCCGGGATCGCTCAGGCCAGGACGCCCTCCAGCTCCCGGAGCGCCTCGTCGAGGTGGTCGACGAGCCGGGGCAGGTCGGGCACCGAGCGGGCGCAGGCGGTCAGGCCGACGCCGAGCCGCCCGGCGGAGCTCAGCACCGAGATGTTCAGGGCCTGCCCGTCGACGGGCACCGACACCGGGTACATCTCGTCGAGGCGGGCGCCGTCCCACCAGCGGGGCCCGGCCGGGCCGGCCTGGTTGGGGTCCACCACGTTGAAGGGCGGCCGGGCCCCCCAGCCCGTGAGGGGCCCGGCGAGCACCCCGGCGGTGCTCAGCGCGCTGAGGGCCAGGGACTGGTTGGTGGTCGTGCCGGCGAAGCGGGCCTTGCCGGCCCGGGCCGAGGCCGAGATCCGGACCAGTCGCTCGACGGGGTCGTCCACGTCGGTGGCCAGGGTGGCCAGCACCGTGGACACGGCGTTGCCCCCCGACCCGGCCTGGTCGGTCCCCCGCCGCGCCATGGGCACCATGGCGGTGAGCGGCGGGCCGGGCAGCGCGCCCCGGGCCCGCAGGTAGCCCC
>JBFWTJ010000251.1:0-5490 GCA_050247895.1 Acidimicrobiia bacterium
GTAGCCTCCCGGGCCGTGGGCCTGTGGTCGATCGTGGTGGCGGCGGGCTCGGGGAACCGGTTCGGCGCGCCCAAGCAGTACGAGCCGCTCGGTGGGGCCCGGGTCCTGGACTGGGCGCTGCGCCTGCCGGCCGAGCGTTCGGAGGGCGTGGTGCTGGTCGTGGCCGAGGATCGGGCCGACCAGCCCGAGCCGGCCGCGACCGTCGTGGTGCCCGGCGGCGCGACCCGCTCGGCCTCGGTGCGCCGGGGCCTGGCCGCGGTGCCGCCGTCGGCCGAGGTGGTGCTGGTCCACGACGCGGCCCGGCCGGTGCCGGTCGCCGCGGTGTGGGACCGGGTGGTGGACGCCGTGCGGGCCGGGGCCGACGCCGTGGTGCCGGTGGTGCCGGTGACCGACACGTTGCGCTGGCGCGACGGGGGGACGATCGACCGGCAGCAGGTCGTCGCGGTCCAGACGCCCCAGGGCTTCCGGGCCTCGGCGCTGCGCCGGGCCCACGAGGGCGAGCCCGAGGGGACCGACGATGCCTCGCTGGTGGAGGCGGCCGGTGGCAGGGTGGTGCTCGTGGAGGGCGATCCGACGAACCTCAAGATCACCGCGCCGGTCGACCTGGCGCTGGCCGAGCTGCTGTGCCGGTGACCGGCGTGCCCCTGCGGATCGGGCAGGGCTTCGACGTCCACCCCTTCAGCGACGACCCGGCCCGGCCGCTGGTGCTGGGCGGGGTGCGCTTCGGGGGCACGGCCGGCCTGGCCGGCCACAGCGACGCCGACGTGGTGGCCCACGCGGTCACCGACGCCCTGCTCGGTGCGGCGGGCCTGGGCGACATCGGCCAGCGCTTCCCCGACACCGACGCCGCCCACGCCGGAGCCGACAGCATGGGGATGTTGCGCACGGTGGTGGCCGAGGTGCGCGGTGCGGGCTGGTCGGCGGTCAACGTGGACTGCACGGTGGTGGCCGAGGCGCCGAAGATCGCGCCGCGCCGGGCCGAGATCGAGGCCGCC
Organism: Acidimicrobiia bacterium; assembly: GCA_050247895.1. Classification (GTDB taxonomy): domain Bacteria; phylum Actinomycetota; class Acidimicrobiia; order Acidimicrobiales; family VFJN01; genus CAVPEW01. The sequence continues at coordinate 996 of JBFWTJ010000251.1, forward strand.
CTGTCCGCCGCCGTGGGCGCCCCGGTGAGCGTCAAGGGCAAGCGGGCCGAGGGCCTGGGCGCGCTGGGCCGCCGGGAGGGCATCGCCTGCACCGCGGTCGTGCTGCTGGCCGGGGAGGTGGGCCGGTGAGCCCGCCCGGACGGGGTCGGCCGGCCGGCGGTCGGGGCCGGGGCGGTGGCCGACCGGCACCGACCCGGCGCACGCCCACCCCACCCCGGGGCCCCGAGCGCCTCGGCGGGGGAGCGGTGCGGGGCAAGGTCGGCGCGAGCGCCCGGCGCAACGGCGTGGGCGGCGAGCAGGTGGAGGGGCGCCAGGCCGTCCGCGAGCTGCTGCTGGCCGGCCGCCGGCGGGTCCGGGAGGTGTGGGTGCTGGCCGACGCCGAGCCGTCGCCGGTCCTCGACGACATCCTGGAGCTGGCCGGGGCCGAACGGGTCACCGTGCGCGAGGTCGGCCGGGGCCGGTTCTTCGCCGAGGCCCGCTGCGAGGCCCCCCAGGGCGTGCTGGCCCGGGCCGAGGCCCTGCCCGAGACCGAGCTGGAGGACCTGGCCCGACCCTGGGAGGGCCAGCCCCCGTTCCTGGTCGCCGTGGACGGGGTCACCGACCCGGGCAACCTGGGCGCGCTGCTCCGCTCGGCCGAGTGCGCCGGGGCCACCGGCGTGGTGCTGCCCCGCCACCGGGCCGTCCACGTGACCCCGACGGTGACCAAGGCCGCGGTGGGTGCGGTCGAGCACCTGCGCTTCGCCCTCGTCGGGGGCCTCCCCAACGCGCTCGCCCGCCTGCGTGAGCTCGGCTGCTGGATCGTGGGCCTCGACGCGGCCGGGGAGGTGCCCCTGTGGGATCTCCCGGCGGCCGACGGGCCGCTGGTGGTCGTGCTGGGCGCCGAGGGCGCCGGCCTGTCCCGGCTGGTCCGCCAGCGCTGCGACGCCCTGGTGTCGATCCCCATGCGCGGCCACCTCGACTCGCTGAACGTGGCCACCGCCGGCGCGCTGGCCTGCTTCGAGGTGGCCCGCCGCCGGACGGCACCCGGCTCCTGACCTCGCCCGGCTCCTGACCTCGCCCGCCGGCGGACGGCGCCCGGTGCCTGACCGTGCCCGTGACGATGCGCAACGGCAGGGGATCTCGTCGGCCCGACCGCCCCCGCCGACCGCGCGAGGCGCGCGGTCCGGTCTCGGAGGGTGGCATCCGACCGGCGCCCACGACGATGCGAGGTCTGGTGGCGACCGTGCGAGGTCGTCGACGAGACGGCTCCGCATCTCTGCCCCGCAAGGCGTAAGGGCGACCGGGAGTGGCGGGCTCTGCGGGCCGTGCTCTCCCCTCACCGTCATCGCCACCGCCACCTCCTGCCGCTCGTCGCCGCGCTGCTGCTGGCGACGCTGCTCCCGGGCATCGCCGCTGCCGACCCGGCCGATCCGGGGGGACCGCCCGACGTGTCCGGCGGCGTCGAGCTCGACGGCTCGGTGGTGCGCAGCGAGGCCCCGCCCGCCCTGCCGCTGACGCTGGAGGCCGACGAGTCGGCGGTGAGCTGGGATCTCCCCTTCGAGCTGCCGGCCGGCGGGGGCGGCGTCGAGCCGTCGCTCGGCCTCTCCTACTCGTCGGCGGCCGGGCGCGGCCTGGCCGGCGTGGGGACCTCGGTGTCGGGCCTCTCGGTGGTGGCGCGCTGCCAGTCGACGTTCGGTTCCGATGGCGTGGTCCGGCCGGTTCGCTGGGACCTCTCCGACCAGCTCTGCCTCGACGGGGACCGGTTGGTGAAGGTCGGCGGCACCCACGGCCGGTCCGGATCGTCGTACCGCCTCCGGGCCGACGACGGGCGGATGGTGGAGCTGTCGGGCGACATCAGCTCGCCGAGCTCGGTGTTCCGGGTCTTCAACACCGACGGTTCGGTCTCGACCTACGGGGGCGGGTCGGCGCGCGAGGGGCGCGTGGACGGCTCGGGCTCGGTGCTGCCGTTGCGCTGGTGGATCGAGTCGTGGACCGACCCGACGGGCAACCGTGTGCGCTACGAGTACGAGTCGGGGCCGGCGGAGCCGGGCGAGCTCACGCCGGACTTCCGGCCGGTGCGGGTGTCGTGGGGGGCCAACGACGGGGCCGGGGTCGGCTTCACCCGAGGGGTCAGCTTCGGTTACGTGCCGAGCGGCCCGGAGCCCTGGGCCCAGGACTACGAGCACGGTGCCCGGTCGGTGCGGACGTCGGTGATCTCCCGCGTCGAGGTCGTCGCCGACGGCGAGGTCGTGCGCAGCTACCGGGTCGGCTACACCGACGACGAGGACGGTGTGCCCGATCCCGGGCCGGTGCCCCCCAACCAGCCCCGGCCCCCGATCCTGCCCCAGCCCCGGTGGCTCACCGTGTGCGACCGCGCCGGGGTCTGCGCGCCTCGCACGGACATCGGCTGGTTGCGCTCGCCCAGCGCGTGGGAGGAACGGGAGGGCGACCTCGGCTTCGAGGGTCAGCAGATCCACCCCTTCGTCCCCCAGGCGCCGCTCGAGCCCGTGGGTGGTTCGCTGGTCGACACGTCGGTCTGGGCGGACTTCGACGGCGACGGCGATCCCGACCTGCTCGTGGCCCCCCAGCGGCTGGCCTCGAACGTCGACCCCCAGTGGGAGCTCTACGCCATGGACGCCGCGCCGACCACGGTGGTGGGCACGGGGCTGCCCGTGGCGTGGCAGGCCCCTTGGCGGGCCGAGCTCACCGACGACCCGTCGTGGGCGTGGGAGCCGAGCGTGGCCCGGCCGGCCCAGCCGATCGAGGACGACGGCACACCGGGTGCGGAGCTGCTGGTCGGCCGGGCCGCGGAACGCCTCGGTGGGGTCTTCGCCTACGCCCCTTGGGGTCTGGGAGGTGAGTCCGACGTCTGGAGCACCCGGCTGGTCTGGGACGACGACGACGGCTGGGTCGAGGAGGGCTGGAAGGAGGCCAGGTCGTTCGACGGCCACCCGGGGATCCTCTCCGAGCTCGAGGTCGTCGGCGTCGACGGTGGGGTGTGGAGCACCCGGGAGCTCGGCTGGTCGAGCTCGGACATGGCCGGTCACGGCCTGCTGTGGCACCGCACGGGCGACTTCGACGGGGACGGCCTGACCGACCTCGTGGTGTGCGCCTCGTCGGTCGACACCGACGCCTGGTACGAGCAGCACGGCAAGGAGACCGAGTTCGACCGGTTCGGGACCGACCCGTTCCTCGGCGGCCAGCTCCGCCTGGCGCTGGGGTCCCTCGACGGCCTGTCGTTGGCCGACGGCGGCCGGGCGGTCGGCGGGGGCACCTGCGGGTGGGACGACTGGGTCTACGTGGCCCCCTCGCTGGAGGGGGACGGTCGCGACCAGCTCCTCCAGCTCGGCGCCCGCGACCGTGCCGGTGCGGCCGTTCCACCCAGCGAGCGGGCCGCCAACTTCACCGCCTGGCGGTTCGCCCCCGGCGAGCAGGTGCTCGCCTCGTGGGACTCGGGGCTGCCCCGGGAGGCCGACGAGTTCATGCGCTGGACCGGGTCGGCCGGCAACGAGGCCGAGTCGTACACGACGGCGGCTGACGGCCACGAGCTCTCGGGCCACGGCCTGCGGTTCCCCGGCATGGGCGAGATCCGCTTCGGCGACGTGAACGGCGACGGCCTGGCCGACGCGCTCGGCGTCGAGCTCGGTGCGGGCCAGGATCCCGACCTGGTCTACGAGGATCCCCGCGAGAACGGCTTCGAGGACGAGGATCCGCTGCCCGGCCGGGTGCGGGTGTGGTGGAACACGGGGACCGGCTTCGTCAGGGGCCCGGGCCTCGACGCCGGGTTCGAGGACACGTGGAGCTGGAGGCTGCAGTTCGGGTCGTCGTCGATCGCCGACGTCAACGGCGACGGAACCGAGGACCTCGTCTACTCCTACCAGGACCTGACCGACGCCAGCATCGTCCTCCAGGACCTCGGTGCCGGAGCGGCGACCTGGGTCGTGGTGACCGACGGTGACGACAACGACGGGATCCACACCTGGTTCGGGCGTCCGGGAGGGCTCACGCCGGGACCCTCGCTGGCCTCCTCGACCGGAACGGTGACCTGGTCCGGTAGCAGCAGCGGCGTCGACCACCGGGTGCTGGCCTTGGACGTCGACCGCAACGGGACGCCCGACGTCGCCCAGTTCGATCCCCTGGCCTCGCGGTGGACCTTCCTGCAGGCCCGGGCCTCGACGGGCCACCTGGACCAGGACGGTCTGGCCGGCGACCGCGTCTGGTCGCTGACCGACGGCAACGGCCGACAGGACCTGGTGACCTGGACGGTCGACCACGTGTCGGCGACGACGACCCAGGCCACGCCGGCCTACCCGTTGGCGGCGCGCCCCTCGACCGCGGTCGTCCCCGCGGCGCTGCACGCCGACTCGGGGCTCGACCACGATGGGGGCCGCGTGCCCGTGTCGACCAGGATCCGGGCGTGGGACCGGACGTACGACCGCCGGCGCGGCGCCGGGCTGGGCCCGCGCGTGGCCGAGGCGGTGACGACCGAGGGCACGGGCTCGGGCCGTGTCGAGAC
>JBFWTJ010000252.1:0-5486 GCA_050247895.1 Acidimicrobiia bacterium
GCCCGGCCCGTAGCGTGGTCGCCATGTGCCGGAACATCACGACCCTGCGCGGACTGGAACCTCCGGTCACCGAGGAGGAGATCCAGGCCGCGGCCCTCCAGTACGTCCGCAAGGTCAGCGGCGTGCAGAAGCCCACCGAGGCCACGGCCGCCGCGATCGAGCGGGCCGTGGCCGCCGTCGCCGAGGCCACCCGGTCCCTCATCGGCGACCTGCCGCCCCGCCGCCAGCCGCCGCCCACCCTGCCGCCGCTGCGCCGGCCCGAGGTGCGGGCCCGCCTCGGCCTGGCCTGAAGGTCCCGGGAGCGGCCGTGAGCCGAGCCGTCAGCTGGTTGGCCGAGAAGGCGCTGCGCCTCCCGCCGGCCACCTCCCGGCGGGTCGAGGTCGACGAGGACGTCCGGATCCCCGTGGCCGAGGGCGTGGTCCTGCTCGCCGACGTCCACACCCCGGTCGACCACCCGCCCGCGGGCACGGTGCTGGTCCGCTCCCCCTACGGGCGCAAGGGCCTCCAGGGCATCCTCAACGGGCGCATCCTGGCCGAGCGGGGCCTGCGGGTCGTGCTCCAGAGCTGCCGGGGCACCTTCGGGTCCGAGGGCACCTTCGCCCCCGAGCGGGACGAGCGGGCCGACGGCCTGGCCACCATCCGCTGGATCGAGGCCCAGCCGTGGTTCGACGGCCGCCTGGCCATGTTCGGCGCCAGCTACGTCGGCTACGCGCAGTGGGCCGTGGCCGCCGAGGCCGGGAGCTCGCTGCAGGCCCTCTGCCCGTCGATCACCATGTCGGACCTGGCCGGCTACCTGTACCGGTCGGGCTCGTTCGCCCTCGACGACGCGCTGACCTGGACCTCCCTCGTCGTGCGCCAGGAGCGCACCCGGTTCCCGCTGCTCGACCAGGTCCTGCCCGGCCACCGGCGCCGCATCGATCGGGCCATGGGCCACGTGCCGGTGGACGAGATCGACGTCGAGCTGCTCGGCGAGGCCATCCCGTTCTGGAAGGAGCTGGTGGCCGACGAGGCCGAGCGGGAGCGCATCCGGCTCGGCCACGGCGCCCGGGCCCACGACGTGGCCGAGGTGACCGTCCCGGTCAGCATGGTCGCCGGCTGGTTCGACATCTTCCTGCCCGCCCAGCTGGCCGACTACCGCCGGGCCGTCGAGGCCGGCAACCGGCCCCGGCTGACCATCGGGGCCTGGACCCACCTCCACCCCCGGGTGCACCTCCACGCCGCGGTCGACGCCGTCGACTGGATCGGCCGGGCGGTCCGCGAGCGGCCCGACCCCGGTCCCGTGCGCATCCAGGTCATGGGTCCGGGTGGCGGCTGGCGGGAGGTGCCGTCCTGGCCGCCGCCCGGCTACGCCACCCAGCGCTGGCACCTGCAGCCCGGCGGCGGCCTCACCCCCGAACCCCCCGTGGAGGGCCCCGACGGCCCGGCCCAACCGTCCCGGTTCTCCTACCACCCGGCCGACCCGACGCCGAGCGTGGGCGGGCCCCTGCTGAGCTGGCGGGCCGGCCGTCGCGACCAGCGGGCCCTCGAGGCCCGGTCCGACGTCCTGTGCTTCACCGGCGCGCCGCTCGAGCGCGACCTCGAGGTCGTCGGCGAGCTGGCCGCCGAGGTCCACGTGGCCTGCGACCTCGACCACTTCGACGTGTGCGTGCGGCTCTGCGAGGTCGACGAGCGGGGCCGGTCCCGCAACGTGGCCGACGGGCTGGCTCGCATCTCGCCCGCCGTCGCGCCCCGCCCCGCCGACGGGGTGTGGACCGTGGCCGTCGAGATGTGGCCCACCGCCCACCGCTTCGCCCGGGGCCGTCGCCTCCGGCTCCAGGTCGCGGCGGGGGCCCACCCCCGCTACGCCCGCAACCTCGGCACCGACGAGCCGTTCGGGCAGGGCACGACCATGCGCCGGGCCCGCCTGGAGGTCCACCACAGCGCGGCCCGTCCCTCGGCGCTGCTCCTGCCCGTCCCCGACGGGGAGCCGCGGCGGTAGCGTCGGGCCGGCGCGGGCCACGAGCCGCGGGCAGAAGGGGACGGACATGGACGACCTGCCTGACGAGCCCGAGATCGCCGGGTCGCTGCTCGAGCTGATCGGCGACACGCCGCTGCTGCGCTTGGGCCCGGTGGCGGCTGGGCTCGAGTGCCAGGTCGTGCTCAAGCTGGAGATGCTCAACCCGGGGGGCAGCGTCAAGGACCGCCCGGCGGTGGCGATGATCGACGCCGCCGAGCGCGAGGGCCTGCTCCGGCCCGGGGGGACCATCGTCGAGCCGACGTCGGGCAACACCGGGGTCGGCCTGGCCATCGTGGCCGCCCAGCGGGGCTACCGCTGCATCTTCGTGGTGACCGACAAGGTGGCCGAGGAGAAGATCAGCCTGCTGCGCGCCTACGGCGCCGAGGTCGTGGTCTGCCCGGTCGCCGTCGAGCCCGACGACCCCCGCTCCTACTACTCGGTGGCCGAGCGGCTGGTGGCCGAGACGCCCGGCGCCTACCGGCCCAACCAGTACGCCAACCCGTGGAACCCGTGGGCCCACGAGCAGACCACCGGCCCCGAGATCTGGCGCCAGACCGCGGGGCGGATCACCCACTTCGTGGCCGGCGTCGGCACCGGGGGCACGATCACCGGGGTGGCCCGCCACCTCAAGCGGGTCGCGCCCCACGTCCGCATCGTGGGCGCCGACCCGGCCGGATCCGTCTACTCGGGGGGCTCGGGCCGGCCCTACCTGGTCGAGGGCATCGGCGAGGACTTCTGGCCCTCGACCTACGACCCGTCCCTGGTCGACCAGGTCGTGGCCGTCAGCGACGAGGACAGCTTCGCCATGGCCCGCCGCGTCACCGCCGAGGAGGGCGTGTTCATCGGCGGCTCGGGCGGCACCGCGGTGGCCGCCGCCCTGGAGGTCGGCCGGGGCCTGGGGCCCGACGGCCTGGTCGTGGTGCTCATCCCCGACTCGGGGCGCGGCTACCTGTCCAAGGTCTTCGACGACGACTGGATGGCCGGGCTGGGCTTCCTGCGCTCGCCCGGTCGGGTGGTGGGCGACGTCATCGCGGCCCGCGGCGGCGACGTCCCCCCGCTGGTCCACGTCCACCCCGAGGACAGCGTCCGGCGGGCGGTCAACCTCATGCGGGGCCACGGGGTCTCCCAGCTCCCGGTGGCCCGGGGCGAGATGCCCCTGGCCGCGGCCGAGGTGCTGGGCAGCGTCGACGAGCTGACGCTGATGGACCTGGCCGTGCGCGACGCCGACCTGTGGGACACGCCGGTCGAGAAGGTCATGGGCCCGCGGCTGCCGACCATCGGGGTCGGCCAGCCCCTGGAGATGGCCCTGGAGATGCTCGACGGCAACCCGGCCCTGGTCGTGCTGGCCGGCGGTCGGCCCCACGTCGTGCTCGGCCGCACCGACGTCCTGCGCTACCTCATGGCCGACGAGGAGGCCGACCAGTGACCGGACCCGAGCTCGGCTTCTCCACCCGGGCCGTCCACGCCGGGCAGGATCCCGACCCGGTGACCGGCGCGGTGGTGCCGCCCCTGTCCCTGTCGACGACCTTCGCCCAGCCCGAGGTCGGCCGGCACGCCGGCTACGACTACTCGCGATCGGGCAACCCGACCCGGGCCGCGCTCGAGGCCTGCCTGGCCTCGCTGGAGGGGGCCCGCCACGGCTTCTGCTTCGCCAGCGGCCTGGCCGCCGAGGACGCCGTCCTGCGCCAGGTGCCCGCCGGCGGCCACGTCGTGCTGGGCGACGACGCCTACGGCGGCACGTTCCGGCTCATCGACAAGGTGTTCGCCCGGGGCAGCGGCACCTGGTCGGCGGCCGACCTCACCGACCCGGACCGCCTGGGCCGGGACTGGCCCGAGCGCGTCGACCTGGTCTGGGTCGAGACCCCGACCAACCCGGCCCTGGGGATCGTCGACATCGCCGCGGTGGCCGAGGCCGCCCGCCGGCGCGGGGCCCGCCTGGTGGTGGACAACACCTTCGCCACCCCGTACCTCCAGCAGCCCCTGGCCCTGGGCGCGGACGTGGTCGTCCACTCCGCCACCAAGTACCTGGGCGGGCACTCCGACGTCGTGGGCGGCTTCGTCGCCACCGACGACCCGGCGCTGGCCGAGGGCGTCGGCTTCGTCCAGAACGCGGCCGGGGCGGTGCCGTCGCCCTTCGACTGCTACCTGGTGCTGCGGGGCGTGAAGACCCTGGCCCTGCGCATGGAGCGCCACTGCGCCAACGCCCGGGCCGTGGTCGCGGCGCTCGACGGCCACCCCGCGGTGGCGCGGGTGCTGTGGCCCGGCCACCCCGACCACCCCGGCCACCGGGTCGCCGCGGCGCAGATGCGGGACTTCGGGGGCATGGTCAGCTTCACCCTGCGGGGCGGCGAGCAGGCCGCCCTGGAGGTCGTGGCCCGCACCCGGCTGTTCACGTTGGCCGAGTCGCTCGGCGCGGTCGAGTCGCTCATCGAGCACCCCGGCCGCATGACCCACGCCTCGGCCGCCGGCTCGCCGCTGGAGGTCGACCCGGCCCTGGTCCGGCTCTCGGTCGGGGTGGAGGACGCCGAGGACCTCGTGGCGGACCTCTGCCAGGCCCTGGCCTGAGCGCCGGCGGCCGCCGGACGGATCGGCCGGTGGCGGGCATAGGGTCACGTCCGGGCATGGGACACGACCACGACGACCTCGGCGAGCACGACCACCGCGACGACAGGGACGGCGGCGGCCGCGAGGGCCACGCGCACGGGCACAGCCACGTGAGCCTGGGTGCCGGGGCCCGGCACAAGGGCCGGCTCGTGGCCGCCCTGGGCGTGCTGGCCGTGTTCCTCGTCGTCGAGGTCGTCGCCGGCCTCGCCGGGCGGTCCCTGGCCCTGCTGTCCGACGCCGGCCACATGGCCACCGACGTGCTCGGCATCGGCATGGCCCTGGCCGCCATCCAGCTCGCGGCGCGGGGCCGCGAGCGCCGGCACCGCACGTTCGGCCTCTACCGGCTGGAGATCCTCGCCGCCCTGGCCAACGCCGTGCTGCTGCTCGGCGTCGCCGGCTACGTGGTCGTCGAGGCCGTGTCCCGCCTCGACGATGGGCCCGAGGTGCGCAGCGGCCTGGTCCTGGTCGTCGCGGTGGCCGGCCTGGCCGCGAACCTCGTCGCCTTCGGCCTGCTGCGCTCGGGGGCCAGGGAGAGCCTCAACGTCGAGGGCGCCTACCTGGAGGTGGTGGCCGACACCCTGGGCTCGATCGGGGTCATCGTCGCCGCGGTGGTCATCGAGATCACCGGCTGGCGCTGGGTCGACCCCGTGGTCGGCGTCGGGATCGGCCTGTTCATCCTGCCCCGGACCTTCCGCCTCGGGGCGCACGCCCTGCGGATCTTGGTCCAGGCCGCGCCGCCCGGGGTCGACCTGGACGCCATCGAATCGGACCTGGAGGCTCTCGACGGGGTCGGGGTCGTCCACGACCTCCACGTCTGGACGCAGACCACGGTCATGGAGGTGGCGTCGGCCCACGGCAAGGTGGCGGCCGGGGGCGACGCCCACCG
>JBFWTJ010000253.1:0-5463 GCA_050247895.1 Acidimicrobiia bacterium
GACACGATCACCTGGAACGACGTCATCCGGGCCAAGCACCTCAAGGAGCTCGGCCCGCCCGAGGACGTGGAGTACATCGAGCGGGAGCGCCACGCCATCGCGGTCCACGAGGCCTGCCACGCGGTGGCCGCCTACCGGGTGCGCAAGCACCTCTCGATCGACCTGGCCACCATCGAGAAGGGCGGCTCGTACCTGGGGATGGTGTCGAGCATCAAGCCCGAGGACCAGTTCACCCGGTGGCGGACCGAGTACGAGGCCGACGTCCTCGTGTCGCTGGCCTCCCTGGCCGGCGAGCGGCTCTTCTTCGAGGGCGACAACAGCTCGGGCGTGTCGGGCGACCTCGAGTCGGCCACCACGATCGCCACCCTCATGGAGGGCTACTGGGGGATGGGCACGAGCATCACCTCGCACGGGGTCACCCACCAGGTCGGGATCCGGGGCGGCGGCCGGCCCGGCGCGCCGGGCGAGCAGGGTGAGCGCGAGCTGCTGGCCGACCGGTCCCTCGGCGAGCGCATCGAGACCCGGCTGGACGCCCTGCTCGGCCGGGCCCGCGACCTCCTCGACGAGAACCGCAGCCACGTCCTGGCGCTCGCCCACGCCCTGGAGAGCCACAAGACCCTCTCGGGCGACGACGTGGTCGCGGTCATCGAGGGCCGGCCCGGCCCGGCGGTCGACGGGCGGCCGTACCACGACCCGGTGGTCCGCAGCCGGCTGGAGGAGTACCACGAGGCGGCCGTCGGGGCCCACGCCCACCACGCCGCGCTGACCCTGCCCCTGCCGTCGCTGAACGGGCACCACCCGCGCCTGGCCGCTGACGCGGTGGCCTTCGAGGAGGGCGAGGAGACCGCGCCCCGGGGCCAGGCGCCGGCCGGCATCCGCTTCCTCCCCCCTCCGGCCGGCCCGGGCAACCCCCGGAACTGAGCCGGCCCGCCCGGAGGGCTCGCCGCGGCCGACCGTGCCGTGTGAGGCTGGGTCGATGGCCCGCGAGACCTACACCCACGGCCACGACGCCGCGGTGCTGGCCGCGCACGGCGTCCGCACGGCGACCGACTCGGCGCCCCACCTGCTGGCCCACCTGGCGCCGGGCCTGGACCTGCTCGACGTGGGCTGCGGCCCGGCCACGATCACCGCCGACCTGGCCGCGGCGGTGGCGCCGGGCCGGGTGGTGGCCGTGGACGCCGCGGCCGAGGCGGTGGAGGCGGCCCGGGCCACCGTGGCGGCCCGCGGGGTGGACGTCGAGGTCCGGGTGGGCGACGTCTACGCGCTGGGCGAGCCCGACGGGGCCTTCGACGTGGTCCACGCCCACCAGGTCCTCCAGCACCTGGCCGACCCGGTCGCGGCGCTGGTCGAGATGCGTCGGGTGTGCCGACCGGGCGGCGTGGTGGCGGTCCGCGACGCCGACTACGCGGGGTTCTTCTGGACGCCGCGGCCCGCGGGCCTGGACCGCTGGATCGAGCTGTACCACCCGGTCGCGAGGGCCAACGGCGGCGAGCCCGACGCCGGGCGCCGCCTCCCGACGTGGGCCCGGGCCGCGGGCTTCGACGACGTGGTGGTGACCGGCTCGTGCTGGGTCTTCGCCGCGCCGGCCGACCGGGCCCGGTGGGCCGGCCAGTGGGCCCGGCGGACCGCCCCCGGGTCCCGCTTCGCGGTCCAGGTCCTGGACAGGGGCCTCGCCTCGCTGGCCGAGGTCGCCGAGGTCGCCGGGGCGTGGCAGGTCTGGGCCGAGGCCGAGGACGCCCTGTTCGTCGTCCCCCACGTCGAGCTGGTCTGCCGGGCCTGACCGGGCCGTCGTGCCCTCCTGGTGCCCCCGGCCCGGGGGCCGGTACGGTCCGGCCATGCCGGAACCGCTCGTCCCCTCGGTGGGCCTCGGGGTCGTCCACCTCTTCTGCTCGCCGACGCCGCTGGCCGACCGGGGCGGGATCGCCGCCGCGGTGCGCTCGGCCGAGGCCGACGGCGTCCAGGTGGTCCCCGTGGCCGTCCTGGGCCACAAGGCCGACGTGGCCCTCATGGCGCTGGGTCCCGACCTGTGGCGCCTGCGCCGGCTCCAGACCGAGGTGGAGGCGGCGGGCCTCGACGTGCACGACAGCTACGTGTCGCTGACCGAGGTCTCCGAGTACGCCCAGGGGGTTCCCGACGAGCTGAAGCAGGCCCGGCTGTTCCCCCGGTTGCCCCCGGAGGGGAAGCGGGCCTTCTGCTTCTACCCGATGTCCAAGCGCCGGGAGGGCCACGCCAACTGGTTCGAGCTGCCCTACGAGCAGCGCAAGGACCTCATGTACGAGCACGGCAGCAGCGGGCGGAAGTTCGCCGGGCGGGTCCTCCAGGTCGTCACCGGGTCGACGGGCCTGGACGACTTCGAGTGGGGGGTGACCCTCTTCGGGGTGAACCCCGACGACCTCAAGGAGGTCGTGTACACGCTCCGCTACGACGAGGCATCGGCCCGGTACGCGGAGTTCGGGCCGTTCTACATGGGGATCGTCGGCACGCTCGACGAGGTCCTGACGGGGGTCGGTTTGCCCGATCAGTGACATCACGTCACGCAAAGGCGTGACGAGGTGGCTATGGTCCGGCGTTCTTGAGGGGAGCTGCGACCTCATGGGCCGGACGTCTCGTGTTCGTCGCGCTCGGCCTCGTGGTCGCCGGGAGCCTCATCACCGCCGGGCGCGCCGGCGCGCAGGACGGGGGCGGCCCCGCCCCCTCCGAGCCCGCCCTCACCTTCACCGTCCGGGACCGCAACGGCACCCAGGACACCGGCGACGACGAGCTCGTCGAGGGCGCCACCATCGTCGTCCTGGATGCCTCGGGCGCGTCGGTCGCCGAGGTCACCACCGACGGGGACGGGCGGGCCGTGGCCCGGCTCCCCGGCGAAGGGCGCTACACCGCCACGCTCGACCTGGGGTCGCTGCCCGAGGGCGTGGGCCCGCCCCGCGAGGGCGGCGAGGTGATCGAGGTCGACCCCAACCGGGCCCGGGTGGCCAACTTCACCCTGGGGGACCGGGTCCGCGTCGAGCGCACGTTCGTCGACGAGCTGAAGCAGACCACCGTCGACGGCATCCGCTTCGGCCTGGTCGTCGCCCTGTGCTCGGTGGGCCTCTCGCTCGTCTTCGGGACGACCGGCCTGACCAACTTCGCCCACGGCGAGCTGGTCACCTTCGGCGCCGTGGTCGTGTGGTTCATGGTCAACGACCACGGCGTGAACCTTGTCCTGGCCACCGTCGTGGGGCTGGCCGTCGGCGCGGCCTTCGGCGCCGGTCTGGAGCGGGGCCTGTGGCGGCCGTTGCGCCGCCGGGGCCTGAGCCTGCTGGCCATGATGGTCGTCTCCATCGGGCTCTCCTTCCTGCTGCGCTACCTCCTCCAGATCTGGTTCGGCGCCGGGAGCGAGCCCTACGCCCAGTTCTCGGTCGGGCACACCTCGACCTACGACCTGCTCGGCGTCCGGGTCAGCGCCACCGCGCTGGTCTCGATCGTGGCCAGCCTCGTCGTTCTGGTCTCGGTGGGGCTGCTGCTCCAGCTCACCCGGATCGGCAAGGCCATGCGGGCCGTGGCCGACAGCCCGGACCTGGCCGCCTCCTCGGGCATCGACGTCGACCACGTCGTGCTCGTGGTCTGGGCGCTCGGCGGGGCGCTGGCCGCCCTGGGCGGGGTCTTCCACGGCCTGGCCGAGCAGGTGAAGTTCGACTTCGGCAACGACATCCTCCTGCTCATGTTCGCCGGGATCGTGCTCGGCGGGCTGGGCACGGCCTACGGGGCGCTGGTCGGCGGCTTCCTGGTGGGCCTGCTGGTGCAGCTCTCGACGATCTGGGTCACGCCCAACCTCAAGACCGTCGGCGCGCTGGTCGTGATGGTCGCGGTGCTGCTGGTGCGCCCGCAGGGCATCCTGGGCCGGGCCGAGAGGGTGGGGTAGCGGTGGACCTCGTCGGCATCTTCGGCGACAGCCTCCGCTACGGCGTCGGCGAGTTCACGATGGTCTTCGCCCTGGCCGCGCTGGGCGTCAACCTCCAGTTCGGCTACTGCGGGCTCCTCAACTTCGGCCAGGCCGGGTTCGCCGCCGCCGGCGCCTACGGGGTGGCCGTGGCCGTCGGCCACTTCGGCTGGTCGTTCGCCCTGGGCGTGAGCACGTCGCTGCTCGCCGCGGTGGTCCTCGGCCTGCTCCTGGGGTTCCCGACCCTGCGCCTGCGGGGCGACTACCTGGCCATCGTCACCATCGCGGCCAGCGAGATCATCCGGTTCGTCCTCCAGGCGTCCAACTTCCGGGGGGTCACCGGCGGGGCCGACGGCCTCCAGGGGTTCGCCGGCACCTTCCGCGACCTCAACCCCATCCCGCCCGGTCGCCACGGCTTCTGGCGGCTGGAGTTCTCGTCGTCGGTCCTGTGGGTGATGCTCGTCGGCTGGCTGCTCGTCGCCGCCTTCGCCGTGCTCACCCACCTGTTGATCGAGAGCCCCTGGGGGCGGGTCGTGAAGGGGATCCGGGAGGACGAGGACGCCGTCCGCAGCCTGGGCAAGAACGTCTACGCCTACAAGATGCAGGTCCTGGTCCTGGGTGGGGCCATGGGCGCGGTCGCCGGGTTGATGGACGGGTTGGCCCGCGGCTCGGCCACCCCTGCGAACTACCAGCCCGGCTTCACCTTCTTCGCCTACGTGATGGTGATCCTGGGCGGCACGGCCAAGGTGTGGGCGCCCATCGTCGGAGCGATCGTGTTCAACACGCTGCTCCAGTTCTCCGACCTGTTCCTGCGGGCGGCCAACGACTCGTTCGTGCCGTCGTGGCTCGTCGGCGACGACGACGTCGGCGCGGTGCGCTTCGTCCTCATGGGCGGCGCGCTCATGGCCCTGATGGTGTTCCGCCCGCAGGGGATCTTCGGCGACCGCAGGGAGGTGGCCATCGGTGCCCGTCGTTGAACCGGCCTGCGCGGCCCCCTCCGCCACGGCCGCGTGGACCGAGGGCCTGGCCCGGCGGCCCGGCGTGCCCAAGCCCGATCCCGTCGTGGTGGCCTCGGAGGTCCGCCGCTCCTTCGGCGGGCTCGTCGCCGTCGACGTCGCGCACCTCGAGGTCCAGCGGGGGGCGATCACCGCCCTCATCGGCCCCAACGGCGCGGGGAAGACCACGCTCTTCAACATCCTCACCGGCTTCGACCAGGGCGCCACCGGCCGGTGGTCGCTCCGGCGCGACGGGTGTGCCGTGCCCCTGGCCGGCGTCCCCGCCCACCGGGTGGCCCGGCTCGGGATGGTGCGGACGTTCCAGCTCACCCGGTCGCTCGGCCGGCTGCGGGTGGTCGACAACGTGAAGCTCGGCGCGACGGGCCAGGTCGGCGAGTCCCTGCTGGGCAGCCTCCGGCGCCGTAGGTGGCGCCGGCAGGACCAGGACGTCGAACGCCGGGCGGACGAGCTCCTGGCCCGGTTCCGGCTGGACCACATGCGCGACGAGCTCGCCGGCGAGCTGTCGGGGGGCCAGCATATCGGAAGAGC
>JBFWTJ010000254.1:0-5444 GCA_050247895.1 Acidimicrobiia bacterium
GGCCCCGGCCCCGCTGCTTGGCCAGGTACATGGCGGCGTCGGCCTCGCGCAGCATGGCCTCGGGGTGGGCCTCCCGGCAGCCCGAAGAGGTGGCGATCCCGATGCTGGCCGAGATGCTGACCGAGCCGCCGGCGATGCTCACGGGCTCGGCCTCGAGGCGGTGCAGGATGCGCTCGGCGATGGTCCGGGCCTGGGCGTCGTCGCTGACCTCGGCGCACAGCACGACGAACTCGTCGCCGCCGAGCCGCCCGACCACGTCGGTCGGGCGCAGGACCTGGCCGATCCGCTGGGCGGTGGCCCGGAGCAGCTCGTCGCCGGCCTCGTGGCCGAACCGGTCGTTGACCGACTTGAACCGGTCCAGGTCGATGAACAGGACGGCGATGGAGCGCCCGGTCCGCCGGGACTGGGTCAGCTCCACGTCGAGGTGGTCGAGGATCTTGGCCCGGTTGGGGAGCTGGGTGAGCGAGTCGTGGGTGGCCTGGTGGGCCAGCTCGGCCTCGACCCGCTTCTGCTCGGTGATGTCGCGGCCCACGACCGAGACGAGCTGGAGGTCGCCGGCCGGGTCCATCTCGGGGGTCATCGTCTGCCAGACGTGGATGGCCGACCCGTCGCCCCGGCGCATGTCGAGCTCGCCCTCCCAGGGACGGCCCTGGCGGAGCTGGGGGAGGACCTCCTCGGTGACCCGGCGGGCGGCGTCGCTGGTGAAGAAGTCGAGGATGTTGAGGTTGCCCGGGGTGACCTGGCCCAGGCCGTGGGTGCGGCGGGCGGCCCGGTTGAGGTAGACGACCTCGCCGGTCCCGTCCAGCAGCGCGACCAGGTCGCTGGTGGTCTCGGCGATGCGGGCCAGGCGGGTGGTGGTCTCGTGGGCCTGGCGCAGGGCGGTCACGTCGACGAGGTGGACGGTGAGCCAGCGGGTGCCGGCGCTGTCCCGCCCGGTGCAGATCGTGGCGTCGCAGGTGCGCACGGTGCCGTCGGCCCGCCGGAGGCGCAGCTCGAGGGAGACGTCGACGTCGGCCTCGGGGTCGGCCTGGGCGTCCAGGGCGGCCTGGACCCGCTCGACGACCTGGTCGACGTCCGAGGCGAGCAGGACGTCGGCCGCGGTGGAGCCGACCACCTGGTCGGGGTCGACGCCGACCAGGTGGCAGTAGGCGTCGTTGGCGTGGACGACCCGGCCGTCGAGGTCGGCGACGAACTGGGCGATCGGCGACCGGTCGATGGCCAGCACGGCCAGCTCGGCGAGGTCCGCCACCGTCCGGGGGCCGTGTCGGGCCGCTTCGGGCGCGGCGCCCTCGGCGCTCGTTGAGTTCCGCCCGCTGAGCACGCCCCGAGCGTACCCCCGGAGCGCGTCGCGGCCGGCGCACGCCGTGGTCGGGCCCGCTCGGGCCCTCGGAGGGCCCTCCCGGGGTGTGACGGCGGGGTGGACATTGTTACTATCGCCGTAGGAGAAAACCCCTGCCACGACCCTCGGGAGAACGATGGCTGTCGCCGACCTCGACCTTTCCCGCTACAAGCTCGGCTGGAGCGATGCGGAGGACTACGTCTTCAAGCCCAAGAAGGGCTTGACGGCCGACATCGTGCGCGAGATGTCGTGGATGAAGGGCGAGCCCCAGTGGATGCTCGACTTCCGGCTGAAGTCGCTCCGCCACTTCGAGCGGCGGCCGATGCCCAACTGGGGCGGCGACATGTCGGAGATCTACTTCGACGACATCTACTACTACATCAAGCCGACGACGGGTCAGGTCGACGAGTGGGACGACCTGCCCGATGCCATCAAGTCGACCTACGAGCGGCTGGGCATCCCCGAGGCCGAGCGCAAGTACCTGGCCGGCGTGACGGCCCAGTACGAGTCCGAGGTCGTGTTCCACCGCAACCGCGAGGACCTGGAGCGCCAGGGCGTCATCTTCTGCGACATGGACACCGCCCTGCGCGAGTACCCGGAGCTCGTGAAGGAGCACTGGGCCACGGTGATCCCGCCCAACGACAACAAGTTCTCGGCCCTCAACTCGTCGGTCTGGTCGGGGGGCTCGTTCATCTACGTGCCGCCCGGCGTCGAGGTCGAGATGCCGCTCCAGGCCTACTTCCGGATCAACGCCGAGAACATGGGCCAGTTCGAGCGGACGCTGATCATCGCCGACGAGGGCTCGAAGGTGCACTACATCGAGGGCTGCTCGGCGCCCGTCTACACCTCCGACTCGCTGCACTCGGCCGTGGTCGAGATCGTGGTCAAGCCGTCGGCCCGGGTGACGTACACGACGATCCAGAACTGGTCCAACAACGTCTTCAACCTGGTCACCAAGCGGGCCCGGGTCGAGGCCGAGGGCCACATGGAGTGGATCGACGGCAACATCGGCAGCCGGCTCACCATGAAGTACCCGTCGGTCTACATGGTTGGCCCCAAGGCGTCGGGCGAGGTCCTCTCGGTGGCCTACGCCGGTCCCGGCCAGCACCAGGACGCGGGGGCCAAGATGGTCCACGCCGCCCCGGAGACCACGTCGAAGATCGTGTCGAAGTCGATCTCCAAGGACGGGGGCCGCACCTCGTACCGGGGGCTGGTCCGGGTCGAGGACGACGCCTACGGCTGCAAGAGCCACGTCCAGTGCGACGCGCTGATCCTCGACGACGAGTCGATCAGCGACACCTTCCCCTACATGGAGGTCGGTCCCCGCGACGCGGTGGTGGGCCACGAGGCCACCGTCTCCAAGGTGGCCGACGAGCAGCTCTTCTACCTGATGAGCCGGGGCCTCTCCGAGGAGCAGGCGATGGGCATGGTGGTCAACGGCTTCATCGAGCCGGTGACCCGCACGCTGCCCATGGAGTACGCGGTCGAGTGGAGCCGGCTCATCGAGCTGCAGATGGAGGGCAGTGTCGGCTGACATCCGCGACGGCCGGGCAGACTTGGCCCGTGCCGATGCGTCAGGACTGCAAGCACTTCGAGAGCCGCACGTACCGCAGCGGCGAGACGGTGCGGAAGTGCGACCTGGACCTCGCACCCGAAGCACCGTGGCGCTGCCCGGCCGACTGCCCGAAGTTCCAGCGCCGGCTGGCCGACGTGAACTGGAGCCACGGCACCCTGGTCACGCCCGAGACGCCCGACGAGCCGGCTGCGCTGGACCGGGACGACGGCTCGGTCGCGGCGGTGCTGGACGAGGCCGAGGACCACTTGAACGCCGTCGGCGCCCGTGTGCTGGCCGAGGTCATGGCCGAGCAGCAGGCGGCGGCGCGCGGTGGGCGCCTGCGCCGCTTCTTCCGCCGCAAGGGCTGAACCGCGGCGGCCCGGTCCGGGAGGGCGGGCGATGACCGCCACCGCACCCCCCGGGGCCGACCTGGCCGGCCCGGACTGGCTGCGGGCCCGGCGGGCCCTGGCCGCCGAGCGCCTGGTCGACCTGCCGCTGCCCACCACCGACGAGGAGGTGTGGCGCTACAGCCGCATCGGCGAGCTCGACCCGTCGGCCTTCGCGCCCGTCCCGGCCCAGGTCGAGGTGGACGTGCCGGACGGGGCTGGGATCCGCGTCGGCCCGGCCGGCGAGGTCCCGGGGGGCGCCGAGCTGGTGCGGTCCGTCGCCGGCGAACCGACCAGCGCCGTGGGCTGGCTCCACGACCTGGCCTGCTCGGAGCCCCTGGTCGTCGACGTCCCGGCCGGGGTCGTGGTGGGCGCGCCGATCGTGGTCCGGGTCGCCGGACCGCCCGACGGGGCCGCCACCGCTCCCCACCTCGTGGTCCGGGCCGGGCCGGCGAGCCAGGTCCAGGTGGTGCTCCGCCATGCCGGCGGGGGCCGGGGCCTCGAGCTCCCCCTGACCGAGCTGCGGGCCGGTTCGGGCGCGCGGCTCGACCTGGTCGCGGTCCAGGACCTCGACGAGCGGGCCTGGACGGTGGGCTCGCTGGTGGCCGAGGCGGCCGACCAGTCCGAGGTGCGGGTCGGCCTGGCCGCCTTCGGTGGCGACTACGCCCGGGTCCGCACCGACTGTCGCCTGGCCGGGCGGGGCGCGAGCGGCCAGCTCCTGGCCGCCTACTTCGGCGAGGGCGACCAGACCCTGGACTTCCGGACCTTCCAGGACCACGCCGCGCCTGACACGACCAGTGACCTGCTCTTCAAGGGGGCGCTGGGGGGGCGGGCCCGCTCGGTGTACACGGGCCTGATCCGGGTCGAGAAGGAGGCGCGGGGGACCAACGCCTTCCAGACCAACCGGAACCTCAAGCTGTCCGACGAGGCGTGGGCCGAGTCGGTCCCCAACCTCGAGATCGAGAACAACGACGTGCGTTGCAGCCACGCCTCGACGGTCGGGCCGGTCGACGCCGACCACCGCTTCTACCTGGAGAGCCGGGGCATCCCGACCCCGGTGGCCGAGCGGCTGGTGGTGACCGGGTTCTTCGACGAGGTGCTGGCCCGGATGCCGGTGCCCGACGTCGTCGGGGACCTGCGGGCCCGGGTCGCGGCCAAGCTCGACCAGGGGGCCCGATGAGGGCGTCGACGTCGATCCCGGGTCGCCCGTCGGGCGCCGAGGCGCGGGGGCCGGGCCGGTGGTGAGGGTGTGCGCCCTGGCCGACCTCGAACCGGGCACGGCCCGCCAGGTCGACGTGGACGGGCACCGGGTGGCCCTGGTGCGGATCGACGACGACGTCTACGCCATCGGCGACGTCTGCTCCCACCAGGACGTGTCCCTGTCGGAGGGCGAGGTGCTCGCCGACGAGCGCGAGCTGGAGTGCTGGAAGCACGGCAGCACCTTCTCGCTGGAGACCGGCGAGCCGTCGGCCCTGCCGGCGACCCGGCCGGTGCCGGTCTACGAGGTGAAGGTGGTCGACGGTCAGGTCGAGGTGGAGGCGTCGTGAGCCACGAGCTGCGGATCGAGGGCCTGCGGGCCGGGGTCGCCGGCCGGGAGATCCTGGCCGGGATCGACCTCGTCGTGCGCTCGGGCGAGGTCCACGCGGTGATGGGACCCAACGGTTCGGGAAAGTCGACGCTGTCCCACGTGGTCATGGGCCGGCCCGGCTACGAGGTGCTCGGCGGCTCGGTGACCCTCGACGGCGTCGACGTGCTGGCCCTCGAGCCCTGGGAGCGGGCCCAGGCCGGGCTGTTCCTGGCCATGCAGTACCCGACCGAGGTGCCCGGCGTCGGGTTGGGCGCCGCGCTCGAGGCGGCCTTCGTGGCCGGGGGCCGCGACCCCGCCCTGGTCGGCGCCCGCGTCGCGGCCGAGGCGGCCCGCATCGGCTTCGACGAGCGGTTCCTGGACCGGGCCCTCAACGTGGACCTGTCGGGCGGCGAGAAGAAGCGCAACGAGACGCTCCAGCTCGCCGTGCTCGAACCCCGCTTCGCCATCCTCGACGAGCTCGACTCGGGCCTCGACGTCGACGCCCTGCGGGCCTGCGCCCGCCGGGTCGAGGCGGCCACCGAGGAGATCGGGTTGGGCGTGCTGGCCATCACCCACTACAGCCGCCTCCTCCACGAG
>JBFWTJ010000255.1:0-5425 GCA_050247895.1 Acidimicrobiia bacterium
TTCGTGCGCCCATCGGTGGTTCGCCGCGATGGAAGCGATGAGCTTCCGCTCGTCGGGGTGCTTGGACGCCAACAGCGCTCCCCCTTCGGGAGAACTGAGGCGGCCTAACCCTCACGTGCATGCCCATCCGGGACCGCCCCTATGAAGTTGAGCGAAATGCTACCCGCGGCGGTCGGGTGTGGCGGGGACTCTGGTGGTTCGCGTTCGGTCCAGCTCGGTTGGATCGATCCTCGCTGTCACGACGCCGCCGTGAGTTGGGCATTCAGCAGAGAGCGTGTGGGGGCGCCGGAGGACCTTGTTCGCTCCGCCGACGCCTTGTTCTCGACGGCCATCCGTACCGCGTGGCCGGGCCGCACGCGGGTACCAAATGAGCTGGCCGTGTCCGATGACTTGTGGATCAGCACCGGCGGCGATCCATCCCACTTCCTGCTGGACCCGCTGAGCGGCGCAGGCGGAGCAGTAGGCAATCAGGACGATTGGAAACCTCGTTGGCCCGGAGGCAGCCGCGACCGGGTGCTTGATGGTCCGAAACTCCAGAGTTCGCTTCGTCACAGTCGGTCTCCGAGGTTGATGCGCCGGGCTGCTGCCTCGGCTCGGGCCGCCGCGGCGGAGTGGCCGTAGCGGTGGGCCATGGCGGTGGACTTCCAGCCGGCGAGGTACATGAGCTCGCCTTCGGACACGCCGGCGGAGCGGGATTCATGGGCCCAGGTGTGGCGGAACCGGTGGGGGTTGATGTGGTTGATCCCTGCTTCCTGGCAGCGGCGGCGGAGGAGCTGGGCGACGCCGGACTCCTTCAGGGCGCCCTTGCGGGACAGCCACAGCGCCGGAGAGGCGGCGTAGGTGTGGTCCTTGCGCTCGCGCAGGTACCGCGAGAGCGCCTCGGCGGTCGAGGGGGACAGGGGGACGATCCGGGTGCCGGTCTTGCCGGTCAGCGTGAGCCGGTCCTGACGGCGGTCGAAGTCGACGACCCGGAGGTTGAGCAGCTCGCCGAGCCGGGCGCCGGTGTCGAACAGGACCCGGATCATGGCCTCGTCGCGCCGGGCTTCGAACTGGTCCCGGGCCTTGAGCCCCGGCGAGCCCTTCCGGGCCTTGGCCGTGTCGTAGGCGGCCTTGCAGGCGCCGATGAGCGTGCGGACGTCGTCCATCTCGACGACGGGGATGGGCGTGGGCCTGTCCTCGCCGGGGGTGTCGGCCTTGGCGAAGGGGCTCTCGACCTCGAACTCCTTGGCCCACCAGGAGAAGAAGGGGCGGAGGTTCACGAATCGGATCCGGCGCGTCGAGGGCGTGACCAGCCGGGGGACCTTCTCGCCGGTCTCGGGGTCGGTGTCGTAGACGACCTGGCCGTTGCGGACCACCGGGGCGGTCAGCATGTCGTCGAGCCACCGGTTGATCGTGCGGTGGTCCACCGCGGCAGGGTCGGGTGGCAGGCCGGCGGCCAGCGCGTAGTCCCAGAACGACTCGAAGCTCTTCCGATAGACCTCGAGGGTGGCGGGGGAGCGGTTGCGGCGGGCGAGGGACCGGCGGAAGTCGTCCCACAGGTCCTCCAGCTCGTCCGGGTACCTCTCCAATCTCATGCTTTACGAGCGTAATGCAATCGTGTACGCTCGGCCACGACCGAGAGGAATCAGCGGTTGAGCAGGGGATTCGTCGGGCCTGTAGCTCAGTTGGTCAGAGCAGGGGACTCATAATCCCTCGGTCGTGGGTTCGATCCCCACCGGGCCCACTCCACGACGAACACCGGGACCTCAAGGCCCCAGCGGGGCGAGGGATCCGGCGGCGGAATCCAGCGCCTTGTCGGACAGATCCGCGGCGTTCTGTCGGGCGAACTCGCGGTCATCTGCCGGCCGGATCCGCGGGCCCTCCGGCAGGCGAGATCGCGGGCCGCACCACGCGGAGGAGGTACTCGCCGGCCGCCGTTCCGGGCAGGCATGCCGATGACGCGCTGGCACGACTTCCTGCTCGACCGGGCCTGGCGCTGCCAGCGCGAGCGGGGCGTCCTGCCGCTGGTCAGTCGTCGGGTGTGGCCTCGGCGGCGCCGGAGGCCGCGGGGACCAGGGGCCGGCGAGGCTCTCGCACGCCGGAGGGGCCGGGTCCGGGACCCGGGCCGGGATGGGCGGCGCGCCGTCGGCGACGCCGGGTCAGCACGGCCGTCACCAGCGCGGCCGCCGCGGCCAGCGGAGCCAGGACGCGACCGCGGCCCGCCACGGCGGCTACGCCTCCCCGAGCCACGCCGGGGCGTGGGAGAGCAGGTGGTGGCTGACGTCCGAGCAGCGGTCGAGCACGTCGCAGAGCTGCTCGCGGCCCTCGAAGACCGAGGCCAGGGACACCTCGATCCGGGCCACGATGGTCAGGCTGCGCTCCGGCGCGTCGGTCACCGACGGGTAGGAGTCGATGGCCGAGACCTCGAGGGGAAGGTCGGGCCCCCCGATGCCGGCCAGCTCGGTGGCCAGCAACAGCAGGTCGGGGCCGTTGGGCAGCGGCGGCAGCGACCAGGTGAACAGCAGCGGGAAGTGGAAGGTGTCGGGCGGGTCCTCGTCGTCGGCCAGGCCGGCGACCAGGTCCTCGAAGGACAGCAGCGTGCGGGGGTCGACCTCCAGGGAGAGGTGCAGGTCGAGCGGCCCGCCGCAGGCCTCCTCGGGGTGCAGGTCGACCTCCCAGGCCTGGCGCAGCGAGTAGGTCTCGACGAAGTGGCGCTCGTCGTGGAGGTGGAAGCCGTGGTCGACGGCGTGGTCCTTCAGGTCGGCCACGAAGCCGGCGATGTCGATAGCTGCCACGGGATCAAGCCTGCCATGGTCGTCGGCACGAAAGCCGCTCAGCGTACCCTCCTGCCCATGCGCGACGAGGTGCTGATGGAGGTCCTGCACGAGGCGGCGACGGCGGTGCGCGCCGTGCTCGACCGGCTCGACGACTGGGGCCTGGCCGGGACCCGGGACGGCCAGTACCGCAGCGACCTCGCCGCCGACGAGGCCGCCCTCGCCGTGCTCGAGGGCGCCGGCCTGGGCGTCCTGTCCGAGGAGTCGGGCCTGCGCCACGGCGACCGGGAGGTCGTGGTGGTCCTGGACCCGGTCGACGGGTCGACGAACGCCAGCCGGGACCTCCCCTGGTACGCCACCAGCCTCTGCGCCGTCGACCCGGACGGGCCCCGGGCCGCGGTCGTGGTCAACCAGGCCGACGGGTCGCGCTTCGCCGCGCTCCGTGGTGGGGGAGCGACCCTCGACGACCGGCCCATCCGGCCCTCGGCCTGCACATCGCTGGGCACGGCCCTCGTCGGCCTGTCCGGCTACCCGCGCCGCTACCTGGGTTGGAAGCAGTACCGGACGCTGGGCGCGGCCGCGCTCGACCTGTGCGCGGTGGCCTCGGGCCGGCTCGACGCCTACCTCGACTGCAGCCGTGACGCCCACGGCTCGTGGGACTACCTGGGCGGCCTGCTGGTGTGCACCGAGGCGGGTGCGGTGGTGCAGGACGCGCACGACCGGGACCTGGTCGTCGTCGACGACCACGACGCTCGGCGCACCCCGCTGGCCGCGGCCACGCCGGTCCTGCTGGCCGAGGTCGTCGCCGGGCGCCGGACCCTCGACGACCCGGGGGTGCAGAGCCGGATCTGACGGTGGACGGCCCGGCCTCGGTGGCGGCAGGTGCCCCCGGGGCCGGGCCGTAGGCTCGCGCCGTGGTCGCGCTCGTCCACCGCCTCCTGCTCCAGCTGTTCCGCCGGCTCCCGGTTCGCGCCCGCCGGCGGGTCGTACGGCTGGTGGCGCCGACCTTCACCGTCGGGGCGATGTGCTTCGTGGAGCGCGACGACGGGCGGCTCCTGCTCGTCCAGCTCTCGTACCGGAACCGCTGGGGCGTGCCCGGCGGTCTGCTGAAGCGGGGCGAGGCCGCGGCGTCGGCGGCGGTGCGCGAGACCCGGGAGGAGGTCGGTCTCGACGTCGTCCTGCTGGGGGAGCCGGCGGTGGTCGTCGAGCCGCAGGCCCGTCGGGTCGACGTCGTCTACCGGGCCCGGCCCGCCCCCGGGGCCGATCCCGATCGGGCCACGGCCCGGTCGCCCGAGATCGTCCGGACCGGCTGGTTCCACCCCGACGCCCTGCCCGAGCTCCAGGCCGAGACCAGTGGCGCGCTCGTGGCCATGGCACGAGCCGCCCGCTCTCCGTCGGCGCCCGTGCTGCCCGACGCCCTGCGCCGGGCCACCGGCACCTGACGCCCCGCGCCGGCTGTGCCGAGCGGGCTGCGGCGGGGTTCAGACCTCGAGCGCGGCGACCAGGCGGCGGTGCCGGGCCGAGCAGGGGTGGCGCAGCTTGCTGAGCGCCTTGGCCTCGATCTGGCGGATCCGCTCCCGGGTCACGTTGTAGCGGCGGCCGACCTCGTCGAGGGTCAAGGGCTGGTCGTCGGTCAGCCCGAAGCGCAGGACCAGGATCTCCCGCTCGCGGGTGTTGAGGCAGCCGAGCAGCGCGTGGAGGTCGTCGCGCTCGAGGGACTGGGCCGCGACGTCGAAGGGCGCCGGGGCGTCCTGGTCGGCCAGCAGGTCGCCCAGCTCGAAGTCGCCCTCGCCCACCGCGCTGGAAAGGGAGATCAGGTCGGGCGCGGCGCGCAGGGCCAGGCGCACCCGGTCGACGGCCACCCCGGTCGCCTCGGACAGCTCCTCGGGGGTGGGCTCGCGGCCGAGGGTCTTGAGCATCGTCGCCGCCGTCCGCTGGAGCGCGCCGAGCGTGTCGGCCAGGTGCGAGGGGAGGCGGATGGTCCGGCTCTTGTCGGCGATGCCGCGGCCGATGGCCTGGCGGATCCACCAGGTGGCGTAGGTCGAGAACTTGAACCCCTTGCGGTGGTCGAACTTCTCCACCGCCCGCATGAGGCCGAGGTTGCCCTCCTGGATGAGGTCCAGCAGCGACATGTTGGCGCCCTGGTACCGCTTGGCGATGGACACGACCAGGCGGAGGTTCGACTGGATGAACCGCCGGCGGGCGTCGGCCGCCGCGGCCACCTCGTCCTCCAGGGCGCGTCGGCCGCGGGCTCCGCCGACGCCCGCGGCGAGCTCGGCGGCGGCGATCCGGCCCCGTTCGATGGCCGCGCCGAGCGCGGTCTCCTCCTCGGCGGTGAGCAGTGGGTACGAACCCAGCTCGCTCAGGTACCGACGGGTGAGGTCGACGGTGGCCTCGGTCCCGGTGGAGCGATCTCGACCTGCCAACCCGTCGCCCTCCTGCTGGCGGTCAGGGCCAACCCGGGGCGAACGTAGCGGCCGGTCGCGGCTCCACCGGGGATGGTGTCGGCCAGCTCGGGCGCCCGATCCGGTGGGCTGGCGGCACCGGGGACCGCCACCGGGCCGGGGGCCGGCGACGTGGGGGGCGGACTGGGCGGTGGGCGGGCCTTCCACGGACCCGTCGGGCCCGAGGGCCGGGGCCGGCGGGCGGTGGCGCCGGAGAAAGGAGAAAGC